>JAYVHE010000307.1:0-10809 GCA_043771495.1 Bdellovibrio sp. | reverse complement strand
GTAAATCATTACTGAATTTGCGCCCAGGTCTGAATAACCGGCTAAAATTTTATTTTTGGTAAATTCCCCTAAGGTGATCATCGACAGCACGGCCGCGATTCCAATTGAAATTCCAATCATTGTTAGCGCGGTTCGAGTTTTATGAGATTTTAAATTACTGAGTGCCGCCGGAACATTTTGAAAAAACAAATCTAAGTTGCGCCGGAACTGATCCCATTTAGATATTTGAATTTGTGTCGCTAATTTTTTCTCCAACTGACGAATCTGGGAAAGCGGCTCTTCGGCGATTTCATGGGGATCGCTGGGTTTAGAATCCTGAACGATTTGGCCATCTTTAATTCGAATGATCCGGTCGCACCGCCGCGCGACTTCATCATCATGAGTAATAATAATGACCGTTTTATTAAAATCGCGATTCAGATTTTGCAAGATTTCTAGAATCTGCGCGGCCGAAGTTGAATCCAAATTACCCGTTGGCTCGTCGGCCAAAATGAGATCAGGATCGTTCATGAGCGCCCGACAGATAGCCACCCGCTGCTGCTGCCCGCCCGAAAGTTGGTTAGGATGGTTTTCTATTCGCGTCGAAAGCCCAAGAAGATCAATATATTTTTTTGCTCGGACTTCGGCTTCATCCCAATCCGGAGCTTCTGAGTAGTACTGCATGGGAAGTAAAACGTTATCAAGTATGCTGGTCTTGGGTAGCAAATGAAATTGTTGAAAAATAAAACCAATATTTTGGCTGCGTTTTTCAGAAACCTCATCGGCGGATAAATGGGTGACGTCTTCGCCGAAAAGTTTAATTTTTCCCGAGGTTGGCTCAGTCAGTAATCCGAGTAAATACAATAGTGTGGATTTTCCTGATCCGGATGGACCCTGAATAGCGACGAATTCTCCCGCCTTAATTTTGACCGTAAGTCCCCGCAAGATCGGGGTTTCTTGGCCGTCGTGGGTGTAGGAATAATTGAGATCAGTAACTTCCAATAAATTCACTGCACTTATTCCGATTGAATTTCCGTAAAATCAATTTGTTTTATTTTTTCGCCTGCAGAAATTCCACTGAGCACTTCAAAACCCTCTTCGTTTTGTAAACCAACAGTAATGTCTTTGCGTTTATTAGACGCGGTCATTACAAAGTACTTTTCTCCTTCGCGGCGAATATATTCATGACGTAGCATTAAGACATTTTCTTTTTTAGCCGTGATGACGTCCATAACAGCTGACATGCCCGGCTTAATAATTTCGTCTTTATCAATAATTTCAATTTTCACTGGAAAATCTGAAACTTGCGAACGACTCCATTGGTCTTTATCACGCGCAGCCAATGACAATTCTCGGATCACACCTTTAAAATTTTTATCCGGCACTGCCGAAATTCGAATAACAGCTTCTTGGCCTTCTTTAATTTTTACGCGATCAATTTCAGAGGTGTTGGCTAAGACAAATAACTTGTCGGTATCATCGATTCGCAAAATAAATTCTTTGGAGTCATTTTCACGAACGAATTCTCCTTCAGACCGTTCGACTTGGACGACAGTTCCATTAAACGGTGAACGTAGCGGAAAATTACCATCACCCGATTGCAATGACTGCGCGACCGCTACTAAGGGATCTCCTTGTTTGACGACATCGCCGACTTTTACAAAAAGTTTTTTTACGTAACCATTGTAAGGTGCCGTAATAATTGATTTGCGACTGGGCGAAACCGTTCCTGCAATAGTTACACGTTGAACTAAGTCTTGAATTTTGGCTTCACCAAGTGCTTTTTTTTCGGCCGCGGTTGGAGCTTGGTTAAAAAAAACAAAAAATATAATCAGCGCCAAAATCGGCACAGAAATACCGACCAGAAAATAATTACTTAAGTATTTCTTCATAAAGGAGTCCTTGGTGATAAAGAGTTAAATAACGAATGTTTTCGAATTCGCTGGCAGCGCTATAGAATTTAAATTCGGCATCGGCTAAGTTGTCGTAGCCGGTGACTAAATCTAAATACTGGACTTTACCATTTCGATATTCAGTTTGTAAAAATCCCAAATTGTCTTTTTCTAATTTTAATAAATCTTTCGCCAGACCAAAATTGCGCTGAGCTTGACGAGTATTTAATTTTAATTCTTTAACAATGGAGTCAATTCCCAATAAGCTAACTTGCAGGTCGTTATTTTGTATTTTGCTTTTTAAAAAAGCCACATCAGCGTCACGCGAACGAACACCCCAATCGAAAAAATTATACTTTAAAGTGATCAGTGCATTCCACGAGACCACATCGTTGTCTGAAAAGCTTTGATTTGAATTGACGTACTGGCTACTGCCATAGCTGGCACCCGCCGTAAACAAAAGCTCTGGCCAGTTTTTTCGCCCAATCAAATTGTAATTGAGGTCGTTTATGGACCTTTGCAAATCGGCATAACGATACATGTAATGGTTTTTTGTCGTTAGGGCTTTGTTTGAAATGGGATCATTTATTTTTTCCAAATCAATCGGAACAAATGTATAGGATTCATTGGAATCACTTGCTGCTCCCAGCAACTTTAAAAGCGCCAATCGTGATTTTTCTAAGCCCGTTTTTGCCGTTGCTAAATCGATTTCAATGCGATTGACCTGAGTTTTAAATCGTAAAAAATCCTTTTTGGTTTTTACCCCTTGGTAAAAATCCTTTGAAACAGACTGATACTGTCGAGTCATCATTGAAAACTGTTTTTCTTGAATATCGACGAGCTTTACATTGAGCGAGTAATTAAGAAACTGCACCATGATATCTAAGGCCAATTTATTTTTTTGCTCGTTAAAATTGAGTAGGGCTTGTTCTTTATTTAGTTTTGCAATTTTATACTTTGAATTGGTTTCGCCATTGTCATAAAGACTTTGCGTTAAACTCAACGTCGTGCGACTAGCCCACGGAGCCCCAGTTCCTAAGGTCGCTAGTCGTGGATCAGAGTCTTCGATTCCGTGCACGGCATTTAAATCTAATGAGGGGAAAAATCTATAAAAGGCCGAACTCTCTTCAAGGTCAGCAATGGCAAGACGCTGTTTAATAGAATTAAATTCAGGAGAGTTTTCGACCGCAAACTGCACCGCCTGCTGGCTATCTAAGGTGACTTCTGCGTGGCTGGCTAAAACGCAAAAGGATAGTCCAACACCCAGACTGAAATTCAGCCCGACTGCAAATGATTTATTAAGTGTCATGGTTTAATTATTTGTTCGGCACCCAATGGGGTCAATGCAATTCTATTGGCACACTGAACCACAAAGTAACTTACCAAAGCTGTTTGAATGCCGAAATTTTTTGGACTTCAGAAATCCGGGTAATGTCTTCGCCACGACAGGATTCACCCTTGCAAACTTTTGTAACCAAACACGAATTTTTATGAACAAAATCTTTTTCACCGCGAGACAAAACCCCAACCAACTCTAAAGTTTGTTGATTAAACACAGGCGACCCGGAGTTGCCAGTGAACGTATCGACTTCCCCGACAAAGAATTTATCATTTAGGGCGCTTCGAACCTTACCATCAAAAGCAAATTTTAACGGTAAGCCCAGGGGATAGCCGATAATCAGCAATTGATCTTTAAAAACAATAGCCGAATCAGCAAATTTTAAAGCCGTTCGGTTCAGGGCTGGACGATCCAAACGAATCAGAGCAAAGTCGGCACCTTGAGCTTGCTCAGTGCGATAGATGATCTCTTTACAGGAAAAAACCTGTTCGGATTTAAATTTTTTGAATTGTTCGTCTTTATCATGCACTTGATAATCAAAAACAATTTTAGTCATCGCGCACTCATTAACGTTAGCTACGCAGTGCCCGGCTGTCAAAATAACATCGGGGGCGACCAAGGAGCCTGAGCAAAATCCCCATTGAGGCTGCGAAATATATTTTTCACCGGGACACATGGGCAATTTTGCGGGTTCGTGTTTTAAATGATAACAATCCGCTTGATGATCGGCCTGCAAGTGTTCGTTTTCAATAAAAACGGCGGTCGAGCGCGCCAGTTCGATCAGGGAACCATCGCTGACTTCGAAGTAATCTTTGCGACCGTCTTCGTTGTAAATAACTGCGGCCGTTTCTAAGTTTGAATTTAATTTTGAATCTTTAGATGAAAAATTATCTGATGATGAGCAAGACCAAATTAATGTCGAAAAAACTAAACAAAAAATGACTCTCACAAATCCCCTCATCATCGCGAATTTTCTCAGGAAAAAGGGGTTTAACGAATACTCTTTGTAAGGACCAGGAGATTTTATTTAATTGTAAAATAGAAAGGGCTTTTGCGTAAAAACAAAGCCTTTTCCATTGGAAATAATCATGATCCAATAAATTACCAGCACCGACCGCGTGTCATTGTCAAAAATGCCGAAAACATTCCGGTCATTTTGAAGCTTCGACGGATGTTCCCAGATCTGCTGTTACAGTTTTTAAAGATTGGACAGCAATTGCCATGGGATCTTTTGATACTCTCACCCAAACCAAATTAATTCGTCATATTTTTGTGGCCGACAAAGGCAACTATTACGACATCACTGACGGTTTACCGCAAAATCAGCAGTGATTCTAGGATCACTACTGATAAATGATCGATGCTTCTACTAGATTTGTTTCAACATGAGACGTTAAGGATTCGAATCGAGTTCTTAAGCCATTTATTTGTTTATTCTTATTCCATGTATTTAGCCGTTGGCTTTACTGTCCGATAATATATTTACGAAAAGCCCGGAGGCCGATTGAATACTTCTAAAAAAATCGCAGTCGTTTGTACAGCTATCTTAATTACATCATTCGCATTTTTTCAAAATTGTACTCAAACCAAATTTGGCTCAGACACTTCAACAACAAGTGCATCTTCGGTTGATCCAACGGCAAATTCGCCAACGGAAAATAATCCGATTTCTAATCCGCCAGTTGATGAATCGACGAATGCAGTTCGAAAAATTTCAGTTTGCCAAAGTCAATCTTGTGTGGAAACGGCTGAGCAAAAGGTTTTTTTTACCAATCAAATTGGCGTATCCTTAAAAGTTAAAGAAGTCAGTCGACTGTCTGAAAAAGATGTTGTGGTGAATGTACAGAATTATTTAAATGGCAACCCGGGTCGCCATATGAACGTTCGCCTTACTTTGGCCAAAAATGGCTATGTGTTCGCACGTTTTGTCGATGGTGAAAAACGCCACTTGTGCTTAGATCATACCAAAGCCGAAGATGCTTTAATTAACTCGGACATGAATTGTTCATCGTCGATGGTGATGGTTGGAACTCGACAATCGCGTGTTGAGTTGGGACAATCATTTTCGCCGTCTTTACCAGCTCAATCCGTCGAAGCCCAGGTGCTGGCTTCAAATACATGCAGCTTACCAACATGTTTTGAGATGCCAGAATCTAAAAATAGATTGGTCTTTTATGATTTGGTTAAAACAGGATTTGGACTTAAACTATTAGCAGCTACTGAATTTCACGGTGGATCCGCCGGACATAAACGCTATAGCCTCCAAGTGGGTGATGCCACTGGTAGAACTTTACAATTTTTAGTCACCGATAAGTCCGCAGGGCAAGCGATATCCCCAACGGCGGACTTTCAATTATTCGATCAGCGCTATCACGGGTATGTATGTTTTGATCCACCTAAACCCGGCCTTTTTATTCGTTCACACAACGACGGTACCGAGATATTGAATTGTTATTCAAGCGTCAGATATTCAATCCTAGTACCTCAAAATAATGGAAGCTACGTGGTTCATGTATCGGGTTCATTACCATTCACCAAAGTCGACGGCAGCACAGCAAATCAATCGATTAATGCTTTCGGAGATACACGATTTTTTGAAAATGGTGTCATCCCAGAGTCGATGAATTTTGAATAACGATCAGATAGGACCTATACTCTATGACAACTGATGAATTGCTACTCAATTAATAGACTTAGTCTAAATTTAACGCTCTAAAAAATACATTAAAAATGTTTTTCTTTACCACGGCCTTCGTCTTGGTAATACTAGTCCTATGAGACCACTTTTATTACTCCAATTTTTGATCTCGCTGAGCGCCTTGTTCGGGAGTTTATTTTTTTCCGAAATTCTAAAGTTCCCGCCCTGTGATCTGTGTTGGTATCAGCGCATTTTAATGTATCCGATCGCGCTGATTGTTCTAACTGGAATTTATCTTAATTCGAAAGACACAAATAAAATGATTACGCCGTTTGCGTGGTTGGGTTTTATTATTTCCGTTTATCACAATCTTATTTATTATAAAGTCATCGAGATTATCGTACCTTGTAACGAGACCGCCCCTTGCACTGCCCAGCAAGTTAATTATTTAGGTTTCATTACAATACCTTTATTATCTTTAGGTGCCTTTTTAACTTTAATTATTTTAAACTTTTTAGAACTTCGATCGAATCGAATAGAGGAACATTCATGAAAAATAAGGCTTTTATTATTGCAATTGTTATCGTAGGACTTTTTGCCGGCGGATTTGTCGTCTTAAAAAACATGACGCCTGCACCAGATTCAAAATCTGCCACTGCAACTGCACCGGCTCAAGCTCCCCCCGCGGCGGCACAAAATAACTTTCGTGTAGTGCCCGCAGATACAAGTCAGCTTGTTAAACCGCATTCGATCACCAAAGGACCTGCAAATGCGCGTGTCACTTTGGTTGAGTATTTGGATCCTGAGTGCGAATCCTGTGCACGAATGAATCCTTACGTTAAAAAAATCGTTAAAGAATTCGAAAAAGATTTGCGCGTGGTTGTTCGCTACATGCCTTACCATGGTAATTCAAAATTAGTGGCTAATATTTTAGAAGGCGCTCGCGCCGAAGGAAAATATTGGGAGACTTTAGATATTTTGTTCGAAACTCAAAGCCAGTGGGCCAATCATCACCAACCGCGCCCCGATTTAATTCCAGAAATTTTGAAACCACTGGGTTTAAATATGAAAAAAATTATGGCCGATGCCCAAGCCGGAAAATTTGACCAGCTGATTATGGAAGACGCTGAAGACGGAAAAAATTTAGGAGTTAATGGAACGCCAACATTTTTTGTAAATGGTTCTAAATTAGAAGAACTCGGCTACGAACCTTTACGCTTAGAAATTCAAAAGTACCTTCGCTAGTTGCACGCGCTCTTGAACTGAGGAGCGCGGGACTTCAATTAAATTGTAATTTAATTTTTGATACGCTTTACAAATTAATTCGTGAAACTCACAAACTTGCGAAAAATTCATTTTTCGCTCGTCATCCGTCGAATAGATCTCTTCCCACGGCGGCAACACCAACACATTTTTATTGTAAGGATAGTTTTGCGCAGCCTTTTCATAGTGGGAACTCTGTAATTTAAAACATCCCGCATAAGCAATCGTGTCGGCAATTCCCCGATCAAAAATAATTAAATCACTGTTATTCTGAAGCGCATTGTAGTCGCGAACAGACTGCTCAAACAGTTTTTTACAAAATAACGAAGGGTTTTTCTCGGGAAGAGCTTCGCCACAAATTGCACGCTGATTTGCTAAAACTCGCCGAGCCGGCTCAGCAATACAATGAATATTTAATTTTTTCAGCTCTTCGATTAAAGTGGTTTTTCCAACCCCGGGCGCTCCTGTGAGGATGTTATAATTATTTTTCATGGCACTATTGATTCCTATTTAATCGGCGTGCATTTCAGTAGAAGTGGATTTTCGACTGGGAATTTAAATGGGTTTCTTAAGTCATAAGTTTGATCTAAAACCAACGACCCCGTATAACCATTTTTAATTTTTTTTGATTTATCGATCGAAAAAGAAAATAGCATTTTACTTGGACGCGTTGTTGTTGGCAGCCCATCGCCCTCGACCTTTTCCATTTCTTCAGCGATATCGGCCATCATAATGCGTTTTGGCTTAATTTGGACGAAAACAAATTGAAACCGTTGATCACCCCTACGTCGGTAAATTTTTAATTCGTATTTTTTGGGTAAAGAATTCTCTAACGAAGCACAGTCCCACACCGGTTTAGAATGAACATCCCGCTGACTTTGGGCCTGCAGGAAGCAACCACACAAAGTCAGAATAATAACTTTGATTGATGTATTAAAACTTTGCTTGTTCCACATGTTTAATAATATGGTTAAGTGTAAATACAATGGCAACAGAAAATAAAACTAAAATCGTAATAGCACTTATTGGCCCGAAAGGTGCTGGCAAAACACATACGGGTCAAGCCTTAGAAAACGAATGTGGAATTAAATTTTTAAACGTCGAGAAAATGGGACTTGAGAATATTCCGAAGTCGCAGTTATCAGGAAACGATTTAATCATTGAGGGATTTCAGCTTGAAGAAGTTGCGATTGATCGAATTCTAAGTTTAGAAAATGCAGTATCGTTCGAAAATACCGGTGCCCATGAGTATTTTTATGTCGTCTTAGAACGATTACGTTCAAAATACAAAGTTTTATTGGTTAATGTATCGACGCCATTAGAAACCTGTTATGACCGCATTAAAAAGCGAGATACAAAAGCACACATTGCAGTTTCAGACGAGCTGCTCAAATCAATCAATGAAAAAGCAGCGCGAGTCAGCTTAAATTGGGACTTGGTTATAGATAATTCTAAATTAGTTTCAAATTCAGATCTTAAAAAAATGTTTTCAAAATTATTTGGGAATAAATAAAAACTAGATAATTCCAATTTGATTAAGCTGAGTCTGTAATTCTTCAGGGGTTGTGTAGTGTATAACTCTGAACCCGAGTTGAGCTGCAGCCTCTATGTTGACGAGTGAGTCGTCAATAAACGCCGTATGTTGTGGCACCATGGCGTGCGTTTTACACATGTGTTGGAATATTTGCGGATCTGGTTTTTTTAATCCAATTTTTCCAGACACTACAATGCCTTCAAAAAGATTTAAAAATGGAAAGTTTTTTTCAGCAACGTGGAATTTATCTTTAGACCAATTGGTCAGCGCTATCAGGCGATGTTTTTTCTTTGCACTGATTTTTTCTAACATTTGGACCACGGGTGGAATTGGCCCGTTGAGCATCTCGTCCCAACGGGTATCGTAAATCTCAATTTCTTTTTTAAATTGAGGAAATTTTGCAACCAGCTCAGTAATACCTTCAGCGAAACTGCAACCAGCGTCTTGTTTCTCGTTCCACTCTTGATTGCAAACATTCGTTAAAAAATGCTCCATCGCTTGCGGCGAGAAAAATACTTTTTTATAAAGGTATCTGGGATTCCAATCGATCAGCACTCCCCCCAAATCAAAAACTACATTTTTTACATCATGAGCCATGACGCTATTCTACCGACACGTGTGATTTTCAGACAAGAGAAAATTTTTAACTGTGTTATTTCATTCCTGAAAAAACAAAAGGAAACCCCGTGACTTCGACCACGGCCCCTTCTGGTGGCTCAGGAAAACGAATGGTTTCAATGACTGATCGCACACACTGCTCGACGACATGATTGTTCATTGTCGATTCAGAGCCAACGACACGGACATTTTCGGCTAAACCGGTTTTATGGATTTCCCACGCGATGACGACCTTGCCTTCGAGCCTTGAATTCATTTTGTACTCTCGCTCATAACAATGTTTTATGGCCGGCAAATGACTTTGAACAGCACGACGTACTGCGGCTCGGTCAATGGTACCAATAAAATTTTCTTCGCCCCCACCGATGGTGATTCCAGTTGGCTCTTTCACTCCAAAATCAGTTTCTTGTCCGAGAACTCCTAAACCTGCCCGATCCGTTTTTAGATATAAAATTCCTACAGTGGCGGTTCCTGCTCCGCCAACTCCGGTATTTTTAAATTTTTTTCCTAAGTCGTCTCCGGATTGATTATCTTTTACTTCCGAAGTTCCCGTTGCAGCCTCACCGATTCCGATCAGCTCGGCACTTCCGGCATTGGCCTGATCCATTTTTTTTCTGATTCCTTCCGTACTGAGCACGGACACTAATCCCATTTTAGAAACATCGAGATTATCTACTGACTTTTTTACCTTTGGACGCATTATTTTTGGTTTCTGAATTGTTTCCTGCACAATTTTTTCTTCCGCTATTACAACCTGCTGCGGCGGCTCAAACATCACTTGAACAACGCGCCCAGAAAATTCATCTTCTTTTTTAATCTTTGGAGATAGTATGGAAACAATTAAACTCGTTAACGATGTTAAAATCAGAGCCGACAGCATGGCCGTGTACTCAGAGGCCGAGAATAACATTGGTGCCAGAGTGACTTGCTTAGTCAACGGCGCAAACCGAACAGCCAAGTGGATATTGTTTCTAAAAGAAATAAAAACCACTTCATTCTGTTGCAGCCGATACGTGGTTTCGGTTAACTGAATTTGCTGATTGTCTTTTTGCAAAATATTTTTTGTTTCAAAAGGTAGATTCACATAAGCCTGACCCGCATGACTTTCAATCAAATTAAAATTGCGAACCATGGTTCCCAGAGGGAGGTTAATATTTGTCTTGGAGCCAATGGTTACTCTTGGGCCGACGGCATAGTGTCCGATTTGCAATATGCGCTCTTGCCAAGTTATAAGAACTTCAATTTGCCCACCGCGACCGGGGCCAATAACTTGGAATACATCTAAGGATTGTTTTACTGTTAACATGGAACACCTCGCTTGTCCTGTAAGGACGACGTGCGAGGTGTTCCAATATTAATAACTTTTTTTGGTTTGTTTTGGGACGTTATTCAACAGATAAAATTGAGCGGCTTAATTTTGGTAGGACAGATACTTTTGTAAAAACATTATCAAATGCAAAATGGAATTCCCCTAACGAAAAAAGTGCGGCTTCTGCGATGATCGTTCCTGTGACTTGGCCTAAATAACGACTGTGAACAATCGGAG
>JAYVHE010000306.1:0-5059 GCA_043771495.1 Bdellovibrio sp. | reverse complement strand
TGAAACAAAAACGGCCTCAGAAGTGAGGCCGTTCAGGAAATTCGAATTTTTTGTCGAAATTAATTGTTCGGTAAAGCTGTTACTTCTTGAGTATCAACTAAGTTGACCTCTGTAGATTTCAATAATAAGTCTCTTAAAGAAATCGGGTTACCTGCTTCGTTAAAGAAGTTACTTAAGTTATAAGAACGGTCAGTTAATTGATTTTGGTAATCGATAACTGCGCCGAAAACTTTTAACTGTTCGTAAGCAACTTTACTTGGGAAGTAACCAATGATTGGAGCGCGGTTCTGAGCGCCAAGTACAATTTTAACGGCAACGTCTTGTGCTAAAGATTTGTCGTTAACGTACATCATGATAATTCCACCAATTTCCATAAATAATTCATTATAAAGTAATTGTTTGTACTCTTCATAACGAGTGCGAGCATTTGTGTCATTTAAAATGGTAGAAAGACGAGAAGCGATTTCTGAAATGTCAGTAGCGAAAGCTAACACGTAACGACGGTCGCTTTTTAACATTCTTAGTACGTCAGCGTCTCTAGAACTATTGCCTTCTCCTGTTTTTTCCATTTCTCTTTTAAGAGCTACCGGAGTCGCTTTTAGCTCTTCGTTGTTATCAGCTTTTTTATTGAGGACTTCTTTGATACGCGCAGAGATTTCGTTAACCGACATTGGCGTTCCACGGTTGTAACGTTTGAAAATAGAATCCTTAAAAACGATGTTTTGACTTAATTCAACGTTACTTTGATCTTTAGATGTAAACTCATCCCAACGAGCATCAACGATTTTTTCTTCATCGCGCTCTTCTGGGCGGCCACCTTCTTTGTCGTCGTCAGCATCTTTAGCTGCATACCACGTCAATTTTTCAAAAATGTTAACAGTTAACTGATCTTTTAACATTTGTTTTAGACGACTAGCATCCTCAGCGGTAAAATCCTGATCTTTTAAGTGACGAGATAAGTGTAAACCGTAAACGTCTGTTAAAGGAATTTTTGGAGTTGCTTTGAATTGGCTGAAATCAACACCTGATTCACCATTGCCTGATGAATTTATGGGTGCTGCATCATAATCTTTAGGATTGATTCCTTCTGGAGCCCGTAAAATTAAATTTGTAGATACACCAAATGTTTTACCAAATAGTTTTAAAACTTTCCACTCAGAGAACTTACCAAGACCGTGTAATAGGAAGTTGTTAGTTTTATGTGTTGATTCAGTAATCGACATGAACGACTCATGATCGTAATTTAAAGTTTTGATTTTTGCTAAGTTTAAGAAGCTACCGCTCATACCAGAACTGCGGTTAACACCACGAGCTTTAGCTTGGCTGATTAAATAAACGCGTCGGCCGTAAGCTGAAAACGACTCGGTTCCGTCTTTACGTTGAGCATCTTCTTTTGAAGCGTTAACAACAACACTCAATTTTTTAATTAATTCGTCACGATATTTGTCAAACAACGGTAAACCTCGTTTGGCCGCATCAGCAACTATTTGGAATGTCTTTTTAAATTCAACTTGCATCAGGGAGGCAATGTGCGAATCGTAAAGCTGGGCTGAAGTTTGTTTTCCGCGCGCAATCATGATCTTGTCTAATCGTGGATCGAAATTAAATACTGTATCGATAACATTCATCTCATTTAAACTAACTTCGTGTAACGTAAATTTAATTTCTGTACGCTTTGCCAGTAAGCTTGGTAATCCGCCTAACAAACGGTATTTGAAACCAAGACGGCCAGACACGCCATCAATCGTTTTAACACGAACGCGCACTTGATTTTTTGTCATACGGAATAATTGGACTTTAAATCGACCTTCCATCGCAAATGGCGATAGAATTTTTAAATCAGAGAAAGATGCTGAAACAAACTCAGGGATGCCAAGTGTTAGTTCGGTTTCATACTCAAGTAATTCACCGACTTTTAAAGCGTCTTTACGGCTTAAATCATAATCAGCGGCAGATCTAGGTACTTTATCTGTTGGATTATAAAATGGTAGGTCATTGCAGATTGATTCTTCGCGTGTATTAAATTGACGAACGTAAGTGATTGTACCAAATAAGCCTAAGCCAAAACCTGGATCTGAAGAGCTTAAAAGATTAGTGCTTAAACCTAAACGCCAAACATCGGCCTGAGAGTATTTACCAGAAATAGTTTGTTCTGAAGAACGGTTAACACCGAAATCAAAATTAACATCAGATAAATGAGCTGTTGGTGCATTGATCGAATACTCAAGTGCAGAACCCTTTAATTGTTCTTGCAGCTTTTTCATCTCTCTTTTTATCCAACTCATTTTTGCTTCAGCTGAAGTCTCTTGGACTGTTTTCTTCACGCCGCCCGCGCAAACGAACTCCTTAACTTCGCGTAAAGGAATTGCGTTAACAGTTTGTACAGACAATAGGGTTGTTATTGCACCTAATGCTATTAAACTCTTTGATTTCATAAACACCTCGTTTAAGTAAATAGGGACAACGAAACTTCTTGCTTCATAAGTATCTACGCAAGCTTGGTGCCACGATTTAAGCCAGGTATGTAAAAATAACTGACCAGAAATTTGACAGGGTAACTTTTTTTGTTATACATAGCTTTATGCAAGTTGATAAAGATCGGCCTTCGAGCTGGCGAAAATATGAAGAAAAGAACTGTACGTCGTGTAAAGCCAGTTGCTGCCAAATGCCCGTCGAAATTCGCGCGTCTGATTTATTGCGATTGGGCATTGTCTCTGAAGATGAACTCGCAGGATCCATTAAAAGGGTCGCTAAAAGGTTAATAAAAGAGGGTATCGTTTCTAGTTATCGCTCTGGGACCGAATTTTTCATGCTGACCCAAAGATCGAATTCAGATTGTTATTTTTTAGATTTAAAGACGCGGTTATGTACTGTGTATGATCGTCGTCCCGATACTTGCCGGGGGTTTCCAGCGACGCTGGGTCCGCGGGTCGGGTTTTGTCCTTTGGTAAAGAAATAGATAAAATTCAGATATCTGATATCGCGATATCGGATATCCTGATATCAGAGTTTCCAATCGATTATTTTACAACCTTCAATGCTGACCGGTCCCTTCACCATGACGTGAGGAATTCGTCCCATGGCGGGAGCTCCTCGTTCGCCTCGTGCTTTCCATCCTTCATAGAACTCTAAGGTCTCTTTAGGGAGTGTAGTTAGTATTCGATAATTTTCAGGTGTAATTAGATCAAACATTTCTTCGGATTCATCTTCTCCGAAAACATAAGTGCCGGTTCTGTTCATATCAAAATAAACCGTAGGTAATCCGCGAATTCGTTCGATGGGAATCTCGTAGAATGACGACGAGTAATTCCATTCAGGAAACACTGATTTAAGTCCATTGAACATGAGCCTGGGGTGTATAGGGCTGAAGTGAATAACATCTTCCTGCGGGCAGTTTATCTTTTTTAGAATTCGTTGAGGGAGCTCTTTACGTTTTGGATGATCGTCATATTTTTTTATTTCACGATTAAAGGTGTCCGGTGAAATCACTTTGAGTTTGCTTAATGGAAAAAGAATATTTCCGTCCATCATTTTAGGAACCAGGTGATAGATAAATGACATTTAAACTCCAGATGTATCTAAGTTCAAAGAAATATAACCGAACCAGGTTTCTTGATCAAGTTTTATCGCAAAATTAAATCCTGTACAAAGGTCCTAATTTTCAATCAAATAATACAGTTAATTATTGACATATTTTACCAATGAAATTATATTGCCCTGTATGCAGTTAAGTTTTATTCCCAAAAATCAATTGCGATCCGTAAAGAGCGCCTGCCATGGCGGGATTTCTTTAAAGAAAAGGCGAAAGACCGCGCGACCACTCCTCCCAGGAAAGATCACCCACGTCGTTTTCAAATCATCGAAGGCGACGGGGGCACTTTCTTTTTACAAACATAAACGTTTGGTTAGTGCGCTCTTAAGTGCGAAGTCTAAAAAGTTTTTTATCGAGATACTTGATTGGGTCAATATGGGGAATCATCTGCATCTTAAAGTGCGTTTTAAAGATCGTAAACGCATGGGGCAGTTTCTGAAATCCTTTACGGGAACGCTCGCGAGACAGATCACGGGAGCCAAGAAAGGAAATAAGTTCGGTAAATTTTGGGATGGTCTTGCCTATACACGAGTGCTAATGAGCAAATTTGAAGTGCTCGGACTCAAAGGCTATTTCGAAGGGAATCATAGACAACGTGAGCTTGGCTATCACGAGCGCGAAATTTATCTGAAACGTTTTAATCAATTTATCTATAGGCTCCGGCAAGTAAAGGCCCGCGAAGGCCCACTCACTTAAGCCTTCAGTTGGTGTCTCACTTCGAGACACCTGTTAAACTCGCAAAAATCTGGCATCAAAAAATGTCATTACTGGTATCCATCTCATATAGACCAAACACAGTCTCAAAACACGCCATCCATCTGAACTACACGTCTTTATACGTCTAAGACTTGGTACTATCCCTGCTCTATAGATATGTAGGAGGCTATCATGAGAAACAATTCACAACTGAGTACTTCGAAACTTCAGATGTTTTTGCTTTTCCTAGCTGTAGGATTTATTGGACTATTATCATGGATTTTCTGGGGATTACCATCGGCCAGTTTAAATTCAGTCGCTAACTCTCCGAATGAAACCTTAACAGTTAACTACGTTATGGCTAAGATCCAATCGGTGATGAGCTTGTTTTCATTGGAAGGTCGCGAAGTTAACCGCAAATTTATCTCTATCGATGAACAGGGTTTAAATTCTAATTCACAAGATCGTGGTACGGTCCGAAAGCTACTACAACCAAATTTTGTTGATCTTACGAAAACTCCGGCGCAAGCGAATAAAGCCACAGCTGCAGTAAAAGCCAAACCCGCCGCGACAGCAACAAAAGTTAAAACTCCAGCAAAAGCAACGGTCGCTACAAAGCCAGCTCGTAATTTAGAAGCTGAACGTAAAAAACGTTTAGCTGAATGGGATGTTTATAATAAAAAAATGAAAGACTGGAACGATAAAAAAGCTAAGTCTGAAGCCGATAAAAAAGCTTTCGAACAGGCTCACCAGCAGCAACAACAGTATCAA
>JAYVHE010000305.1:0-5844 GCA_043771495.1 Bdellovibrio sp. | reverse complement strand
AAAAATAAGCCCTACCCACAATCACCGTCTGGCGTCCCAGGCGTTCAAACATTAATTCCAATTATGTTGAACGAAGTGAACAAAGGTAAAATGCGATTAGAAAAATTCGTTGAACTCGTCACTGAAAATCCTCGACGATTATTCAATTGCAAAAATAAAGGACGCATTGAAGTCGGATTTGATGCCGACTTTACGGTGATCGACTTAAAACGTGAACAAATTATAGAAAAAAAATGGTTAGCCAGCAAAGTAGGTTGGTCACCATTCGAAGGCCAAAAAGTAAAGGGCTGGCCAGTTATGGCGATTCTTAAAGGCGAAATCGCTATGCGCGACGAAAAAATAGTGCGCCCTAATACCGGCGAAGCCGTCGAATTTGATGTCCACTAATCGAAACCCTCCACCACAATTACCAAAACCAATGCCACCAAAAAAACAAGCGATGGCACTATTCTTTGGCGGCCTACTCCCCATTATCGCCTACACGGTTATCGAAGAAAAATACGGAATCATGGCTGGCCTTGTTGCTGGCTTAATTTTCGGTGGCGGTGAAATTATTTTCGAAATCGTAAAATACAAAAAAGTCTCAACAATGACGTGGGTCGGAAACGGTTTACTCTTTGGCATGGGCGGAATCTCATTAATCACCCAAGACGGATTGTGGTTCAAGCTACAACCAGCCATCTTCGAATTCGGTTTTTTCCTTTTTTTATGTGGAAGTTTTCTAGTTAAAAAACCATTTTTAAAAATGATGATCGAAAAACAGAATCCCGAAGCCCCTCAGTTTCTAAAAGACGCCATGGGTAGCATGACGTTCCGCTTGGGTTTGTTTTTCTTAGCACACGCTGTTCTTGCAACCTTCGCCGCGTACAAGTGGTCAACAGCGTCTTGGGCTTTGTTAAAGGGCGTTGGATTAACAGTGTCGATGATTGTGTATATGCTACTGGAGGTCGTTGTGATGCGGTTTACACTGAAGCAGAAGCAGTAGAAAAAATTATGTTTCGCTTTGGTGAATTTGTTCGCGGCGCCTGGCCATCCATGGGCGTCGAAGGTCTCCTTCGAGCATCCGCTTCTTCCGGCCATCGTGGCCGGAAGATAGTGAATCTAAGAATCTATTCTTAATCTGATCTTTGAATTTAAAATGAAATTTTGGAAAACCCGCGTTAGCAGCACAGTTTATTTTAAGCTGGTAACTAGGATTTTTAAGCGCAAGCTTTTCTTCTTTTTGAAAGCTCTGACAAGCGTGACGCGTTTTTTTCCGAACGGCCGTACAGCGGCCGGGGATAAAATGTCAGCGAGGGCAGGAGCCCGTCTTTCAAAAAGAAGAAAAGCTTGCGCTTAAAAATCCGGGTAAAAAGAAAAAAAAACCCGAGTTATTAACCCGGGTTTTTCAAAGTTTCGTTTTTAAGGCGAAAACTAGTTACAACGTCTCCATTGTACTTTGTATAAAAGACCTGCTGATACGTCTACTGAATCGACTGTCATCATAGTTTGTTGCATAGAAGAGTTTGCAATTGATCGAACTGCAGCACTTGCTTCAAGCATAACTTGTCGACCACATGGTGACCAAGTAACTGTTGTAGAAATAAGTTCGTTCTTTACACTGTAATTTTCTTGGCGTCCACCGTTGAAAGTTTTTGAAAATCGAACTGGAGTTGGCTGACCAATGTAAGAATAGCTTGCATCAAAAACAGCTTGAGCGCCCCAAGGTACAGCAACATATCCACGGTAATCAAAGGCGATAAGAGCAACTTGGTAACCTTGTCCAACATTTACTGGAATACGTAAATTACACGCTTTACGATCGATACGACGTCCTGTTACTCCACCTGACTCAGCAACAAACTGGTCAAATAAGATTGAAAGAACTGATCCGTCTTCTGTTAAAGTTGCAGAAGCTGTTCCAGCTGGACATCCGGTTCCGCCGTAAGCGGGTTGTCCTAAACTGATCTGAGCATTTGCGGTTCCTGTAACGGCCATTAACACTAACGCTGCAATAACTGATTTCATGAATCCCCCTTTTGGTTTCATTTAATTGGTTGTTAAACCTGTTTCCCCTAACGCGACTCATTGTCTGCGATAACTTCTGTAAAGCAACAGAGCTGCCACAGTTTCAGGGACAATTTGTCCCTGAAAAAATTACTAATTAACCGAAATACGCTTGATAGAATCAAAAATCAAATGATTTTAAATTTGGGTGCGCAGCTTTGGATCATAAATTTTTTTGAGTAGAGCCAAAAGATACCTAATTTTTTATTGCACACGGTCAAGTTAACCGCTGATATCATTCACGAATCAGCAACAAAATTTGTTACAGCAATTGTAAAAAAGATTTCGAAATGAATTTTTGGGAATAATTATTTGATTGTTTCTTCAAAGATGTTTATGCGAACAGAATGAACTTTTAGTTCATTAGTTGGAATCGGGACTACTTTCCTCTTCAGCAACTTCGACAGATGAGGGAGCTCGTTCTTCGGGTTTAACTGGTCGTACTAAAGTACCACGATAATTAACATCTTTAAATATACCATCATTTGAATTGAGCTTCTTTTTGGTCGCTGCGACTTCTTGCCCTGAAGTATAAGCATAGGACGCAATATCGTTGGCATCGGCGCGACTAATAATTAAAATAGAAAATAGCGCAACGAGCATTAACTGCTTCATTTTAATTGCCTTCTTTTTTCTCGGTCTGTTTTAAATTAGTAATGTCTTCTATGGAAAGATCTTCATCGTAAACTGGCGGGCCTGCTTGTGAATCCGTTGCGATCTGACGTTTTTTATTTTTTGCGGGTGCCGCACCTTCAAGCTCAGCTATTTCTTCGGCTTGAGCGGCTTCTTCCTTCATACGCTTTTCTGGTCCGACTTTGAGTCCTTCTAAACGTTCTTCACCAAATAGTTCGCTACGATTTTCTAATTTTTGACGTGTATCTTTGATTTGTTGTTCGGAATAATTCATCATCTCATAAAGAGGATTATCTTTTTTAGATTGAGCTTGAGCTGTTGGTGTTACAATTAATATCATGCTTTGTAATGATGAGCAGTTTTGAAATGCTAAAGAGCATCCTGCAAATAGTACCGAGAATAAAATGATCGAATTGTTTCTACGTCCCACAGAGAACTTATCGACAAAAAACTGTTTTACTTGAGGGATTTAGTAAAAATATTTGCACAGGTGCAGCCGTCTCATCTTAAGACAATCGGAAGAATTATAACGGTTTAGAGCGAGGGGCTGGCTGCCTACAAAACTCTGAAAGCAGCTTTAGAAAACAAAAAGGGAGCTTTTCGCTCCCTTTTTAATAACTCAAATACTTGTTTTTTAACTATTTTTGGCAGAAAGGCAGATCAGGCATGATTCCGCAAATGACTTCACACATCGCTGCATCACCCAATGGACACTCGCCTGGAGTTCCTGGATCTGGTTCAGTGGCTTTCGCTTTACCGATAATAAAGTCTAAAGACGTTACTGTATTCGCACCGTTTTTCGCAGTGATTTTAACAGTTCCTTCTTTATGGCCAGTAACTAGACCTGTTGCGTTTACGGATGCAACACCGGCATCTGAAGACGCGTACTCAACTGCGCCAGCAGAGTTTTTCATAGACATTTGAACAGTCCCATCAACTTTAACTGTTGCTGCAGTTGGAACTAAGAATGGCTTTTTAGATAATAAAGTATCGACGGCTGCGAATGCATCGATACGGCAGTTACATGCTGTTTCGATATTTACACCGGCACCAGTCGCTTGCATCAAGGCTTTGATTTCTTGAGCGGTCAATGTTGGGTCTTGCGCTTTTAAGAATGCAACTAACCCTGCAACTAATGGAGTCGCCATCGATGTTCCAGATAAGTTTCCAAATTTATTGCTTGGTAAAGTCGACATAATCGCATCACCCGGAGCAGAAATGTGAACTTTTGAACGACCGTAATTTGACCAAGATGGTTTAGCATCTTGTGCATTTGAAGCGGCAACAGAAATCACGTTCGCAACGTCGGCATTTGTTGGGTAGTATTCATTTGTGTCATTATTTTTTCCGTCATTTGCAGCAGCTGCGACAAAAACGATACCCGCTTTTTCAGCGCGCTCAATCGCTTCAACAAGTGGTTTAGCTGTTGATAATGGAACAGCTGCGCCCCAAGAAGCAGAAATAACTTGAACTTTCTTTTCGATCGCGTAATCGATCGCTTTGATACCGTCATTTAAATCACCGCCACCGTCAGCACCTAAGAAACGTAAAGGCATGATTGAAACTTCAGGAGACAAACCGCTGATACCACCGTCAACTAAACCAGTTGCGCCAACGATTCCAGCACAGTGTGAACCGTGACCAGGATTTTGCGCTGATGTAATATCCATAGGATCTGCATCTTTATCGCGGAAATCATAACCAGCCACCATATTTGGCGCTAAGTTTGGATGTTTATAATCAACGCCCGTATCGATAACTGCAAGTAAGACGTTACGGCTTCCTTTGTTACCAGCGCGTTGCCATGCTTTTTCAGCGTTAACTTTTGCTAAAGCATATTGTTCACGTAATGCCGACAAATCTACTGGTGTAGAAAATGCGCGTAATGTAAAATTTGGAACAACGTAGTCTACGTTTTTATCAGCGTGGATCGCTGCTAATGCGCGAACTTTATTTAAAGCATTTAATTTTACTTTTAATAATTGTCCTGGTTTGTGTAATCCAAGAACTTGAATTCCTGAGCTTTCAGTTTGCATCGAAACGATGTTGTTCACGGCTTTTTCATTTTTGTACTTAACTAAGTACTCGCCCGAACGATTTTCGATTTGTGCCGCGGTTGCTGAACCTGCAATCAATAATCCGATTGCTAATGAGATGAACTTTCCACCTACATCTAAAGTATTTCTTAACATATCCCCTCCGTGTGAATTGTTGTTTCAAACAATTATGTTTCTTAGTTCGTACTTGAACCAAAAATGTCAGTTCCATTTTGGAACTATTTATTTACTTGTGATCGTATCCCGATATTTTTACGAAAAAGAAGAGATTATTTCAATAACGCAACTAGACTTTGGTTGTGGCGCCGCGTTTATCGCATTCATCATCTATATCTTATGGCGTGGTTAGACATATTTATACTGTCACTTGTTGAGGGTCTTACTGAATTTATTCCGGTCTCGTCGACCGGACATATTTTACTAGTCGGAAAACTTTTAAATCTTTCTCCAACTGAATTTCAAAAGGCGTTTGATATTGTTATCCAATTTGGTGCAATTGCCGCCGTCGTGGTTTTATACCACCAACAGTTCAAATGGAATTTTGCGTTCTATAAAAAGTTGGCGATCGCTTTTATTCCCGCCGGTGTTTTTGGATTCTTATTAAAAGATAAAGTTTCAGAAATGATGGAAAGTACGGCCGTGGTTGCGTGGGCGCTTATTATTGGCGGCTTAGTGATGATTGCGCTCGATCGCTTTTATAAAAAAGGAACGACGACTGAATTATCAGAAAAAAATGCGTTCTTGATTGGTCTCTTTCAATGTTTGGCTTTAATTCCTGGAATTTCGCGCTCAGGGGCAACAATTGTTGGTGCGCAATTGCTTGGAATCACCAAAGAAAAGTCCGCCGAATTTTCTTTTCTATTGGCCGTCCCAACAATTACCGCAGCCTCTTTATATAAGCTTTGGAAAGTTCGCTCTTTAATTGAGTCTCACCATATCTTGCAACTTTTGGTTGGAATCGTTTTATCTTTTATATTTGCTATTATTGCCATTCGATTTTTCTTAGCTATTGTTAAACGCAGTGGTTTTGGTTGGTTTGGGGTTTATCGCATCATTATTGGTGTTATTGTTTTAGTTAATCTTTATAAGTAGGAAATTCAGCCTTAGG
>JAYVHE010000304.1:0-11862 GCA_043771495.1 Bdellovibrio sp. | reverse complement strand
GAGTTGCCATTGCTTACACTATGCTCTATTTTTTCGACTCTTCACAATTAGAATTATCCTACTCTTAAAATAGGAAAAAGCCTAGAGCCAAGCTCGGGTCAGACAGGAGCCAAAATGAAAGCACAATTAAGCACAACGCAAGGTCTACAAAGAAAATTGGAAATTGAAGTTCCAAAAACAGTAGTTAGCGCCAGCTTTTCAAAAGTTTATGAATCGATTCAACGCCAAGTAGAAATTAAAGGATTCCGTAAAGGCAAAGCACCAATTGCAACAATCAAAACCATGTACAAAGGTCGCGTTGCTGGTGATGTGGCACAAGACCTCATCCAATTGCATTACGCGTTAGCACTAAAAGAGCAAAATTTAACTCCAATAAATTATCCTGAATTTGAATTTGACGATCCATCTGAAAATGGCGAATTTAAATTTTCTGCATTATTCGAAGTTCGTCCGACCATTACAGTAAAAAAGTGGGAAGGCCTAGAGGTCGAAAAAGAAAAATTTGTTTTCAAGCAGGAGCAGTTGGATAAATCAATCGACAACATCCGTAACGGTTATGCAAAACAAGTTGAAGTTACAGAAGATCGTCCTGCTCAAAATGGCGATTTAGCAATTATTGATTTTGAAGGCTTTGTTGATGGCAAACCATTGGAACATGGTGCGGGAACAAATCACCCACTTGATTTAGGTGCAAAACAATTTATCGATGGTTTCGAAGAAGGAATTATTGGTATGAAAATTGGCGGAACTAAAACTTTAAACTTAAAGTTTCCAGACCCGTACAATTCACCAGAGCTAGCTGGTAAAGCCGTTGAATTTAAAGTTAAATTAAATTCTTTAAAGAAAAAAGAAATTCCGGCCTTTGATCAAGATTTATTAACTCAGATTGGCAGCAAACAAACTCCTGAAGACTACAAAAAAACAGTTCAGACCGACATCGAAAAATCTGAAAACAAACGTATCGAAGACGCATTTAAAAATCGACTTTTGAAAAAATTAGTAGCGGCTAATCCAGTTGATGTACCGAATTCATTGTTAACTGAACAGAAAAAAACATTGGTTGAAGATTTCAGAAAACGCATGGAGCAACAAGGAATGTCACCTGAGGCTTATGAAGATTACGTCACTAAATGGGATGGGGACTTCGCAGCGACGGCTAAAGAAATGATTCAATCAAGTTTCTTGATTGATCAGATCGCTACAGATAATAATTTAATCTGCAAAAGCGAGGACTTAGACGTTAAATTTGCAGAGTACGCTCAACAAACTGGGATCGAAGAATCGCGCGTTCGCGAATGGTATAGCCGTCCAGAACAAATGAATCGTTTAACTTATATGATTACTGAAGATAAAGTGATTAAGCTTGTAACTTCGAAAGCCAAAATCAAAGAAGTTGACGCAAAAGATCTAAAAGAAGAATCGAACTAGACCTTTTCGAAGGTGCCAGACCTTTCCTACCACCAATTAGGCCCGTTTTTTAGCGGGCCGTTTTTTTGGTGGCGGATTTTGAATGTGCGGTGGCGTTTTTTACTGGATTTCATTTTTCTGTGAGGCAGGTCAACTAAGTGTTTGTCGACCTCATAAAGATTTTTACTGCTGTAGCGCCAATCGGCTAAGACATTATTTAAATTTTCTATTTGGTAGGCGGTTATTTTTCCAGAGTCATCGATGTAAGGATCGAAATAACTCCATGCTAATGCTCTTAGAGTTTTAAATTTTGGTTTTCGGCCATAAAGACCTGGGTCTCTAGATTGTCCTACGGCCCCCCAATATTTTCCTTTTTTAAAAACAAAAACGACGTGATCAACATCATCTGCGCTTTCAAAGCTCATGACTAATGGTGGATAGCCGTGTTGCTCTAATATAAGAGCAGCGGCTAATGCGCCTTCTAGGCAATGGGCTTTCTTTTTGCGGATAACGGTTTTTCCTGAGTAAACGGTGTCTGCCCAGTTATAGCTAAGAGAGTGAATCCATTCTTGGACGTCTTTTGGCGTTTTAAATTTTTTTGCCAAAGATTTAACGAACTTTGGCACGGAGTTTTTCGTCTGTGCCGTTGCGGTCTTTTTTAAGGCTTTTTTCTTTTGCGCCATATTCAGCCACTCTTTATTTAAGTGATTTTAAAGTTTTCCAAGCTCTTAAGTAGGAGTAAGCCTGGTAAGCTTGGTAGTCCGTTCGGAATAATTTTTGTTTTGGTGTTAACGTGGCGTTATCTAGGCTGCCAATATCTCGCCACCATGCAACTGATGAATCGCCATCTGAAATAGGGAATTTGTCCTTTTTATTTTTGCCACTTTTCTCTTGAGCTTTTTCCTTTTCGCTTTTCAAATGTCCTGTAATATCTTTTTCACGTAAGCCTTTTTTTTCATTTAAAGACTTAACAAGAATATCAGCATCGATGTCTTCAATTTCAATATCTGGAGTAATTCCTTCAGACTGGATTGAGACTCCGCTCGGCGTGTAGTATCTGGCTACGGTTAGTTTTAGACCGCTACCGTCCCCTAATTTAATAACGGACTGTACAGATCCTTTACCAAAACTTTTTTCACCAACAACAATGGCACGCTTGTTATCTTGAAGTGCGCCCGAAACAATTTCGCTGGCACTGGCAGAGAACTCGTTAATAAGAATAACTATAGGAACATCACCATATGGGGCTTTCTTGCTGGCATAGCTGATTTCCTTCGATTTAGGATCGCGCCCCATTGTACTAACGATAGCGCCTTCTTTTAAAAATAAATCCGAAACTTTAACAGCTTGATCTAAAAGTCCTCCTGGATTTCTTCTTAAGTCGATTAACACGCCTTCGATTTTCCCATTGTTGTCTTTCTTAAATTTTTCTAAAGCTGTCGATAAATCATCAGAAGTTGTTTCGATAAAACTTGTAATACGAACAAATATGAAACCCGAATCCAAATAAGTTGTTTTGACAGATTTAACTTTGACCTGGCCGCGAACGATGACAATATCAAGTGGCTTTTCAGATTTTTCGCGAACAACAGTTAACGTAACTGATTCGCCGTTTTTTCCTTTAAGTAATGCTGAAGCCTCGATTAAGCTGAAACCCTTTGTTGACTGGCCGTTGATGGCTACAACTTTATCTCCTGGCTTTATTCCTGCTTTATAAGCGGGTGTGTCTTCGATTGGAGAAATAATAGTAAGAACACCGTTTTGTATAGATATTTCGATACCGATTCCACCGAACTGTCCAGCGGTTTCTGATTCAAACTCTTTGAATATTTCTGCCGGCATGTAGTTCGTATGGGGGTCTAATTCGCGCAACATCCCTTTAATAGCGCCTTCAATTAATTTTTTTGAATCTGTGGGCTCGACATAAAACTGTTGCACCAAATTTAAAATTTTTGAAAAATTTTGTAGTTCCATGTATTTTTCTTGAGCCCAACTTGTTGCGGGAGCATAAAAATAGAATGAAGCCAGCAGTACTGCGGTTAGTGGTAGGTATTTTTTCATAATTGTCCTTTTGATTCAATTTTCAACCAATTTTTTGGATCGATTGAAATATTTTTGTGTCGTAATTCAAAATAAAAATCATTGTTAGAGGTTTTTCCAAGGATAACGTCGGTATCCACGTTTTTATCCACAGCTGTCGATAAAGTATCTAGATTGGTGTAGATCGAATAGTATTGTCCGGGATGCTCAATAATAACTGATAGTCCTCGATGTGGAATTTTGTCGGCAAAAATAACTCTTCCAGCTGAAACCGCTTTTACTGAAGCTAGTGGTTGAGTCAGAAAATAAAGTCCACTTATGAAATATGAAAACTGATTTAAATCGTCTTGTTTGTTGCCGTACGAATTTTTCAAAGCACCGGCAATTGGTTGCTGAAGTTGGCCTTTTTTCAATAACAGTGAATTACTGTTTTGTTTTTTTAAGGAGTCAATTTCGGTGACTTCTAAACTTTGAATTTCTTTCTGTTGTTCGGCGATAAGTTTATCAGTTTTTAGCAATTCATGGTGTTTAAACTCTAAAGAAGCTTTTTGCTTAATTAAATTGTTCTGCGCATACTTGTAGTCTGTAATTACTTGGGCATCGTGATTATTAATAGATTTTAATATTGTTAGATTTTTCTGAAGGTCTTTCAGATTATTGTTAAAGAGCAAAACACCCCACTTTTGGTGTTTCAACGAATTCAGCGCAAACATTCTACGTGCAAGTTGTTCGGTTTTTTGAAGTAAATAATCTGAATTTTCAGTAATTTTTGATTGGGTCAAAGCCATGTTTGAGCTGAGTTCCACGAGCTTCTTTTGGTTTTCTAAATGCTTTTTTTCAAGTTCAAAAAGTCGTTCTGGCGAAGCAGCAACTGAAAGTGCAAAAATGAAAGTTAGAATGAAACTAATCTTCATTCCATACTTCCTTTAATGCTGCCTTCGCAGAAAAAGTTATAGTGGCATAAACGATCAATACAAACGTGGTCACTAAAATCAAAATTTCAGTCGTGTTTAAAAATCGAACTCGATCAATTATTAAATGATCTACGTCGATCACAGAAATTTTAGATTTCATGA
The DNA here is from genome assembly GCA_043771495.1 of Bdellovibrio sp. Taxonomy (GTDB): domain Bacteria; phylum Bdellovibrionota; class Bdellovibrionia; order Bdellovibrionales; family Bdellovibrionaceae; genus Pseudobdellovibrio. The sequence goes on along the minus strand of JAYVHE010000304.1, from coordinate 7,339 downwards.
AAATATACAAAACGTAACTAAGACCGAGTCCCGTGCCTATTCCTAAAAGCGAGACAAAATAAAATCTAGAGAAAAGAATTTTAAAGATTTGCTTCTGAGTCGCACCGCAAAAGCTGTAGATTTGTAATTTTTCTTTTTCGTTCAAAACAAACTTATGAGCCATTAATACTGAAATAGTAGCCAAGACAAACGCAAAAAAGCTAAACAACATGACCAAAAAATTTAAAGAAATCGATTTTAAAGTTGCCAGCTTTTCTAACCAATGAAAATGCGATTGCACCTCGGTAACTCCTGCCAAAGCCTTTAAAGAATCTGATAATCCGCGAGCATCTTGGCCAGATCTGAAAGAGATCTCAACGACCTGGGGAATAATTGATAAAATGTCTTCTGAAAAATTAATACCCTGCGCGTATTCGGGGAAACTAGAATTAAAACTAGCTACGATTTCCTCTTTTGACTGAATCGAATAGTTTTCTACTCGGCGGTCTTTTTGTAAAAATTGAACTAGGTCCGATGTTGCAGTCAATTCAGGGGACGACTTAGCGTAAACAAGCATTCTTTTTGGTTCGCCTTGATTTCCTAATAGATCAATCGCATTGGAATAAATTAAAAATAATCCCGAAACTAAAGTTATGCTTAACGAAAGCATTACAAAATAGAGGCGCTTCATGCTTCGGCTCTTTTCAGTTCGCCATAACGTAAACTAAAATTGGTTCCGACAGTTTGCTTAATGAGTCCTTCGTCGTGAGTTACGATAAGCACTAGTGCTCCGTTGTTTTTAGCATGCTGAAAAAGTGTAAAGATGCGCTGGCTGGTTTCAGGATCTAAATTTCCTGTCGGCTCATCGGCAAAAATTATTTTTGGATCGTGAATTAGTGCGCGTCCTATGGCAATACGCTGCTGTTCGCCACCCGATAAATGTTGTGGATATTCATCTAAGTAAGCACCGAGTCCAATACTATCCGCTAGAGCAGCAATTTTTTTTTCTATGGTTGACGTTGGTGTATTTAGAATTTTTAGTGGAAGAGCTAAATTTTCAAATACAGTTTCGTCCTTCATTAATTTGTAATCTTGGAACACGATGCCGATTTGCTGTCGGTACAGAGCAAATTCGTTTGAGGTAAGGCCATTTATTTTTTTTCCAAGAATTTCGATTTCACCGCTGGTTGGTTTTTCTTGGCCAATAAATAATTTGAATAAGGTTGTTTTTCCGGCGCCGCTTAATCCAGAGATCATGTGAATATCTGGAGCAGTTAAAGAAAGATTAATATCACGTAATATATGACGTTCTGCCTGATAAGTTTTGTAGACATGATTTAAGTTGATCACTCTTCTATTTTGAGTGAACTACAGAGTGATTTCTAGGCTAGTTTATTAAAAATGGGTCAGTTCAGTTTGTGCTTTTTCGACGACCAGCTGGTGTAGGCGCAGCACGGCCTTTCGTCTAACTATTGGATCTATTACTTTTGGAACTTTTTCGTAAGCGACTTTATAGGTTTTAACAACGCTACCGTCTTTAAATATTCGGCTAACAAATACTTTCGCATCAAAACCCCAGTCTTCGGTTTGAATGTGAAAACGTATTCCACGAATAACTAAATCAGAATTTTCACCGCTAACTACACTCATAAAATCCAAATTTTTCCACTGTTAATAAACAAAAATTGACATTAAACAGACCAACGTCTTAGTCTCTAACAATATAACTTATGGAGGATGTGTGGTCGAGGAATTTAAAAAGTTTATTGCGCAAGGAAATATAATGGATCTGGCAATCGGGGTCATTATTGGTAGCGCGTTCGGCAAAATTGTTACGTCAATGGTCAATGATATTATTATGCCGGTGGTGAGTTTACTTTTAAAAGGTGTTAACGTCGCACAACAATTTATTGCATTAGATTTTGGAAGTTACGAGACCATGGCACAAGCCAAAGAAAAAGGTGTCGCAGTATTGGCCTACGGAAACTTTTTGCAAAATACGATAGATTTTTTGATAATTGCTTTTGTTTTATTTATAATTGTAAAACAGGCTAACAAATTAAGACCACCGGCTCCTGTCGTACCTAAATAATCTCAAAATGAAACACGGGTGTATAATCTTTTTTCACGCATCTAAAGTTTAGACACAAAATAATCAAAATCAGATATCAAGTTTTCCCAGTGGTAGGTCGATACATTACTAACAGAAAAGTACTTTGAAAAAAGTTAACTGCGATTTAAACCGGGGGAAATTATGAAATTTTTCAGCAATCTACGCAACAAGCTTAGAAATCGCTTAAATAAAAATGTTATTGGCAATGAAAAAGGCCAAGGCGCAACAGAGTACATCATGTTACTAGTTGTCATCGTTGGTTTGATTATCGTGTTCAAAGATAAAATCAAAGAAAAAGTAAGCGGCAGTGTAGATAAACTTGGTGTTCAAATGGACAAGGTAACTGACTAAGGAAATCCCGTGACGATAGAGTATGTTCTTTTAGCTATAATAGGAGGGGTACTCATACTACCCGCCTTAATGCGAGCTCCAAAGACGGCCTATGAAGAAGGCGGGATTCGTTTGGCTGCGCGTATTGAAACGCAAATAGCAACGGGTTCAAAGTTTGTTCCTTACCCAGGTGGGAGTGAAGATGGCACGGTTCCGTGGACTCGAAAAGAGTAATCAAAAAGGACAAATCGCAATCGAAGCGGTCTTGTTAGCCACAGTACTGATGTCTTTTTTCTTAGTATTAAAAAATCAATTACAATCTAGACAAGTCTTTCAAAAAATTACGACAGCTTCTGCAGCTCGCGTAAAACATATGGCCGAATACGGCACATGGAAAGAACAATGCAAACCAGTCTCTGGTGGCGGGGCCGAGCGAGCAGCTAATTGCCACCCAAATTCTATTAATCGCTCTTTAAGTTCGGCGCCGGAATAAACATGAATGCAAATCTAAAACTTAAAAGAAAAAGTTTTCATGATGATCAATCCGGGTTCATTTTTGCTGACTTTATTTTCTCTATTACCTTAGTTATTAGTTCGTGTATAATTTTATTTGTGCTTTGTTTTTCATTGGCGACCGTCGAAATAAGCCAATATATAACATGGACGGCCGCCAGATCATACTCTGCAGCAAACTTAACTGCAGACCGAGCAACGGCGGCTGGTCGTCAAAAGTTTGGACGAATGGCATCGCAGTTTCCTCTTTTAACAGGCGTTAATTCAGATACGTCGTGGTTTGAATTAACATTACAAGACGTCGGTAACAATACCTCCTTAATTGCAAACTTACAACAGATCAACCCAAGTAATGCTTTAGCAAGTGGTGAAGCCCGGCATCCGTGGACTGGCGCTGCCGCTGAACTTGATGTATCCTTGTTTCGCCGATTGAATATTCCCTTCATTGGCAAACTGTCGACTGACGACAGTGTATTTAAATATAATTTAAAGGCGTTTATATTAAGAAATCCTTCACAAGATGAATGTTTACAGTTTTTTAAACTACGCTACGAAGAAGGAATTAGTAAAATTGAAGGTTCTTGGACCAACAAAAGTTTTTTGACAAATAAGGTTTCTGATTTTATTCCTATCGAGGATAACGGATGCTAAATTTACAAAAGAAAAAATTTGATAAAAGAAAATCAGAACGTGGTATGGCCATTTTAGAATCCATTCCAGCTTTGTTTATGCTTGTCGTTATCTTTAATTTTTCCCTGGGTTTTTTTGGAGCCATTCATTCTGGAATTTTAAATTCGATTGCCTCTTACAATTATACAATGGAAACGTTTCGATTCCGCTCTAATTTGATGTATTTTAGACCTTCTGGCGCAACTACTGATCAATATGCAAAAGCGATGAATCGAGTTCACGGTGTTGTTGCCGACGGTGTTAAAACTGAAGATTCTAAACGCGCCAGGTGGCCGGCAACGGTTAGGCCAATCGCTATCAATTCAGCGATTACTTCGCTAAATAAAAATAACGCCGACAACATAGACCATAGTTACAAAAGGAAAGATATCTCTGGAAATGTGTGGCAAGCAAACTTCGACCATAGTCCAGAAAATGAAAAAGACAGTCCGTTTACTCCAGAAATCTGGATCAAGACCGTTTATGGAATCTGTTTAAATGCCGATTGTAAAAAGAGATAAGTTCTTTTTTTCCGAGGAGCATTTTTATGGGCATAGATGAATCAAGAAATTTGTGGATATCCGTAGGCGCAGGTTTGTTTGCGACATTTATGTTGTATTCACATATGCAGGACAAAAAAAATGAACTCAATAAAGCCGTTGGTGACAAAGTTACAGTTATTATAGCAAAAGAAGATATTAAATACATGGACACCATTTACGACAACGTTGTTGAAGTTAGAGAAAAGCTTCGCAGTGAGGTTGAACCCGATGCGATTCGATCAACTGAAGATGTCGTCGGGACTGTTGCTGCAATCCCAATTAAAAAAGGTCAAACAATTACAAAAAATACAGTCACTGAACCAGGACCCGAAACGGGCATGGCTATTGTCGTTAGTCCAAATCGTCGTGCAGTTACAATTCCTGTTGGACCACAAAATGCGAATGCTGGATTAATTAGACCTGGTGATCGCGTAGATATTTTTGCCGTTCTAGATATGGGTAAAGGGGCAAATTCAAAACGTGAAGCCATTTTGTTCCGCGAAAATATTCCAGTTCTGGCAACTGGAGTGAATGTAACAAATAATTTACCGCGTACGATTGAAAAAGATCCTTCTGGAACTAAATTAATTCAAACAACACTTACAGGAGACACACGTTATTCGACCTTAACAGTTGAGGTTGATGTAAATGACGCGCAAGATCTTATTTTCTTGGTCGCAAGTAATCCAAGTAGTTTATATTTATTATTACGAAATCCATATGACAAATCACCAGTTCGAACTAGATTTCCGTCGTCAAGTTACGATACAATTCTGGCCAATAGAACTTCGGGAGCCTACCCGACGAATAGCCAGTCTAGTGGCTTTTCTGGCCAAGGTCAGCCAAACTTAAACAATGGACAGCCTCGACCGCCAGGCAACTAACTGGCGTAAAAATTTATTCGCATTATTTCTAACAATATCTACTGCTATTTTATTTTCTGAAAAAGCAATTTCTCAGGCTGCTGGAACATTGAATCCATCAGTGACTCCTCCGGCAGCCGCGCCAGCTGCGCCAGCTGCGCCAACGGCCCCAGCTGAAGAATCCGCACAAGCTGAAACTGAAGAAGAAAAACCAGAAGTCATCGAAGAGCTTGAAGAAGGTGGCGGTCAACCCATTAAACTTTTACGAGGTTCTCCGAATCAGCGTCGTATTAAAAGACATTTAAATTTAGTGGCCGGCATTAAGCATGATGAAGAATTTCTAATTCCTAATGTTCCGCTTAATTTTAAAGGTGCTTTTGAAATTGTGGAAATCCAACGCATTAAAGGAACTGACATGTTTCGTATCTTTCCAACACGAGACGGAAACGGTATTGTAACAATCCATAATAAAAAAACTGGACAAATTTTAGTAGAGCTTCGATTAGATGTCCGCAAGCAAGATATTGAAAAAACTCTTCGTGAAATTAAAGCCATGCTTGCCGACATTGACGGAATCGAATTTAAGATCGTGAATGACATAATTATTTTAGATGGCTTCGTACTATTACCAAAGGATTTAGTACGGATCGGAAACGTAATTAATCAGACCGGCCTTGGGGGCCGTGTAAAAAATCTTATTACCATTAGCCCGTTGGCGCGAAAAAAAATTGTTGAATATATCGCCCGTGAAATTAATAACCCCGAAGTTACAATTAGTGCCGTCGGAGATTTCATTAAACTCGAGGGCGTTGTTAATAATGACGAGGAAGAAAAAAGAATTTTACAAATTGTAAATATGCACTTACCTGATGTTGTTTCAGAGAAAACTCAAGATTTAGGAAACTTTGAAATTCGTACCAGAAAAGTAGGATTAGCTGACGGATATATAATTAATCTTTTAACGAAACGCCCACCTGAAGAAAAAGTTGAGCCGCCTCCAAAAATGATCCAAGTAGTCATTCACTTCGTGGAATTTAGTGATCGTTACTTGAAAAAATTTAATTTTATATTCTCGCCGTCGTTAACCGGCATTGGCCAAGCCGCCTCGCAACCGCGAGCACCAACATCCATTGGTGAAATTGCTTCAATCATTAACAACTTATTGCCAAAAATTAACTGGGCGCGAACACATGGTTATATACGTGTATTAGACACGGCTTCTGTATTAACTCAAAATACGGTAACGGCATCAATTAATCGGACATTTACATTTGCCAACAACGGCTCAATTACAATAGGTCCGGGCGGACAGCAACAAGGCGCTGCCAATGGTGGTAACACGGGTGGGATGAATGTCACAGTCAAACCGACGATTAAATCTGAACGCACGGGTTTAATTGAACTTTCGTTAAACGTTTCTACGAATCCACTTTCGCAGTCTTCGATTTCTTCGAATACAAATATTGCTACAGTCATTTCGGTGCGTGATCGTGCTAGCGCTGCCTTTGGTGGTATCATCAGCAAGAAAAGTATAAACGACTATGGCGGCCCGTCGAACACTGAAAACGCAATTGTCACTTTGAACCACGGTAAAGGTTATGAAAAAGGCGCCAGTAACTTTGTTGTATTTGTTACTCCGGTCATAAAATCTTCAGCCAGTGCGGGTGTCGAGCAAGTTAAGAAAAAATTTAGAATGAAAGACACCAATTAATTATGGATAAATTTTTTCTTTTTTCTGATGGCCTTAATAAGTTTGGACCATTTTCTAAGTCCGAAATTGAAAAAATGATGTTTGAAAATAAGCTTTATCTAACTGACATGATCTTTGATGTGCGATCAAAACAATGGTCAAAAATATTGCTTCATAGTGACTTTGTTGATGAAACGCCAGATGTCGTTGAGGCAGATGACGGAATCGCCGGATTAATGCCAGATCGCGCTACGGTTGACGGTGAAAAAATTAAAAAAGAAGGCATTAAAGATTTGGCAGTTAACCAAATGATAAATGCTGCTAAAAAGGAAGAAGCAGCCAAACATAAAAAAGTCTTTAATATTTTGCAAGATGGAATGACCAGCGAAAGCGACAATTCTGGAAAAAAAGAAAAACTGCAGCTGGAAGACCTAGATGCCAACAAATGGTATATTAAAGAAGGTGCGGTCGTTTTGGGGCCATATCATTTTTTAACAATCGTAACGATGATGCGCGACCATTCCTTGGATGAAAGAAACTTTGTTCGCAAAGGAAAAACAGGACCATGGCTGATTCCAACGATGGCGTTCTCTTCACAAGAGATTATGAATTTCTCGGCTATGACTCCCGGCAAGACAAG
>JAYVHE010000303.1:0-7490 GCA_043771495.1 Bdellovibrio sp. | reverse complement strand
GCACCGCTATGAAAAGTCAGGTGCGATGTCGGGCTTAACTCGGGTTCGAACGTTCTGTCAGGACGATGCCCATGTATTCTGTACGATGGATCAGTTCCAAAGTGAAATTCAAAACTTTATGAATTTATTTAATGAAGTTTACAACACCCTTGGTATGACCGATTACAAAATTGGTTTAAGTACCCGTCCTGAATCGCGCATGGGTTCAGATGACATTTGGGATAAAGCCGAAGAAGGCTTGGCGCAAGCGTTGAAGAACTTAAATTTAAAATATCACGTCAATCCAGGCGATGGCGCATTTTACGGACCAAAACTGGATTTCCAATTTACCGATGCGATTGGTCGGCAGTGGCAATTAGGAACGCTGCAAGCTGATTTTAATTTACCATTAGCCTTTAATTTAAAATATGTGGGTGAAGATAATGCCGAACATAAACCAGTTATTTTACATCGCGCAATTTTAGGATCATTAGAACGATTCATCGGTGTCTACCTAGAGCACACCGCGGGTCACTTACCGACGTGGTTATCACCGACCCAGGTGATTATTTTAAATATCACGGATCGCGTGAATCCATACTGTGAAAGCATCATGCAGACGCTGTTCGATCAAGGTTACCGCGTCGAATTCGATCGCAAGAATGAAAAACTCAATTACAAAATTCGTGAAGCCCAGATGCAAAAAATTCCGTACATGGTCGTCGTGGGTGATAAGGAAGCAGAAGAGAAAAAAATAACCCTGCGTCTGCGTGATGGTTCGCAAAAAGCCGGTCTTAGCATTGATGAATTCTTGGCTGTATTAAAAACCGAAGTCGGTGAACGTCGAAATACGTCTCCATTGAAAGCTTAAAGCGTTGTGACTAAATTGATAATGGCCGGTGGTGGACAGCGCAATGACGATAACCCAGAGTATGGCGTTATTAGTGATGTCCGCACCGAAGAACCGAAACTTTATAAGGTGATTATCTTAAACGACGACTACACTCCCATGGATTTTGTAGTTTATGTTTTAAAATCATTTTTTAAACATGATGATGTTTCGGCGCAAAAAATTATGTTGGACGTTCACAACAAAGGCGCTGGTATTGCTGGAATTTATTCTTTTGAAGTTGCCGAAACAAAAAGTTATCAGGCGAATCAGTTTTCAAAACAAAATAAATACCCACTAAAAACGACGATTGAAGAAGAAAACTAAAGAAACAAATTTCGGCAGCTATTCACTGACGGATACGGGATTTGCCCACGATATTGATTCTGTCGGTAAGGTAAATCCAGTTGCAATAATTTGTTGGCGAGCTCGATGTCACTGTCATAAAGTAATCTTTCCTTAAAGTTACTTATCCAATAGTCTTGAGCCTGTTTCGAAATTTGCTTTGGATCATCCTTCATCTCAGCCAACATCTGAATTGCCGCGGTGGTTTTAATGCCGAAAGGCAGGTCGTAATACATCTGTTTTGTTAAAAGTATTCTAACAAACTCAGCGCGATTTTTTATACTTGTTGGAACCCGATGATAATCCATTAACTTAGAAACAAATCGTCGAGCCGTTTCATCATCATTTAAAATTTGCGACATCCAGTGATTTTTAGACCATTCCGATGTTGCATGCGATTGAAGGAGTACATCTATCAATTTGCTGGTCGCAATGCTGACGAATTCGTGAGTTGGACTTGCCGAATGCTGCCAGCCCACTTGGATATGGCTCAATTTAATGTATTCCGAAACAGCACTATTCAATTGGCCACGCTCGATTAATGTTAAAATTTTAAAGAGTCGTGAAGCCGCCACAACGTGAGGCGCTTCTTTTGGCCCCCAATTGGCAATCAGAGTTGAGAAAAATTCACTGCGTTGCTTGACCGATTTATTCATCAAAATCCAACCGGCAATATATCCGACGACCGATTCGTTCATTGTGGTTCTTGAATACTGAGTCTGGACTTTAGGAAATATCTGAATCATTCTTTCAGCGAGCTCGATCCCACTACTATTTCGGTTCATAAGATCTTCAATTTGCATCAACTCATTGATGTAAGTAAAAAACAATACGGGATTTTTCTCATAGAAAAAAAGAATTAAACTGCTGGTGCTTTTGAGAATTAAAAGATCGTAAATTTTTTGAGAATCGTTTGCGATTCTGAGGCTTGAAGTGTTAAATAATTTTAACTCGGTTAAAAAATCTTCATAGGTGGTTTTTGAAACTTGCGCATCGGAACTCCAAAACATTGGTACGTCTTGATGTTCCACAGAGCGAGCGCTAGCGACCAAACGACCCAGCTTTTCAAAAACAGTGCAGCCCTCGCAATACTTTAACCCTTCATCTTCAATTCGATGCAGAAGAGGTAACATTTTTTCAAAATATTGACGTAAAATTGTAGCGTGTGAAACATTATCCGTCGGACCTGACGAGATCACCGAGATTTTAGATTTCACTCTAAACTTAAACCACGCTGTGTAAAGAATGGAAAATAAGGACCCCGAATAACAGGCGCTATAAACAAAATGAATTCTGCGCGGGTGTCCGCGTTCTTCAGAAAGTTTTGCCTGCTGGGCCAATTCTTCCGCTATAAATTTCAATTCAATGTATTCGTTGTTAAACATAACAAACCCTTGATCGCCATGGGATGAAATCAAAAGATAAATGTCTGGCGCATCGGATTGCGTAAAGGCTTTAGCGAGGGTGTCTTTCCATGCTGTTCTGAAGTTGGGTTCATTTTTGGCATTGATCTCATATTCTTTAGAAATGGCTAAAGGCGCCTTTTGAACATGCGTTTGCAGCCAGATTTTGCTGTTTGAATTGTCGTTAACAATAAAGTCATCCTGATGCATCAGCGCATTAATAAAAATTTGCGCTGAGGCAATTTCTAACGAAACTAGCAAAAAAATTAAAACAAAAAGTGCTCGCATTTACAGTTTAAGTGAATGCAAAAATCAAACGCTTTTTTGTTCCATTTTGAGATGCCAGAATGAACTGAACGTCGTTCAAGATCTGAATGTACAGGTCTAAAAAAAATGGACAAAAAATGTTTAACAACCTATAAAAAATTGTTATTCTGCTGTGATTTAACAGCCAGATTCTCGCTGGCAAGCGCTGGCCTTGACGCGCGGGACTTGCACTCCAACGTGTTTCTTGAAATAATTTAAAGAGTGGGGTGTTTATGCTTTCAAATGAACTCGACAAACGACTAGGTAAAGCCATTGATTATGCAACTCGTATGAAACACGAGTTTGTTACGCTAGAACATTTTCTATTTACACTTTGCGAAGCCCCGCTCATCATCGAACTTCTAGAAAAGTTTGATACCACACCAACACTTGTTAAAGCCGAACTTGAAAATTATATTAAAAAAAATCCGGGCCTCACACCAGAGCAAATGAAAAATTTTGAACCTGACTGGAAAGCCAGTCTGACCATTTCGGTTCACCGTGTATTCGAAAGCGCCGCTTTACAAATGCAAAACGCAGGTAGAACCATGGTGACTGAAACCACAGTATTTATTTCTATCTTTGACGAGAAAAAATCATTTGCCTGCTACGTGCTTGAAAAATTGGGCCTGACACAATTTGATGTGATCTCGGCTGTTAGCCATGATCTATCGGCGTCATTAGACACTAGCGCCGATAAAAATTTACCAGCAACAACTGATCGTGCCGAGGGCACAAAATCTTCGGCTCTGGAAGAATTTGCGATCAACCTTAATGACTATGCACTGAGCGGCCGCAAAGATCCGCTGATTGGTCGCACTGATATTTTAAATAAAATGATTCAAAGTTTAGCGCGCAAGCAAAAAAACAACCCACTTATTGTCGGCGATTCTGGCGTTGGTAAAACCGCAATTGTTGAAGGTTTAGCCGAGCGTATTGTCACTGGTGATGTGCCTGAATTTTTAAAAGAAAAAGTTATTTACTCGGTTGATTTAGGCTCACTATTAGCGGGCGCAAAATATCGTGGTGATTTTGAAGGTCGATTAAAAAAAATGATGAAAGAAGCGCAAGAGCGTAAAAATGTAATTTTATTTTTTGACGAAATTCACACGCTGGTTGGAGCGGGATCTACATCTGGCGGATCAATGGATGCCGCCAATTTATTAAAGCCAAGCCTGGCAAAGGGCGAAATTTCTTGTATCGGTGCAACGACTTTTACAGAATACCGTCAGCATTTTGAAAAAGATCGCGCCCTGAATCGCCGCTTTCAAAAAATTGATTTAACAGAAGCAAGCCAAGCCGAGACTTTAGAAATTTTAAAAGGAATCAAATCAAAATATGAATCATTCCATCGCTTAAAAATTCAGGATGAGAGTTTGCAATTTTGTATCGACCTTGCTGTTAAATATATTGCGGCCTCTCAGTTACCGGATAAGGCCATTGATTTGCTTGATGAAGTTTGCAGTTACGTCAAATTGAATAGAGCCAATGCGCAACCCATCGTTGTGACTCCGGATGACGTCACCCGCGTTGTCAGCCAAATTTCTGGGGTTCCAAATACGCAAATGGATATGGATGAATCTAAAGCGCTCAAAGATTTAGATTTGCGATTAAAGACACATGTCTTTGGCCAAGATGAGGCCATTGACTCGTTAGTTAAGTCCATTAAATTTGCGCGCAGTGGTTTAGAAAATAAAGACAAACCATGGGGATCATTTTTATTTGCCGGTCCAACTGGGGTCGGTAAAACTGAAGTTTGTAAACAATTGGCGCGTCTCCTTGGTATTCACTTTCAGCGTTTTGATATGAGTGAATACATGGAAAAACATACTGTTGCGCGTTTGGTTGGAGCGCCTCCGGGATATGTGGGGTTTGATCAGGGCGGTCAGTTAACTGAAGCCATCACAAAAAACCCTTACAGTCTTATTCTTTTAGATGAAATCGAAAAAGCCCACTCAGATATTTACAATATCTTATTGCAAATTATGGACGCGGGTCGCTTAACAGATTCGCAAGGACGGCTCGTTAATTTTAAAAATTGCCTCGTTGTTTTGACGACAAATGCCGGCGCGCAAGATGTTGCTCGTGGTCAAATTGGGCTTAGTCTTAACCAAGGACGCTCGACGATTGCCGCTGAATCGATTAAAAAAACCTTTTCGCCTGAATTTATAAATCGTCTGAATCACATCGTCTATTTTAACTCGTTAACCTTGGATTTGATCAAACAGATCGTAGAAAAGAACCTGAACGAGCTAAAAAAGTCTTTGGCGCAAAAGTCGATCAATTTAAACTACACAGAAGCTGTTTTAGATCATTTAGCCACAGCCAGTTTTGATCCCATTTATGGGGCCCGCCCGGTCGCTCGTAAAATTGACCAATTGATTAAAGCCAGCATGGTCGATGAAATTCTGTTCGGTAAATTAAAAAACGGTGGCGAAGTTCAAATTGATTATATAAGCTCGAAGCTGGATTTTAAATTTTTAGAAACGTCTCCACCTATCAAGAAGAACAGCGCTAAGAGCACTATTAAAGATGGTAGTAAGACTAAAAAGAAGGTTACGGTTTCATGATGAAAGCAAAACTCAAAATACTTTTTTTATTATGTATGGGATTTTTTTCGTGCTCGCTTTTGAGTGTGGAAAAAACGTTAGAGAATAAAACATTCGTAGATTATAATTGCGAAGACTACGTGACTCGTTCTCAAGATGAAAAATTTGTTTTGCGTTATTTTGCGGGCCTTAAAGCCTTACAACTTTGTAAAACTGAAAAACCTGGTCTTACATTTGATGTGAGCACCATTCCCAGTTGGCAAAAACGTCTGTTTGCGGCTGAACTCCCTGAAAACAACACGGCTTTAATGACCTCTGCGGAACTCAGCACAGACGACATTAAATTTAAAATTAAACTCGAAAAAGATCCTAAAGAAAAAATGGCACTTTATAAAAATTTGCGCCAAAAATACCGCAATAACGGTAAACGTACTGCCGCTAGCAAAACCACCGAAGATATTTTGAATTGGACTGAAAAACTTTGGAAGAAAAATAAAAAAGATGCAGTCTCACAGGCCGTCTACCAAGAGGGTTTATTGATTCGAATTCGCCTTTTATGGAACGAAAATCGTCACAAAGACGCCCTCAAATTGATATCTCGAGGTCTAAAGAATCTAAAACTTTACAAGCAACCAGCTGATTTTTATTTTTTGGAAGGTCGAATCCGCGAAGATCTTAAAGAAACCACAGAGTCACTTTTAGCCTATGAAAATGCTCTTAAAACCTTAGAAACACAAACCACTGTGCCGACCTTATTTGACCGCGAAAAATTAATTTGGATCCAAGCGTGGATGAATTACCGAACGAAAAACTGGGAAAAGGCCGCTGCAGAAATGCAAAGTTTGTCTGAATTATTAAAAGAGACTGGCGAAATTTCTCGGGCATTATTTTTTCAAGCACGCAGCTTAGAAAATTTAAATAAAACTGAAGATGCTAAAAAAGTTTATGAAAAAATTATCACCGACGACTTTTACAGTTTCTATGCTCTAGCTAGTTACAATCGTCTTAATCGCAAATTACCTGCTATTAAAACTCTATCGCCACAAATGACACTAACAATTGATAGCGAGCTCACATTTTTAACCGAAGAACAACGCGGCGTTTTTAGAGGGTTAATTAAATACGGCGAAATTGATTATGCAGAACGCTCTATTCCCTATTTATCAAGCAATAACTTACAAGTTTTTCCTTTGGGATTAGAATTGGCACAAACAGCAGAACGCTATCTGCCGTTATTTGCATCTTTTGCTCGATTGTCAAATGCAGATAAAATCGATGCGATCGCACGTTTTGGTGATTACATTTTTCCACGAGTTCACGAAGAAGAAGTTATAAAAATGTCTGAAAAGACCGAGATTCCGTCATCGTTGATCTACGCAATTATGAAGCAAGAATCGGCTTTTAACCCAAAAAGCCGCAGCGGCGCTGATGCTTTAGGGTTAATGCAAGTGATCCCAGCATTGGCAAAATCACTTTCTAAAAAATATAATATTGGCTACTCGACTCCACAAGATTTATTTAATCCAATTATTAACATCCAGTTAGGAACCTTTGAATTAAAAGACCAAGTCCAAAAACAAAATGGCCAATTGACGTATGTTGCTGCCGCCTACAACGCAGGTCCTAACGCCCTAGCAAGATGGGTTAAAGAGAAAAACACCGAAGACATTTTTGAATTTATCGAAAATATTCCCTATGATGAAACTCGGTCCTACGTAAAAATTATTGCTCGCAATAAGCTATTTTATGAACGGATCAAAAACAAAGAAATCGAGCAAGAATTCCCAATCTCGTTTTTAAATCTTGTTTCAAACAACTAGTTTCAAATAAAGCTCCTGAATTGTCTCACAATAGTACACTTTCAGCTCTGTTCATCGAATAACAGAATTTTATTTTGTTATAACTAACCAGTCGTGGGTTTTGAATTAAGTAATCGTTAAAAATTACCGAAAATAAACAGGTTGGGGTTAGGAGAATTTCCATGAGTAAGCTTTCTAATAAAGAACGTCATTTAATTTT
>JAYVHE010000302.1:0-2153 GCA_043771495.1 Bdellovibrio sp. | reverse complement strand
CAAGTTGTTCAGACACGGCAGGTGCGGTGGATATTACAATGTTGACGGATTTTGTTGGTAACGATCAGTCGACGAAGGCGGCACTTTATTTGATTCCTTCTAATGTTTCCAGTTTAGCCACAATCGCAAATTATTCTTTGGATAATTTTTGCACGAATTTCGCCAGCAACTGCGGCGGGATGAGTGAACCAACATCGGGGGCCCTACGTATGCACTTGACGCCGGTAAAGTGTTAAGTTTAATATATTCGAAATGGCGTATCCTAAAAACTATCAAGATCTGACGAAACTTTTTGCCACGCAAGAGGCCTGTGTTGATTATGTCGCATCAATTCGTTGGAAAGATGGATTTATTTGTTCAGCATGCGGCTGCAAAGATTTTTGGAGATTAAAACGGCTAAGTTGGACCTGCAAAAAATGCGAATCTGAATCGCGAGTTTTAGCGGGCACCATTTTTCAAGACACCAAACTGAATTTAAATTTATGGTTCCAAATGATTTGGTGGTTTATGGGTCAAAAAAACGGTGCAAATGCGTTGTCCTTACAGCAAAATTTTGGCATTGGAAGCTATCGAACTTCGTGGAAAATTTTGAAAAAGCTACGCTTGTGCGCCGTGCTTCCTGCAAGGTCACAATTGAGCGGCGATGTTGAAGTGGATCAGGCTTTTCTCGGCGGCGTAAATGGCAAGGAAATCATACTGATAGCCGCAGAAAAACGAGGCCGAGCATCGGGTCGTATTCGACTTAAACATGTTAAATCAGAAACGGCGAAAGAAATACAAGGCTTCATTATTGATACAATTGAGCTAGGTTCAAATATTGTTTCCGATAGACATAAAAGCTACAAAAAAATAGTTGAAAAAGGATACACCTTAGAGGCAATGAAAAAACCGTATTCTTGGGAAGATGTCGATGGCGACGACGACCGCCTGCTTCCGCGAGTAGGTCGAGTTGCCGCACACATGAAGCGCTGGTATCTTGGGACTTATCATGGCGGAATGAAAATAAAAAAAATCCAGCCGTATCTTGACGAATTTGTCTTTAGATACAACCGCAGAACTTCAAAAAGCCGAGGCTTGGTCTTTCATAGAATGTTGGAATCAGCCGTAAACTCAAAACCCAGTATTTAAATTACCGGCGTCAAGTGTATACGTAGGAGCCCTTGGGTTCTGCTGCAACTAATTCGATTTGGATTGTAAAAAAGAACGACAGTGACAATTTTTGGTGGGCAGCTGCGCATTTAATTGGTCAAACTGTTTCCTAAAATTTTTTACTTTTGCTGCTATCATCGTTGCTCTCTGGCAACTTCAATTAGGCCATATCAAATAGGAGAAGTTCGTTTGTAGAAACGAAAAAGGCTCCTTGCTAATCTGTACCCCATAAACTGGGCAGATTATATTGGGTTCAAGGCATGACACAAAGACAAGTTGCCGAAAACATTGGTGTTCGTCGCGCTACCGTGACTATGGCCACCAAAAAATTTAAATCTGTGTATCGAATTTAAAAGCTCATAGCAACTAATACTTCAAAGTCTGCTAAGCAGCACCGGTCTCAATAATATTTGCTATTGAAGATTAGGACAGCCCTTTTGTATTAGATCAACTCTAAGATTAAGTAAATCTTTTGTCACATAAGACAATAGAACAACGCGACTATTTTCAGTCGCAACATAGAGCCCAAAATCCGAGTTAACTAAAATTTTATCATTATTACTTCGTGTTCTACAGGGGTTATATGATTTAAAGTGAACCCCTCTAAAATCCAAGTTCAAAAATGTTTCCAATTTATAATATTTGTCGTCATGCCCAATCCACTTAGATTTGCCAATAACCCGATTTGATTTTGAGTCTATCGTAAAAAATATATCAGGCTCTCCATTTGGTTTACTATAGGATAATACAATATATTGGAAATTCGGATATGTCTCCAAGCTAGTTTCTCCAGGGCCGAACACCTCCTGAACCCTTTTCCCTTCACCGCCAAGCTCGACCTGGTCAAACTTATCAACTTTCTTTTCTACATTTTGTTTTTTGGATGTACTCACGCATCCGGTAAATACGATATAAATAGCAAAAAAATAAAAACTACCTCGAAATATTTTTTTCATCGCAGCCCTTCTCTATCTTAAGTCTATTTTTCATATTTTTATTGATCC
>JAYVHE010000301.1:0-3751 GCA_043771495.1 Bdellovibrio sp. | reverse complement strand
AAGGACTCAATGAAATGATTTACAACCGGTGCATGGGGACTCGTTATTGTTCTAATAATTGTCCTTATAAAGTTCGTCGTTTTAATTGGTTTAATTATGCAAAATTAATTGAAAAACCAATGCACATGGCTTTAAATCCGGAAGTTTTAGTTCGTGCACGTGGGGTCATGGAAAAATGTACTTTCTGCGTTCAACGTATTAAAGAAGGAAAAAATAAAGCTAAAGTTGAAGACCGCGAGTTACGTGACGGCGATATTAAAACAGCGTGCGAAGTTGTTTGTCCAACTCAAGCCATCACATTTGGTGATCTTAACGACGAAAATTCTCGTGTAGCGAAGTTTTTTAAAGCTGAAGAACGCAGTTATGCCCTCTTAGAGGAATGGTACGCCAAACCAGCTGTCCGTTACATGTCAAAAATTCGCAATAACGATGAAGTCACTCCAGCCAAGAAAGGTGCAGTAGATCATGCTTAAGCGAAACCAATTAGTTCTAGGAAATAAATCTTTAAAAGATGTAACTGATGATATTTGCGCTCCGTTAGAGCGCGTCCCTTCGAAAGAATGGATGGCTTTATTTTTAACGGCAAAAGGTTTATTCATATTTTATATTCTAACGATTGCGATGGTGATCGGAACCGGGATCGGATTATTAGGAGTTAATCATCCAATTGCTTGGGGAACGATGATTATCACGTTTGTCTTCTGGGTGGGTATTGGTCACGCTGGAACGCTGATCTCTGCAATCTTGTTTTTATTCCGTCAAAAATGGCGAACTTCAGTGGCGCGTTCAGCAGAGGCAATGACCGTATTTGCGGTAATGACAGCGGGACTTTTCCCGTTGATTCATACCGGTCGTCCTTGGCTTGATTTTTGGTTATTTCCGTATCCGAATCAACGGGGTCCATTGTGGGTGAATTTTCGTTCTCCATTATTATGGGATGTTTTCGCGATCTCGACGTACGCGACTGTTTCAACGGTATTTTGGTTTGTCGGTATGATTCCCGATTTAGCGACTGTGAAAGATCGCGCTAAAAATATTTGGCGCTATAAAATTTACGGCGCGCTTTCTTTGGGCTGGCGTGGAACTGCAAAAAACTGGTCGCACTTTGAAATGATTTACTTAGTGCTTGCGGGTTTGTCGACACCACTTGTACTTTCAGTTCATACAATCGTCTCGTTTGACTTTGCGGTTTCTGGTTTACCAGGTTGGCATACGACGATTTTCCCGCCGTACTTCGTTGCGGGCGCAATCTTTTCGGGTTTTGCGATGGTTATTACGTTAATGTCGTTAGTTCGAATTGGATTTCCACAATTTAAAGACTACATCACGATCGATCATATGGAAGTGATGAATAAGATTATCATGATGACCGGCTTAATGGTTGGTTACGCGTACGGGGCCGAATTCCTTATTGCTTGGTATTCTGGAAATGATTACGAGCGATTCGTGTTTTTCAATCGTGCCATGGGTCCTTACGCCTGGTCTTACTGGATTATGATTTTCTGTAATGTTTGCGCGGCGCAAGTTTTCTGGATTAAAAAAGCCCGCAGATCAATTCCAATTATGTTTGTGGTTTCTATTTTTGTTAACATCGGAATGTGGTTTGAGCGATTCGTTATTACGGTCACATCACTGCATCGAGATTTTTTACCCTCCAATTGGGGGCAGTATGCGTGGTCGTACTACGATACCGCCATTTTAGTGGGATCGTTCGGGATGTTTTTCACAATTTTCTTACTTTACTTACGAGTGTTCCCTGCGGTTTCAATTGCAGAGATCAAACCGGTTTTAGGTGTGGGTAGAGATGACGAGCATGGCTCTCGGAGCCATGCTGCTAACAGCAAGGGAGGATACTAAAATGGCTAAAAAGGGTGTCATCGGCGGTATCGCCGGTATTTTTTCTGAAGAATCAACAATTCTTCATGCTGCTGAAAAAGTGCGTGAAGCGGGTTTTACCAAATTTGAAGCCATCACTCCGTACCCAGTTCACGGTATGGAAGAAGCTTGCGGAATTAAGCGCTCACCAATTCCGTATGTTACTTTTATCGCGGGCTGTATCGGATTACTTTCGGGGTTAGCTTTGACTTATTATACGTCAGCAATGGACTGGGCGATTAATATTGGTGGTAAACCAATGTTTTCTGGCCCGGCTTTTGTGCCTATCATATTTGAATTAACAATTTTATTTGCGGCTTTAACATCAGTTGGTGCGTTTTTTTACTTGTGCGGAATGCCAAAAATTGATCCGCCGGTTATTGATAAGGATTTAACTTGTCACAAGTTTGCGATTTTTATTCCTGAAAACGATGTGGGTTATAATTTCGAACGCGCCCAAAAGATTTTAAAAGATTTAGGTGCCGATGAAATTAAGAAAGTGGCGGAGTTTTAAAATGAATCATCTTATTAATTCACTTTTACTATTAGTTATAGCAACGGCTCTTTCGAGCTGCCATATCGACAAATCAAAACCGAATTTTGAATTGATTCAAGATTTTATGGAAAGTCCTGCCATAAAATCACAAGAGTACGATGAAGAATCACCGAATCATGCCGGGATGCGCGTTCCACCTGAAGGAACTCAACCGCGTGGTTTCGAACCCTACGGTGGAGGAGATTTTGACACAGCTAAAGCTTTGAAAAATCCGTTTGATAATAATTTTAATGAAGAGACTTTAAAAACTGGGATTAAGTATTACACGATTCACTGCCAAGTTTGTCATGGGACCAAGGGTGAAGGCGGTGAAAAGATGGCCGTCGGTGAAAAGATGGCGTTAAAACCACCTTCGTTAATTTCGCCTAAAGTTAAAGGTCTGTCTGATGGTCAAGTTTATCATATCATTACTAAGGGACAAGGTGTGATGGGACCGTACGATTCACACATTCCACAAAAATACCGTTGGCAAGTCGTGCAATACATTCGCCACCTTGAAAAAGGACAATAGGAAAATTTATGGGTTCACATCAAACATTAAAAATTGAGAAATTTGAAGCTCCACAAGGATTAAAAACAGCCGCTTACGCGTTTATTTTTATTGGTCTAATTGGGGTTGTGCTGGGTTTAATTCGTTCACCAGAAAGATTTTGGACTAGTTATTTAGTTTCATTTTTCTTTTTTGCGAGTATGGCCATGGGTGGAATGTTCTTCCTAGCTGTAAGTAACGCCGCCAAAGCGGGATGGCATTCTTCGATCAAACGTATTCCAGAAAGCTTTACGAATTTCATTCCAGTAATGATTGTTGCAAGTTTGTTTTTAATTTTTGGATTTAAAGAGTTGTATGCCTGGGCAGATCCAAGCCAAGCGCACCGTATGACGGGCGGAAAAGCACTTTACCTAGCGCCATGGTTTGTGGCTTTACGTTTAGTGCTTTTTGGAATTGGTAGTTTTATCTTTGCAAAATTGATTGTTGGGAACTCGTTAAAACAAGATCAAACCGGTGACGTCAATTTGACTCATAAAAACGTCGGCAACTCGATCGGTTTTATTGCGTTTTTCGCCATTTTCTTCAGTTTGTTTTCTTTTGATTTATTGATGTCATTACTACCAAGCTGGTATTCGACGATTTACGGGATCTACATGTTCTCTGGAATGATCCAAAGTTTTTTTGCTTTAACCGCTATTATCCTGGTTTGTTTTAAGAATTCAAAATGGATCTCGGGTTACATGAATACTGAACATCAACATGATATTGGTAAATTCATGAAAGGATTTACGATCTTTTGGGCCTACATCGCCTTTTCGCAATTTATGTTG
>JAYVHE010000300.1:0-2720 GCA_043771495.1 Bdellovibrio sp. | reverse complement strand
TTTCAACTCGTAAAGAGCAGGGAACTAATTCGTTGAAGCGGATGCACTTACAAATTGCGATCGACACAATTGCATAGTTTCGTCGATTGACCGAGGCAGTTACGTCTATTGACTGACCCCCGTGCCCGGGTTCGGAGCGTAAGCGACGATGACTTTTTTATTACTATTTCTTCACCGTGTCAAATTGTTTGCCTTGAGCCTCTCTGTAGCTCGGTCCTTTGAGTATAATTTTTACGGAGGTGTGTTGTAGCCGGTCAATAATTGAGTCCGCAATAACCGGATCCTCAAGTATTTCTGACCAGTTTTTTACTGGCAATTGTGTTGTGATAATGACAGATTTATTTCCCTGTCGTTCTTTTAAAATTTCACAAAAATCATGTGCCTCTTGCGTTGATAATTTTCTAAGTCCGAGATCATCTAAAATAAGAAGATCATATTTTGCAATTTTTGCTTTGAACTTTAAATAACCCCCAGAGGCATGCGCGATATTTTGCTGTTCAAGTAAATCGCTCATGCCAACAAACAAAACACTTTTCTTTCTTTGGCACACATGATGCCCAATGGCTTCGGCGATAAATGTTTTTCCGATTCCCGTAGGTCCAGAAATAATTAAAGCTCTTGATTGCTCAAGCCACGATAACGAGTACAGCTCTCTGACCTGAGCTTTAGTCATGTTTCGACTAAATTCAAAGTCAAAATCTTCCAGAGCTGGCAACCGAATAAGTTTTGAGTTTTTTATTTTACGTTCAGCATTTTGAGATTCACGGAAATCGAATTCCGCTTGTAAAAGCTGATCTAAAAGTTCAACCCCTGTCCATGATGACTTTGTACTTTGTTTGAAAATATTTTCAAACGAGTTTAGCATCCCATTAAGTTTTAGGTCTTGAAGCAAGTTCTTTATTTGCGGTTGGCCCATGTTTTTTTATTTCCTTTTTTTAATTTATTGTTGGTGTCTCATTGTCGATAACTAGTGCCAGTTGCGTTCCTCCAGTATGACGCAAGTTAGGATTGGGTTGTCGGTTGATTTTAGATGAGGGCGCAGGGACGACTTGCGCGCGCATCTGACTGAGCAAATCTTCAAAGTAAGCAACTCTGAATTTATTAAACAATCGCATTTTTCCTACTGCCACTTTGATGTTTTCCTTCGCGCGAACACTGCCTATTTTTTCAATTTCACTTCTGGATTTACGCACAAGACCTATTGCTCGCCGTAAATTCCAAAGTGTATTTTCTTTAAAAAGCTCTTCAATCAATGAGTGTAAGTCGGAACTTAAAAACTTGGCCTGCGATAATGTGTTCTGCGGCGTTGCCTCGTGATAGGCTTGGGCATTCACCGGCAAATGCGACAACTCTGTCACGCGCTCACCACTTTTATTTCTGTTTCTGAGGTGTATCGCAATGCGATTTAAATCATAAAATATTTCAATATTTAACCCTGTGATTTTAACATTTACTTTTTCCCGGCGGTACTGCTTCGGGCAAGAGTAAAAACTGTCATCGACTGCGACATAACAATCATCATGAATTGTAGCCACTTTAAAAGTTGCATACTCGTAGCTTCCCTCAGGCAGGGCGCGTAGCGCTGCCTTTTCCTGCTTAAGCCACGATTCATCGCGCGAGATTTTAAATCGCGTATGGGGCCTTGTGTTGATAATCCGAGCCACTTCCGCGAGTCGTTGATTAATCTCTGGTAGCGAAGTTGCCAGTTTGTTGCGAAACACCCAACGATAAAGCCGCAGCACGATTTTGACACCACCTTCGACTAAACTTTTATCTTTTGGTTTGGCGGGTCTCGCTGGCGCAATCGCAGTTCCAAAATCGACCGCCATCGCTTGATAGGATTTATTAATATTGGGGTCGTAAAGATGCGTGCGACTAACGCCTTGCTTTAAACAGTCCGGAACAGTGAGCCACGGCACACCACCAAACGATTGATACATTCTTGTATGACTTTCAACAAAATTTTGACCCTTCTGGTCTGTCGTAGCTTCTGCGAAAATCTTCTGACTAAAACCCAAAATACCAATGAAAACCTGCGCTTCAAAAAATTGTCCGGTGGATAAATCAATCCATGCAATTGTATCACCGGCGTAGTCTACCTCGCACCGTTCACCTGGCGCAAAATATCTATGCACGCTTGGTGACATTCGGTACTCAGGATGTTTTTTGTGGAACTGATCTAAAAAGGCTTTGTAGCCAACGTGCTTTGAAAACTTTTCTTCCCAAATTAATTTCAGCGCATGACCATCGACAACTTCACGCATGACTAGTTGCCAATCAGCTTGTTCGCTCCAGGTTGGCCCTGAAAAATTATTTTTTCGTTCTTCAGGTGAAGTCATTTTATGATCGCGAATTTGACGGACAGTGCGTTCAGAACAACTTAAATTGCGGCTTATTTGAATAACTGAAATGCCGATTTCTAACTGGCGTTTGATTTCTGAAAAACGACTCATGCTCATGACCTCTCTAGACACTAAAAACCTCCCAGGTTTTGGAAGATTTATAGTGTCAATGAAATTTTACGCTTACACGTAGAACCTCAGTCATTAGCACGTAACAGGGTCGGTCAATAGGGCGAAATTTTGCAGCGGACAAGGATCTCTGCCATCAAAAGGACCCTACTGTCCAGTTTGAAGGGGCAAGTTATATCACTGGGGTTAACCTATTTTCCTGATTTTAAATTTCAAAATTTACACGCAGATGGTTTCTATATACGTACG
>JAYVHE010000299.1:0-4937 GCA_043771495.1 Bdellovibrio sp. | reverse complement strand
TTTCAACTTTCAAAATCTCAGATTTCAATTATTGAACAGATTGAAGACAAACTGAGGAATAATCAATATTGCCTTATAATGCGAAATTGTCCTCTGTGTGATGAAGCTAAGAATGACGTCGTTGCAGAAAAAGACAGATTCGGACTTTCTGTGACGACGGTGCTTTGTTATGGTTGTGGTTTGCTTTACACAAATCCGGTCATGCGTCTTGCAGACTATGAACATTTTTATAAGAACTATTACCGTGAGCTTTACTCAGAGAATAAAGAGGGGACGCAAAGCATTTTTGAATCTCAAAGTCGCCATGGAAATAGTATTTATCGTTTTTTGTCGATGAAGGGATTGAAGAAAAAAGGGTTGGTATTGGAAATCGGATGTGGATGTGGTGGTATTTTAGCTGCATTCCGCGATCGGGACCATCCCACGATTGGATACGACTTGAACCAAGATTTTCTTTTTGTAGGACAAAAGAAATTGCTGGATTTGAGGGTGGGTACGATCTTAGACCACCCAATCAATCAGTTAGTCGATGTTATTATATACTCACATGTTTTAGAACATGTTCTCAATATTCAGGAAGAACTCGAAGAAATTTCTACTCGTTTAAAAGAAGACGGCCTTCTTTATGTCGAGTGTCCTGGGATTTTATCTATTCCTAAAAACTACTTAAGAGATTTACAATTGTATTTGCAGAATGCACATTTAGTACATTTCAATTTAAATTTACTTGTCGGAATGCTGGCAAAAAATGGGTTTGAATTAGTTGAAGGTAACGAAAAAGTTGAAGCCGTGTTTAAAAAAGCAAAAAAACAATCAGTAAGGCCTAATGAAAAATTGGCTGTTACAGATTTTTTGGTTCGAAATGAATTGAAGTATAATACATTTTTTGCTCGTATAAAAAAAATCACGATAATGAATTTGAGTCTAATTTTCAGGACCATTGGACTATATGACTTGGCGAAAGACCTTTATAAGAAGTTGAATTTTTAGAATAATCCCACGGCGGGCTAAAAATTCTTGCGCCATATTTTGCGACCAGTTGGCACACCCTTGCTAAATTTTCGAAGTTCATATCGAAGTGTTACTTGCATTGAAGGGTGTCCCGCTCATAATGATATAGTTCACATTTTCAAATTTTTTCCAAACAACACCGTCCATATCCATTTTTTCAATCCAAAAGTAATTCGGGTCCAAAATATTGTTTATGAAATCGCCAAGACTACGGTCTACACTTAGGAAAAGTTTGTCACCGACCTGCGCAAGGCCATCTTTTTCGATAACGTCCTGCGCGCTCAGTTGAGTTTTTACCTGTTGAGAACATTCGTTTTTTGTCAGGAAAAATTTATCATCGATGATTTCAATTTTTTTTTCCTTAAATGTCGAATTTATTATTCCATTTTCATCGGGGCAAGTAAATCCAGGCTGGAAGTGAACGTATAATTTCCCGTCGTAAGGATCGCCATTGCCGTGGCCGCGAATAGAGCTTTGGCTTGATTGCCATGAGTTCATATCAGATTCATTAGCGCTATTGATTTTTAAAGTACAATTTTGAAAGGCGAAGATATTAATGAGTATTAATACAATTAGAAAAAGCTTTGATTTAAAATTCACTATTATCTCCTTCTTTAATTATATCACTCGTCCAAAGACTTCGTATTTTTTTTCAACATTGTTGCTTCAAATTGAAACATGAAAATCCTCTGGTTCCCATCGAAAATCAGATTCAGCTAGGTGCTATTGATTAACTAATGTCGAAAAAATCGAAGTGCACTCCATGGTAACAGTAATGCGAGTTCCATTTTGAACCAGACCTGATGGGACTTTGCGCTTTCATTTTTAAATTAAGCCAGTTACGCTATTTAAAAGGTTTGAAGCTCGCACTATGATTTTGCAACGAAAACTCATACTAGGTTCTGCGGTATTATTAGCAGTTCTTCATTTAGTTCCATTTATCACCGGGCAAGACCTTTACCCGATTGTTAAGTATGAAATGTTTGCTTACTTAAAGGCAAAGCCAGATTTTTTCAGCTACGTGATCCATTCAGTGGATAAAAATAATGTCGAAAAAGAGACTTCATTTTTAGGAAATTCTGCAAATTTATTTTATCCCTATAACCGCCGCGGCTTATCATTTACAATCAGTGACTTACTACCGAAGTATAATTTTGCGCAGTTACTTTCTGAATTTTACAACGTTGCTAAAGACCGCAATCACGATATCGTCGGACTAAAACTTTACTCGATTAAATGCGGGTGTGATGAATTCAAGGACTCACACTTAGATCTAGACTCGTACATCAAAGCACGTTGTCAGAAAAATTTAATGGCAGAACATTATGCTCGCTAATATTGAAGCTCGATTTTTTTCAGGTAAAACGGCAATCAACTTAGGACTGTGTCGATTGTTTTTCTTTTCGCATGTCAGTTTGTTTCTTTTATTTTATGCAAAAAAATGGAGTCTGTTTTTAGATTTTCCTGACGTTTTTTACAGACCGAGCGGGTTGTTTGCAGCATTTGACTTAATAGCCATCGGTCGGTCATCGTTTGAAATTATTTTTTATGTAACTTTGGTTTTCAATGTCTTTTCGGCGGTGGGGCTTTTTGGACGGATTTCTTTTGTGATCTCATTTTTCGGATTCTTGGTCATTAATTGTTTGCCGCAGTTTTTTAATGCCTTAGTCGGGTTGAATACACCAATTTTATTTATTTTATTAATATTTTGTTTTAGTCGCGCCTCAGACGCCATTTCATTGGATAACATTTTATTAAAGAGAAAAAACAACCGGCAGTCAGATGCCGTTTACGGCTGGCCGATTCACTATGCACGATTTCTTTATATTTTATTTATGTTTTTGGCGGGACTCTATAAATTGAAGAATTCGGGCAGCGATTGGTTTTTGACGTCTAACTTACATCATCAAATGTTGTGTGCACCACTAGCCAATGGCGACACCGCGCAAATGGCAGGGCTTGGAGAAGCACTGAATTTTTATTTTAGTGGGTTGCCTTGGTTATTAATGCCCGTGGCGGCGGTTGTGTTTTTTGCAGAAATTTTTACGCCTCTGGTTTTTATTGGGCGCAAAATGAAATGGATTATTCTTTCGATCTTGCTAACAATGCAGATTCTTTCGATTTTTTTGTTGTTTGTTAATCCATTCCTTTCATTTGGAATGTACATATTTTGGGTTGATTGGGACTACGTTATTGCAAAAATGAAAAGTCTTAAAACTGTAAACCCGCTTTGATATCTAATAATAATCTATCTCGTACTTCGGTTTTTGTACCTGAATAAGTCCACGCAACGGCACCACCGTTTCCGTAGCCAAGTCCTAGCTGAAATGCAACATTGGCCTTTGCAGTTAAGCGTTCTGTGTAATGCCAACCAAAAGCGACCAAGCCACCGGTCCTAGAATTTTCAGAACTGTTAGAGCCGAATAAATCAGAATTTACTTCAGTTTTAACCTGCGCATGATTAACACCAAGAGTAATATACAGGCCACCTTTTCGCTGTTCATTAAGAATTAAAAATTCTGCAACGATTCCAACTTTGCCAAGAGAATGTTTGTAATCATCGCGGTAGTAAATTGAGGAATTTTCGTTTTCAGAGGACTTCATGTGGCCATATGACCCAATTAATCCTAATGCTAAATAATCTTGAACAGAGTATGTGGCTTTAATTCCAAAGCCCCCCAAAAGGACCGCGCTGCCATCGGCAAATACACTAAACGGTTTTATTTCCTGGATCAATTCAGTTTCAGATTCTGAATTGACCTCGGTCTGTGCTTTTGCTGTAAGAGCTGTGCCTAAAAGAAGAATGATTTGCAAAAGTAAATTCAAAGATTTTTGCTTATTCATGAAATCCCCCTAATGATTAAGATAGAATCGGTCTAAACTAACATCGTGAATTTAGTAACCAAAGCTAAAATCAGACTTCATTTATTTTAGGGCGACTTTAAGAATAATTTTCATTTTCTAGATAAATTTAATGTTCAATCCGTTGACACTAAAAGAAAATATTCACGCTTTTTAATATATCTTAGACATCGTTGCCATTACAAAAAATTACATTTATTTGTTATAGCGTTTAAACTTTGTTCACTTTATCCTCCAGCAAGTTCTTTAAGTGATTGAATTCTCTAGGCTTATCTTCGGCAAAGTTTTTGGATGGCTGTATCTACAAAGTCCAAGCTTGAGCCGTTTTAAGGCGTAACCGAATTAGTCAGGAGAATTTATGAATATGAACAAAACGATCAGTGCATTCCTAAGTAGCGTGTTACTTGCTAGCTCTTCTTTGGCAGCGCCGATTGTGAATAAGATGGGAAAAAATCCGTTTAACACTCAAATAGCGGCTGGAATTGAAGCCGTTCTTGGTGGAGCTATAGCCCAGTCGTCTACCTTAAACCCATCGGTTTCATATTACGAAACTTTTCCTGTGAAAGCCTATCTGAATCTAAATGATGGCGCGAATAAAGTTAATTTCGTTTCTAAAAGTGATGATTCTGATTCAATCGTCATGACTGACTACTTGGCCATTCAAGGTCAGGGCGCACAAGGAAGCTCCTTAGGTTTACGTATGACCTTAGCCCCACAAGAATCACGTTTAAAAGTATCTCAGCAGTTAGCTGAAAATAATTTGATTCAAACAGGAGACACATTGGTATCAACACGGCCCTTGTTTGCAAATTCACTGCGATATCTAGCGTTGCAATTACTTGCGACTCACGTTTCAACCGCTGTGGTGGTCGTTGATAATGGCAAAAAAGTTGTCTATAATATTGATATGCCAATGGATGCTGACATGCTCGGTGGAACGTCGGTTGGATTTGCTAAATCTGTGATGGATTCAGGCCACTTCACTGGAGATAATTCAAATTTAATGTTGCACGTTTTACGACCTCGTTTAAATGAAAAACAAAAAGAAAATCTTCAGAAGTGGT
>JAYVHE010000298.1:0-2476 GCA_043771495.1 Bdellovibrio sp. | reverse complement strand
AATCATATATTCATGCTGCAAATCCCAAGTTAGACCAGAAAAAATTAGCGCAAGCTATTATTAATGTGAGCCGCAAATATAATTATGATCCGATTTTTTTATTAGCCATTATTAAAACGGAAAGCTCTTTTAATCCAAATGCAGTTGGTACCTCTGGTGAAATTGGTCTGATGCAAATTAAACCTTCGACGGCGGAATGGATTGCCAAGAAAAAGAATTTTATCTGGGTTAACCGCGATGAATTATTTAACCCGGAATACAATATTCATTTGGGCGCGCTGTATTTTAAATACTTAAAGAAATCACTTAAATCCAAGGCGTCTGATTACATTAGTGCCTATAACATGGGTCCCGCTAACTTACGACGCTTGCCAGCAGAATTAACCAAGGCACCTGCTTACTTCGAGCGCTTTATCAAAAACTATATCTCGATCTACCAAAGCTTTGAAAATACAAATACTTAATCCTTAAATAGTCTCATTTTTTCCTTTACGAAAACAAAATCCCCAGACTACGATAAGAGCTCGAGGGGGTACCATGATGGTTCTCATTTGTTTTCTTACAGTTATTTCATTGAGCATTCTTTCGAGTCAGGCTCACGGACAAAATCTAGATTCACTTCCACAAGACACAGCAATGCCTTACCAAGACGAAGCCTTTGCGTGCTTTGATGCAGCCACGGCTCAGCGCTACGTGCGTGATTTTAATGTCGATGTGCAGTCGTTTGGTGGGCTTGAGTTGTGTAATTCACAAGTCGAAACAAAAAAATTATTAAATGATTTTTATTTAATCGAAAAAGGGATGTTTAAAGCGTCGGGACAAAATGGCGAAGTCTTTATTAAGGGTTTTGTGCCCGCCCCAAAATACTATTCGTGGATGAAATCGCAAACTTACGGTGTCGAACGCGGTAACGACATCCCTTATGCGACGGCTTACAACACGGGCGGTTACTTCACGATGCAAGACGGCTGGGCTAAGCTTTCAACGCTCGGTCGCGTGGGCACAGTTATTCATGAGGCTCGGCATACAGCAGGCTATAGGCACATTGTGTGCCGTCAAGGTCCTTACCAGGATTCAACGGTTTCTGGTTGTGATCGTGATTACATGTATGGTGGCTCACATGCTGTCGAAATGGAATATTACGCCAGGGTCTCTGTGCTTGGCGAAAACTTTCATCCGGTTTACAAAAAAATGGCGCGCTTAATGGCCATTGGACGGTCAAACATTTTCTTTAATACGCCGGTTATTCAAAAGCAGGAATCCATACTACTATTAAATGCGGATCGCACAAAATCCTACATGTTGCATTTTGAAAACGGTGCGGCGTCTTGGGTTGAGCGCGAAGTCCCACAAATTCCAGGTGAATTAAAAGCCACAAGCTTTGGCGCTGTAATTTATGACGGCCTTAAGGCTTTTGCCATTGATCCTTATGAAAATTCTGGATTTACTGACTTGGTCGTTGATACCTATTCTTACTTTAAATTGCTTTTAGAAAAAGATTTGAACAGCAAAGACTTCGCTGAATATGACATCGGTTCAAAACGATTTGTTTCTAAGATCACGCGCGATCATAAAATTGCCAACTACGTTTTTCCGCAAGGTAATTGGGGCGTTGAATTACAAATTCCATTTACTGTTAAGGCCACAACCGCGTCGTTTCCAGGATCGGACGCTGTAGCAACGCCGGGATTATTCTTAATTGCAGAAGACAACACGATTGCGGTTTTTCAACCAGCGACGTCGCGATTACAGATTTTGCAAAATCAAAAATGGAATCCTGAAAATAAACGTCATGTTCGTTTTGGCAGCGCAACGCTTGAGCTTAAAAATGATGGCACTCTGGTTTCAACGGCCGCCATGGAGTTTCCTGAATCGAAGTTTGCTGATATCGTTAAAATACCACTGTACAACGGTTTTAACGTTATTAAAAATGCGCCTGAAACTATTCATTAAAGGATTTTAGATTAAGTGAATCGCCAAAAGATTTATTTTATTATGTTTATTGGAATTATTTTAGCGATCGTGTCGTTTGATCTATTTATTACTAATAAATTGGATCATAAAACCAATCGTGAATTAGCCCAACAGCCCCAGCCTACGGTGGATACCTTTATCAAATCAAATCCGCCAAAGCCCGTAGTTAAAGCAAAAACTCTTAAGCAAAAACAACTTGAAGAGCGTGTGACACCAGAATTTTTAGCCCAGTTCAAAGAAGAGTCTGAGCAAATCGGACGTCCGCAAAAAAACATTGAACAGCTTGAAAATCGATTACAAAGTTGGGCGCGGCATTTAGATGAAAACGAAATCGATTATCTGTCATCAGTCATTAAAGATCGAGATCGCGGTGGCGATGAACGTGCTATGGCCTTAGACCTTTTGGGCCGCAATCAAAGTTCGCAGTCGTTAACAAATCTTAAAGAATTTGTTTTATCTGAAGGCACAGGAGCAGGGGACGCTCGTTCACGCTTAGACGAAG
>JAYVHE010000297.1:0-4786 GCA_043771495.1 Bdellovibrio sp. | reverse complement strand
GAATTATTTGCAGCGATCCGCGATTTTGGAGGCCACGATATTATTTTAATGGCTGAAGCGTTTTTAAAATCAAAACAATCAACACGCCAACCAACAATCATTATTGCCCACACCTTAAAAGGATGGGGATTAAAAATGGCTGCGCAACCTGGAAATCACTCGGCACTTAATCAGTCCGAAGAGATGGAAGAAATGCGCGCGGCTCAAGGAATCAAAGGCGACACGCTCTTTGCTGGATTCGAACCAAATACGCCAGAAGGTAAATACCTTAAAGAGCGCGGCGAAAGACTTTTCACTGATATTAAAACTCAAAATGCTCTCAAACAAAAAAATGTTCAAAAATTTGTTTCTCAAATGGATGCCAACGGTGGCATCGCCGAGAAATTAGATATTAATACTAAAATGACCAGCTACCCGCACACCCAATGGATGCTCGGTCAATTAACAGCTAAGTTAACTCGTATTTCTAATGCACCAAAAGAAAAGTTAACTACTTTCGAAAAACAATGGCTAACACCAAGTGAATTATTTGTAACGATGGCTCCCGATGTAGGCACCTCGACAAATTTAAATCCCGCAATGGATGGTAAAATCTTTGGTGCACCAGTTGTTACCGATATCGAAACAGATCTTGGTGTTAAAGACACAAAACTTCCAGATCTAGTTCCGGGCGAAGAAGTCAGCGACCGATTCTTACGTTTTGAAATTGCTGAAGGCAACGTAATGTCGTGCATGGGTTCATTCGGTCGCTTACGGGATACTCTTGGAATTCCAATGATGCCGTTAATGACGGTTTACGATTTCTTTATTAAACGTGCTCTCGATCAATATTTTTACAACTTGTACTGGAAATCGAGCTTTATCTGCGTGGGTACGCCATCAGGTGTGACGCTTTCTCCAGAAGGCGCGCAACACGGTTGGAAGTCGGACTTCCAAATTCCAAATCAAATCACTTGGGAACCATTTTACTGCATTGAATTAGACTGGATTTTGTCAGACACCATGAAACGCCATTTGTTAGGTGATAACGCTGGACGAACGGGAACATTGTTACGTTTGGTCACTCGTGGAGCCGAACAAAAAGATTTCATGAAATATTTAACAAAACAAAAACGTTTCAAATCAAAAGATGCTGGCCTTCTGAGTCGCGCAGAAGCCCTAATCGCTGGCTCTACAAACGAAGAAGAACTAACAGCCGTTTCTGAAACTGAAATCTTAACCGCTATTCGCCAAGATGTATTAAATGGTGCGTACTACCTGATTGATTACCGTGGTTATGCCGGTTACGAGCCAGGCGATAACGTCGTAAATATTTTCTCGATGGGTTCGTTAACGACTGAAGCCATCAAAGCGTCAGAAAATTTATTAACTCGCGGAATTTACGCAAATGTTATTGTTGTAACTTCACCAGATTTATTATGTGGAATTTTAGCTCACGAAAATGACTACAACTATTTAAAAAGTGGCTTAGGAATTAATTCTGATTTGTATCTACGTCGCACGGGCGAAGTCGACAGTTCTGATTTAGTCACAGTTTCGGGAAAACGCATTCCAATAGTAAGCGTTCACGATGGTGAGCCTGGAATCTTAGATAATATCGGTTCAATTTTAGGGGTTCGCCAAGAATCATGTGCTGTTCGTAAACACTCTAAGTGTGGTCGTCCGGTCGAAATTTATCACTTCCACCAAATTGATGACGAAGCAGTTATAGAAGCGTGTGGAAAAGTATTATCTGAAACAGCCTTAGAAAAAGTGATCGTAAAAAAAGAATCTATGGATGCGATTTCTGATCAGCAATCGTCTGGAGATCGCCCTCATTGGTCGGTGCTTTGGCCAACTAAAAATCAGCCGACCAAGCACTAGTTGATAAATTATGGAAGCTGAAGCTGAAGATAAAACAATAACCAGCGTTAATGATGAATCGGAACACGATGAGTTTCCTGATGACGGTGAACTTTATCTTAGCAAAAAAAAATCCAACGATACTTTAATTTTCTTTTGCCATTTTTTTCAAGGACATAAAAAAGCCCTAAAAAGACATGTTGAATTCGTTAATCAAATCGGTTTTGATGCTTATGCATTTAATTTGAATGATTCTCCAAAAAATCACTATTACGTTCCGTACTCTGAACGCAGTCATAAATTTGGAATGAAACACGCGCTTGCGGATCAAATCGAAGATCACGTCGATCTATTGATGGATTCATTCCCTAACCGCAAAATCGTCATCTTTGCGTTTTCAAACGTGGCCGGGTGCGCGATCGAAGCAATGGCTCGCAGATTCAAAGGCAAAGACTGGCACAAGGTCGTCGCTCTTATTGCAGATTCTGGCCCAGGCGCGCAATTTTTTTATTCATCTTACAAATTACTCGAACAGCAAATGAACGTAACGTCACTTCCACTAAAAATTTTAGGAACTCCATTTGTTGCTTATGGGTGGAGCCCATCTTTGAACAAAGATATTGTCCAAGACTTAAATGATTTTCCTGAAGGCTTCCCAGTTCTAAGTATTCGCGGCTGGAAAGACCAACTGATCGCACCTAAACATATCGACAAAATTTTTGATGCTGTGCCAAAAATTCAATGGCAAAAGCTGTCTTTAACGGAGGCGCAACACTTAACCGGACTTCGTGACTTTCCGCAGGAGTACCAACCCCCTGTACAGGCATTTTTAGAAGCCCTTCAATAGCTGTCTATTTTTCTCTGGCACGCCAACAAAATCGTGTTAACCTTAGTTTATGACTCCTTATAGATTTGCCTTTTTAAGAATAGCCTTTGGAATTTACTTGATTGGCTTCTTTTACATGATGTTGCAATTGTCGATTTTGCCTGAAGCGTCTTACGTTTATTGGGGATTGATGGGCCTGTCGGGTCTGTTTCTATTAGGTTATAGACGTCAATTGCTGTCTCGTTCTTTGGTCTTTTTTAGTTACTTGCTGTTTGCATTTGAACAGCCACATCTTAATTTTAATTCCGTTTTAATGATTCTTGTTCTTTTGTTTTTTGCAGTCGTTGAAGGCAACGAACCTTGGCGCATTAAGACCATTGATAACAACAACGCCGATACAAGGTTTGATGTAAACCCGGCTCGCTTAAAGATTTATTCGATCTCCCAGGTTGTTCTTTTTGGCGTCGCTTTGACCGCGACCTATGCATTTAATATTTTTACACGACCAAATTTTAATTCTTGGTCCATTTGGACGATTTTAGTTATATTCTGCGCAATTATTTTTCCTCAGTTTTTAGTCCGTGCAAAAAAACAAATACCAGCGCCGATACTCTTTTTTGACGGCGTCTGTGGCCTATGTAATCATTTTGTTGATTTCGTTTTTGCTGAAGACACAAAAAAAATATTTCAAGTTGCAGCTTTGCAGGGCAAAACTGCAGCAGAAAAACTACCTAAAGAATTGCGTGAAAATTTAAACACTGTAGTCATTGTCAGTCATGACGGAAAAATCTATCAGAAATCCGAAGCTGTCTTAAATTTGCTTTATGATATTGGTGGATTTTGGAGATTATTTTTTGTCTTCAGAATTTTACCCCGACCGCTCTGCGACTTGGTTTACATCATTATAGCGAAATTTCGCTATAATATATTTGGTAAAACAGCGACTTGCCGTTTACCGACGCCAGCCGAGAGAGCATTATTTCTTAGTTAGAGATCGTAATCATAGGCCGTTTTGCGTTTGCAAGCTTCTTTCAACGTCAGAGTCCGATACGTGCTATAACTTGATTTAAAAGAACTATCTCGTTCAGGATTAAGAAAAAATATGCTGGCAAATTCTATTCCAATTGTTGGAACGATGACCTTTCGACGATTCTCTTCACTGTGTTGGCGAAAGCAGGTATCAATCCCAAAAAGCTTTCCGGTCGTGCAACCGAGCTGTGATTTGAAAATTCCGTGAATTACATCTGCATTTTTCTTTAACTCTTCACATTCTGGAATCGCATGAATCTCTGCCTGATTAAATAAAGTCATTGCAGAAAATTGCTCCTGCGTGACGGCCGTTTTATCGTACTGAGCCATTCTTGGATCGGAATAAATGGTCATACGTAATTGCGTTGGCGTACTGATAATATTAGGATCTCCCAAAAGCTTGATCTCTTCATGAAATTTGGCAAAAACCAACCTAGAAATTCTATAAGTAATCATATAAGCGCGTTCAAATTTTGCAATCGCCGCTTTGTCTTTGCTTAGTTGAATATTAAAATCTTTCACGCAATTCGAATGATTGACCCCAACGGCAGCGGCTTGAATACAGTGATGATACAAAATGGCCGCATATGTAGATTCGTTGCGATCCGCATAAGCCATCACATCTAAAACTTTTTGCGCAGATTCACCAATATCTTTTAGGGCCGCTGCATGCACGCGTATTAATGCTTTTAAAAAATTAATATTCGGAACAATATCTAGTCTAAATTTCGGATCAACGATTTGACTGTAATTACGATGGCCAATCTGGAATTTGATTCTAATTTCGCGAAAAGCCTCAACAAATAATTGACCGTTTCTAAGAATTGAATGCGAAATGTGATCGTTAAATGCAAAGTTTGTTGATGTTAAAAAGTCCTTTATCTTATCTGCCGTTTGAGCAATAAGTTCTTCGTCGTGTATAGAAATAGAAACTGGATTTTGAGCTCCTTCGATGATTTCCTTAAATGTAGCTAAATCAAAGAATGGAGCTTGGGACTGCTGCCCGGCCTTGGCTTCAATTGAAATACCTAAGAACAGTAATCCTAAAAGCATTAAGTTAATGAGTAGTGTTTTCAGACTCAATTTTCG
>JAYVHE010000296.1:0-12600 GCA_043771495.1 Bdellovibrio sp. | reverse complement strand
GCCAGGTCCTATTCCTTGGCGCTAGGCGCCAAGGAATAGGACCTGGCACCTTCTACACGAGTTTTCCGGGATTTATTATTCCGTCGGGATCAAAAACTTTTTTGATCCCTTTCATCAGTTCAATTTCGATGGGGCTTCTTGTAAAATGCAAAAATGGTTTTTTAGACAGCCCCACACCATGTTCCGCCGAGATGCTTCCTTGGTTTTTTTGGACCATTTCAAAAACGAAAACATCGACCTTTTGGCATTCTTTGACGAAGTCTTCTTTGCTCATTCCTGCAGGACGTAAAATGTTTATATGCAAATTGCCGTCACCAATGTGACCAAACCATACGACGTCCCAGGTTGGATATTTTTTACTTAATATTCCATCTAAGTCTGTCATAAATTGCGGGACATTAGAAATCGGCACGGCGATGTCATTTTTGTAAGGGCTATATTTTGACAATGATTCACTGATGTCTTCACGGTAACGCCAGAACTGCTTTTCTTGGGTATCCGATGAAGAGATTACTCCGTCGGTGACCCAACCCTCTGACATACAATTTTCAAAAACTTTCATCAGGTTTTCTTCATGAAGTTCTGACGCACATTCAATTTCAGTCACAACATAAAAATCACTGACTGTCGCAAATGGACGCGGAAGTCCGGTGCTCTCTAAAACTTTTAACATCGCCTTTTCAGAAAACATTTCGTACGCCACTACCGCTGTCGTTTTTTTAAACTCTGCGAAAACTTTCATGACGGAACTCATCTGATCAAGCGCCAATACTATAACTTTTTTGCTAGCTGGTTTCGGCGCCAATTTGATTAATGCGTGAGTCACAAAACCTAAAGTGCCTTCACTACCAATAAATAAATGTCTAAAATCCAATCCCGTTGCATTTTTAACAAGTCCATTATTTAAATTTAAAACGTCCCCATTACCAGTCACCACTGTTAGGCCGGCAACCCAGTCACGAGTTAAACCATAACGCACAACTTTGATTCCACCGGCATTGGTCGCAATGTTTCCGCCCATCTGCGAAGACCCGCGAGCCGCAAAGTCGACTGGATACAACAATCCTTTTTCCGTCGCATAATTTTGTAATTCTTCGGTAATAACGCCCGCTTCAATCGAAACCGTGGATTCTGTTTCGTTAAATTCCAAAATACGATTCATTTTTTCAAAACTAACAATGACTTCACCCATTAAGGCGCAAGCGGCCCCACTTAAACCAGTGCGTCCGCCCGATGGAACTAAAGCAATTTTGTTTTTCTTGGCCCACTTAACAATCGCAACAACGTCTTCAGTCGATTGCGGAAAAATAACTGCTGAGGCCTGAATATCGTAATACGTGGTCCAGTCTTTTCCATAGTGAGCACAGGATTTTTCGTCACTAACAATTTGCTGGGGTTGTAATTTTAATTCAGGCAATTTAGATCGAACAAAAGTAATTTGATTTGAAGCAGTGCTCATAGGGGTATTTAAGCATGGAAACCTATGGATTTGCAATGGCGTCTCAAACTATGACTAGGCTTCACATTTATTGAAATGCCTCTGAAACCATGTAAAATTAAAGTACTTATGAAAATGAATACTCTAAAGTTTTTAGTTATAAGTCTGATTGTTGCCTTGAGTTCCACTGCACTTAGTAAAAGCCGAACCTGTTCCAAAGGAAGTGACTGCTATAAAGGTAATTCCAGTCCCGAAGAACAATTTTGGCAAGACGAGATCGAACCCGTTCTCCAGGCCATTCAATTAGGAAACGTTTCCATTTCTGACGGCACATGTGTTTCGCCAAGCCACACATCAACATCGGATTTAATTACTGCCACAATTGATGGACAAAGTTTTTACGTTATTAAAAATCAATCTGCTGTAACAGGCTCGAATTACTCGCCCAGTTATTGCCAAAAAATAACTGATTCAAGCAATTTGGTCTCGATCGATTGCATTGCCCGTGAAGTTAACCCTGCGGCCCTACCAGCAAAGTCACTCTCCTTTTACATGGAGTTAAGACTAACCGGGCAAAGTCCTAATTTTTACAATATTGTTAAATGTCCCCAGGACAGCCCATAAAAAACGGCAAAATATTTTTAGGTGGCACTTTTCTTGTGCTTTTGACTTCAATCACTGGGTATTACTTCGTTGGCCGTGGCTATCAAGTTTTACATCGACCCACAAGTTTAGAAGTCGAAAAACAATACTATCATTCGCCAATTCGCTTCTTAAAAAATCCAGGTTTACCACGCATACTTAAACCAGTCCGCGATCAAATTTTAAACCAAAAGGCTCATGCAAATATTCTGTTTTTAATTGTGACCAAACCCAAAGTTGAAATTAACTGGTCTGATTTTTCAGATATCAAAAAACGTTTTTTAGAAATTCAATCCAACGACGAAGACGTCAATTTAGGTCATGTCCAATGGGCCTGGTCATGTCGACTGCAAAACACTCAACATGAAGGCGCTTCTGGATTTAACGGTGATCAAACAAATTCCATTTTAAAAAATGCGAATGCCGGCTGGGGTATGACATCTGCCGTAATGAATTATCACGACGGGTATTTTGAGCCTCCATGGGCGGTGCATATTAATCTGGTGGAATCTAATCCTGCCGATATCAAATTACTGGCGGTCGTCGTTGACGAGAAATCCTGCGAGCAATTTCTAAATACCTATGAAAAAATAATTTTTGACCAAAGGCTCTATAAGTTTCGACTGCTTGAATCTCCGGCCGAGGACAGAATTGAGGGTGAAAATTGCAGTACTGTTGCTCTTAAACTTTTTGAACAAGTTCAAAATTTTCCACTCGAAGTGTTCAATTCGGCCTTTACTGAATGGAGAGTTCCGTCAATTTTAATTGGTTACGGCGATACTCCCCTTCCAAAGGGAGCCGAATTGCCCTTGCTCTGGAAAAAAAAGCTTTTTGCTCACACAAAAACACCCGTCGGACTCAAGTCTGTTTTAATGACTTCAACAACTACAAAAGAGTTTGTGAATTTAAAATTCCTAGATCCACAGCTGATTTTTAAAAATTTGAATAATTATCCAAGCACAGTTTGGCTTGAAAAATAAAAGCTATTTAGATTTCTTCTGGCGCTGCAAAACCAGATCTTCTAAATCTTTTAGATGCAGTCGTGCACGTTTGCCACCAATCAGATCCGAAGTGTGCCTGGTGGGAAAATATTCTAAGTCATTTCCATCGATACGGCAGGATTGTTTAAATGAGTCCCCTGGATACCAACTGTTTTTATCTGCGTAATATTCTAAGCCTTTGCGTAGATGTTTGTTTTCGATCGTCAGATCTAAAAGTTGCTGTTTTAGGAACTTTATTTCGACGTCGTTTTTATCAATTTGCATCACTAATATTTAATTATTTATTGCGTATTAACAAGAGATTTCTCAATTTGAGTCTGCGCTTTTTACCAGCCTGATACATGTCGATATAAAGTGTTTTACTTACTTAAGTTTTTTCGCGATTCTGTCGTTAAGTATTGAATGAGTTGTACGTTGGTGGCGGTTCTTATCATTCTTTTCAGTTTAGGTTGCCAGAAGGCGGCGCAGGATGAGGCTGTATTGCCTGAGGCCGATTGGACCATTACTGGAGCTTGGAAAACTCGCGAAAACTGTGTATTCATGGGAACGAATATTTATATTAGTGCGATTTTTTCTTATAACGATGATGGCACATATACTCAAAAATCCGACGTGTACACAGATACAAAATGCACAAAGTACTCTTACAAAAAAGACATATCTGGTACATTTTCCACAAGCCAAAGTTCTAAATCTGGCGACACAATCAGTGGCTATATTAACATTGACTCAACTCTGGCCACTTACGAGATAACACCTGGCTCTGTCCAAGCTTCGGCTCAGCTGAACAATGCAAATTTTTGTGGATTTAACAATTGGTCAAACGGAGTTAAAAGAAGTGTGGTTGGTCGAACATGTTCTTCGGTTGTCATACCTAGTATTGGCGCCATTGAATTCAGTATTTTTCAAAAATACTTTCAAGATTACTCAGTCATCTACCCGCCAGATATGCTGCTTAAGCCACCTGACGAATATTATTATCGTGGAGATTTGATGCTGGGCACTTGGTCGAATGACAAAGATGGTAAATCGAAAAACGGTCGTCACGATACTATTCAAGGAAATTTAGCTTTTCTGCGACAGTGACTATTCGTTAGTTCGGATGCGCAGTAACGTGTAGAACACGCACAGGCCCCAACCAGCGGTCACCAATAAATATCCGCCTACAAAATAAAACCAAAACGGGCCACCCGCGACAGCGTACGTCAGAAGTACGACCGCAATAAAAAATCGTAAGAGGCGGTCCCAGACCGCGACATTACAAATCATATTTTGTTATTTTACTAAGTCTTGGAGTTCACCGGCTTGATACATTTCCATCATGATATCACTTCCGCCGATTAATTTTTTGTCGATGTAAAGCTGAGGAATAGTCGGCCAGTTGCCGTACTCTTTGATACCATTGCGAATTTCTTCGTCTTCTAAAACATTGATGTCTTTAAATTTAACGCCCATGTCTTGCAAAATAGACGTCGCGCGAGAAGAAAATCCACACATTGGAAACTGTTGGGTGCCCTTCATAAAAAGCACAACTTTGTTTTCAGTTAATAAATTTTCGATTTTTGTTTTTACATTAGGACTAGCTACTTCAGACATTTTATACCTCAATCAATTCGTTATTTAATTTTAGTTTTTAATTTTAGTTTTTAATTTTAGTTTTAATAGTTAAGGCGTGAACTTCGCCGGTTTTTAATTCTGCATCAAACGCTTTCATCACGTGTTGATGTTGTTCAATGCGTGAAAGTCCAGTGAACGATTTGCTCGTGATCGCCACCTGCCAGTGATCTGACGTTCCCGTTAAATCATTGACTTCAATTTCACTCGTTGGGTTTGCGTCAGGGTAAGCTACTTGCAATCTTTGTCTCATTTGGTCTATTGTCATAGAGGTGCATACTAACAAAATAGATTCTTCCAATCAATCCTGGCTCGCTAAATTTTTTGCCTTATGCCAGCAGACAATTCATATACTGGGACCTGTTTTAGTGGGTTTAGGCGCTGTTTATTTATTTTTAAGAATCGCCTTTACAATCTACCACTTCGATAAACTGCAGGGAATATCAGCATTAGAATGGGTTTTAATCCACATAAACGGACTAAGATTCGATTTAGCGGCTTTGAGTCCTTTTTTGCTGTTATTTTTTGTCTGTACGCTGATCCCCTCGCTTTCGATACGACGCTGGTTTTGGTGGTTGGCCGCAGCATCTGCTTTGCTATTTATTCTGTTGAACGGTGCCGATGTTGTCCTGACCAGCTTTACCGGCCGACGATTTTCTAAATCCTCTTTGGTTTTAGTGGGCGAAGGTAGTTGGAAAAATTTACTTGATTACACCGTTATGGCCGCTGTAACGGTAATTCTATTGGGGATCGGATTATTTGGGATGGCCAGTTCATTGCGACGTTTAGAAAACGGCCTGCGCGTAAAAAACTTTTTTGGCCGAGCGTTTTTAACTATTGTGGTTTTAGTTTTTACGGTGGTATTTGCTCGCGGTGGATTACAATTAAAACCGATCAGCTTTGTTGATGCGAGGGTAGTCAACCATCCGCAAGCGCATCAAGTGGTTTTAAATTCGACATTTACGTTTTTTACGAGCCTTGGAAAATCAGGAATAAAAAAAGAAAGTTATTTTTCAACTAAGGAAATGCACAGCTACCTCAATTTGAATCCCAAACTTTTTACACCAAATAAAACAACCTTTGATTTTAAAGATTTTAATTTAGTTTTTTTTATTCTTGAAGGTTACTCCAACGAATATTTCGCTGCGAATACCTCACCATTTCTATACTCATTGTCGCAAAGCCAAAATGCGGTTTTTTTTCCGAAAGCTTATGCAAATGGCCGCCGTTCTATTGAAGGGATCGCAGCCCTTTTTGCTGGAATTCCAGCGCTGATGGAAAATCCTTTTATAAATTCTGTGTATGCCACCAACGAATTCATCGGCCTAGGGCAGCTGTTTAAAAATAAAAACTATCACACGAGCTTTTTTCACGGCGCCGAAAATGGCAGTATGCGCTTTGACCAGTTCACAAAATCGGCGGGCTTTGACCATTACTTTGGTAAAAATGAGTTTCCGGACCCTAAAAAGGATGATGGCACATGGGGTATTTATGATGAACCATTTTTGATATGGGCCTGCGAAAAGCAAACAGAATTTCAAAATCGATTTCTGTCATCGATCTTTACATTGTCGTCACATCAGCCATTTAATGTTCCGGACGACTTTAAAATGACACATCCAACACAGACTGAAGAAGGGCGAATTATTCGCTCGTATCAATACGCGGACTTGGCTTTACAAAAATATTTTGAATGTGCCCGAACTAAGTCTTGGTTTAAAAAGACATTTTTTATTTTTGTTGGTGACCACACCGGACCATCATTAACAAAAGATCCAAAAATGGCCGATTTGTTTCATATCAGCTTAGGTTTTTACAGTCCCGATGTGAATATGAAATCATTAATACCTAACGAACAATACGCTCAACAAATCGATATCCTACCTACTGTCAGTGATCTTTTTGAACTGGGCCCTTTGCCGCCCAACCACTTGTCTCGATCATTATTAAATGCGGGCAAAAAATCGATAGTTCTTTTTAGTGACCAACACTGGGATATTGTAGGCGATGCACCTGAATTAGAAAAATCCTTAAAGGCCACTCAACAGTATTTTTCTGAAGCCATGATCGATAACCGCTTGTATTACCCGACGACTAAATAGTATATAAACCCCATGGATCACTTTTTTACTCCAGCTTCGGAGACTCATCAGAAAAAAGAAAAAGCCAAGGCTCGCGAACTGCGGGCTTCAATTTGGTGGCGTCAAGTTTTAGGTAAAGGTGTTTGTTACCACTGCGAACAAAAGTTTAAATCCACCGATTTAACGATGGATCATTTGATACCTATTGCACGTGGTGGAAAATCTGATAAAAAAAATTGTGTGCCATCTTGTAAAGAGTGCAATACCAAAAAAGGGTATAAAACCCGCGCCGAAATGGCGATGGACGAACTTAAATCCACCGCCGCAGAATCTGACGATTAATGCTTTTCAGCAGCCTTCGTTTTAAGTCCCGCTTTATCTAAAAGCGCTGCACCTTTTTCAGTTTGCGCAAAACCTTCTAACATCGCACCAATATGCGTCCCACCGTTCGATGAGAAAATATCCATTAAACTTTTCATGCCGTTTTCAACATTACCAGAGTTTGCGATAATTTTTAAATCCGCCGAATGAAGAGCCTTAGCCTGCTCGATTCCAACATTCTGCGTGGCCTTAACTTGCTCGATCGTGATCAAGTACTTTTGGTAGCTTTCGTTGCTACCGATCTCTTTTGCTAACACAATCTGGGCTTGCACCGGAGCTAATTGCATCGCTTTTTCGGCTTCAGCGCGTGCCGTACCTTCGGCTGCAATACCTTCAGATTCTAATTTCTTACTCTGAAGATTACCTTCCGCAACTAAGATCGTCGTCGCGCGAGCGCCTTCGGCCACTAAGACTTCAGTTTCTTTTTCTTGCGACGCTTTGATGACAGCCATGTCTTTATTAATCGCAGCGGTTTCTTTTTCTTGATTCGCTTTAACGATTTGTACAGCCTTATTAATCTCGGCTTGTGTAACATCTTTCAACTTAGCGATCGCCAACTCTTTTTCCATTGTGACTTTGGCTTCTTCTTTAATGGACTGTTGTGCTAGCTCGTTCGAAATACCAACCGCTTTTTCTTTTTCGGCTGTTCGCGAACCAATCTTTTGTAAAGCGTCCTGTTGTTGAATATCGGTTTCACGTTTAGCATCGATTTCGGCAATATTGGCGCGTTTTAAGTTTTCAGCGACTTCGATACGACTTTGCATTTCAATCAACGATTTTTTCTTCTCCATGATGTTTTTAATAACATAAGAAGAATTCGAATCACGAATATCCATCAACTCAATATTTTTTACCGTCGATACGCCCCAGTTCTTTAACTGCGCCTCAACTTCTTTAGTAAATTGTTCGCCGAACTGACTGCGACCTTGCATGATTTCTTCGATGTCGGCCGATGCTAAAATTGTACGAACCGCACCTTGTAAAATCGCGCGCAATTGATTGCGTAACTCCTCAAAAGAGCTTACGCGTTGAGCGGCCACATTAGAATCGGTAATTCTAAAAAACGCCTTCACATCAACAACGAAAGGTAAACGACCTTTATCGTAAGCTTCATACGATACTAAATCTTCATCGAAGACCGAAACTGGTAAAACGATTTTAACGATACCAATCACTGGCATCCACGACGGCCATTCGTAGTAGGTATTTCCAGCATTATGGTCTTTTCCATACGAGACCGACGACAACGGCTAAAGCCATTG
Organism: Bdellovibrio sp.; assembly: GCA_043771495.1. GTDB lineage: Bacteria > Bdellovibrionota > Bdellovibrionia > Bdellovibrionales > Bdellovibrionaceae > Pseudobdellovibrio. Next base: position 4,181 of record JAYVHE010000296.1, on the reverse strand, counting down.
CGAATAATCCAACTGCTGCGAATTCCATAGTACTCCTCTTTAAAATTTAGTTCGTCGCCTAATTACGACGTACCAAATAAGTACTCAACATATATAAATTTATTTTTGTGATCAAGAAAACATGGACATAACCGGTTGGAAGCAATCCGTCATGGCTATGGCGGGGTGCTCGTGCCGACCGAATATTTTTGACTAAAACACAAGTCGTGTCTTGATGTTTCGTTTCGACTGATTAAAAGTTTCGGTAATTTGTTCCGCCGTCATTGTGGCCGTGTGCATCTCTAAATCAACGACTAAGTAACCGACGTTATTATTTGTCGATAAATACTGCGCTTGAATATTTGCCCCTGCTTTAGAAATACTTCCATTCAGTTCACCAAGTACCCCGGGTTCATTTTTATGAACATTCATGATGCGGGTGACACCCGTTTTTAGCTGCAGATCTACTTGTGGAAAGTTAACTGACCACGCCGTGGTTCCGAAGTGCAAAAATTTTCTGAAGCTTTCTGCGACTTCCATTCCAATGTTGTATTGCGCTTCTTCGGTGCTGCCACCGATGTGCGGAGTTAGTATAACATTTTTTAAATTTTGCAGGGGTGACTGAAACTTTTCTTTGTTCGACGCTGGTTCTTCGGGAAACACGTCGATCGCACAACCCCCTAAATGGTTTTCTTTTAATGCAACCACAAGGTCGTTGATATTAACAACAGTTCCACGGGATGCGTTTATTAAGAAGCTGCCTTTTTTCATTTTTTTGAGTTCGACGGCCGTCATCATATTTTGCGTTTCAGCCGTTTCAGGAACATGCAATGTAACAAAATCAGATTCCTTAAGCATTTCACCCAACGTCGTTTTACCTTGAGCGTTTCCTAAGGGAAGTTTTTTAATGATATCGTAAAATAAAACACGCATACCAAGAGCCTCAGCCAATACGCTGACCTGAGAACCGATATGACCATAACCCACGATTCCAAGTGTTTTGCCACGCACTTCGCGCGAGCCGTCGGCGGACTTCATCCACTCACCTTTGTGAGCCATCATGTTGCGATCGCCCAACTGGCGCGACAGCGAAATCATTTCAGCTAAAACCAGTTCTGCGACGGAGCGTGTATTGCTATGAGGTGCATTAAATACTGGAACGCCCAAATTCATGGCGGCATCGGCATCAATTTGATTTGTTCCAATGCAAAATGCCCCAATGGCTAACAACTGCGGGTTCGCTTTCAAAATTTTTTCTGTAATCATAGACTTAGAGCGAATACCTAAAACATCATACAATGGCAGAATTTTTAGAAATTCATTTTCAACAGGAGAATGAGGTAAAATTTCGACGTTATAACCATCGCTTTCCAGGCGTTCTTTGGCCACGGCATGAATGTTTTCAACAAGCAAAATAGATAATTTTTTTTTGTAAGCGTTAGACTTTGACATACATTAAATCTATCACTCAAAATGGTTTCGTGTCAGAACATTTTAACTTACTCATTGCAGAAGATGATCATTTATTAGCCACCTCGGTTAAGCAGATTATTCCGTCCAGTTTTAAGGTGTTCATCGCCCATGACCCCGAACTGATTCCGGATCATATTTTTTTTCACGCCGCATTCGTAGATATGCATATTAAAAATACCACCGCTGATGGTCCCGATGGAATTCAAGTTATTGCAAAACTTATTAAAAAAAATCCTCACACTGAAATTGTGGCCATGTCCGGAGAAATCCGCCGAAATATTATGGACGCAGCCATTCATGCAGGTGCGCAACGGTTTTTAGCAAAGCCGCTGATGTTTGAAGAAGTGACTTTGGTGACTGAAAAAATTTTAGCCTACTGGCAGCTTCGGCAACTGAGCTTTTCTCAAGGAGTGGGCACACGCCAGTTTATTGGAAAATCAGACCATGTCGATTCTTTACGTAAAAAAATCTCGAGTCTAAAAAACGAAAAGTCCCCGATTCTGATCGAAGGCGAAACTGGAACAGGCAAAGAAGTTGTTGCGACCATTATTAATTCCCAAGAAGGCAAAACGCCGTTTGTTATTGTGAATTGTGCAGCCATTACGGAAACTCTTTTTGAATCTGAATTGTTTGGCCACGTTAAAGGCGCGTTTACCGGAGCGGATCAAAATAAAATTGGCTTAACCGAGGCCGCCAATGGTGGTGATTTATTTTTTGACGAAATCGAAGCCTTACCATTGCAACAACAGGCCAAACTTTTACGATTTATTGAATCGGGGGAAATGCGCCGCGTGGGAGCGAAAGATTCGATTCGAGTCAGTGTTCGAGTGATCGCTGCATCGAACCGTCCGCTGCAAGAAATGGTTCAAGAAAAATCGTTTCGCGAAGATTTGTATTACCGTTTGTCATCCCATCGCATCCAGTTGAAACCACTTCGTGATCGCAAAGGCGACATCGAAGAATTAGCACAGCACTTTTTAGAAATTGAAAAACCACGCCGTAATAAGACTTTTGAAACCAGCGCTCTAGCCGAGTTAAAAAGTTATTCGTGGCCTGGTAATGTGCGTGAACTAAAACGAATTTGCGAACAGTTAGTGCTAACAAGTCCCCTGCCGATGATTACCGCCGATGATGTTCGACAAATTTTACTGCGAAGTAACCCGGCCTCAATCAGCGGGATTCCGCTCGAGCGATTAACCAGCCTTGAGGGCTTTTTGGAAGATCAAGAAAAAATGATTATCCAAGCGTGTTTGGACAAAACAGGAAACATCGATCAAACCTGCGAGATTTTAAAAATCTCGAAATCAAATTTGTATAAAAAAATTAAGGATCACGGTATCACTTATGAATAGTAATCTTGTGGGCTGGAGCAGTCCCGTCTACCAACAAACAGCGCTTATTGTTCTATCGGCCATTTTCTTAGGTGGACTCGTCAATTATTTTTTACGCAAAAAAAATCAGTACTCACTAATTGCGTGGGCCTCTATTAAAAGTTGGCTGATCTTAGCTCCGCTGTTATTTGGGTTAATGGGTTTACAACCGCCGTTTCCAACAATTATTTTAACGCTGTTTGCCTTATTCGGCGCCAAAGTGTTTTTTCAAATCATGGGAATGTTTCACCAAACATTTTTTGTGTACTTGTGTTATCTGGGAATTATAGGGCTGAGTGTTTGCACGCACTACGATCAATTGATTTTTTACAATGTGATGCCGATGATTGTTTTAGGAGTAGCGTGTTTGGTTCCGCTTTTCAAAAGTGAGCACAAGAACATGATTCAGTTCATGTCGTTAACGCTTTTAGGATTTGTGTTTTTAGGTTGGTCGTTTATGCACTTAGGTTTGATTTTAAACTTCGAAAACGGAATTTACCAAGTGATGTACTTAGTTATTTTAACGGAGTTCTGCGATAATACGAATTTAGCCATCAGCCGTTATTTTAAAGGTCCTAAAATTTTACCAGAAATCAGTTCGCGTCGTACCTTACCTTCTACGGCTGTTGCCATTGCGCTAACCATTGTTTTAGCTTATGCCATGAGGTACCTACTGCCTGACCGTGCCGAAAAATATTGGCTAGCGGCTGGAGTGATTGCATCGTTTGGTGGCCTGATTGGCGATTTAGTCATGAGTGTTATGCGTAAAGATGCCGGTGTAAAAATTGTTGGCCAATTTATTTTAGGGCGCGGTGATTTTCTACAACGCATGGATCGTTTGATTTTTGTGGCACCGATTTATTATTTTGTGATGTTGGCTTTAAAGTCTGTGAATCAATAGGTAGTCGTGGAAAATTACAAAACCGAACCCGAATATAAAATGAAAGAATGGACGTATAGCAACGACCAATGGATGAAGTTACCGGCTTATTTAAAACATTTGCCATTGTTTACTCATCATTTTGATATTACCAGCCGCCTGATCCGATACATTTGGTCGATCGTGCTAAAAAATTGGTTTTATACAATGTATATTCGCCTGGAAGTTCGTGGTGGTGATTTTGATCAACTCTATAGGGATCATAAAAAATTAATAATTATTTCCAACCATGCTTCGCATTTAGATGCGACTTCGATTGCTGCCAGTATTCCACGCCGGCATTGGTTTGATTTGTATATTGCAGCGGCCAAAGATTATTTTTTCTCGAACCCACTGTTCACATTTTTCTCGCAGCATTGCTTGGGCGCAATTCCGATTGATCGTAAGGATAAAAAAGGCGAAGCCGTTCAATTGATTAT
>JAYVHE010000295.1:0-3968 GCA_043771495.1 Bdellovibrio sp. | reverse complement strand
TAACATTAATTTTATGTTTATGTTTAACAAATTTTGCTAGTGCCAGAGGAAACGAAAGTGGCGGGGGCGGCGCCGTGGTCATATGCCCTTTGGATTCTTTGCGTCGACCAGTGCAGACTTTGGATTTAGCCGAAAATTCAGTTTCTCCCCGAAAAAAAGAATTTCCCCTCATATTACAACAAGCTCAATCGAGCCAAGAAATTTTAAACTTAGTAAAAATGAATCTTCACAAACACATTCCGGGATTTGCAACTGTCTTTGTTAAAACATCTGAAAGCATTTTTGAAAAAATCAATATTCAAACTAAGCCAGTTCGTCCTGGAAATGATCTTGGCCATTTTGATCAGCGAGTTTTAGACAACGATTGCCGTATTGACTGGGTCGCTTATTTTGACGACGATCAGAAAAAGCTTGATATCGATGAATCCTTTTGGACGCAGTTAGCATCGATTGATCAGGCGGCGTTAATCCTTCATGAAGTTTTGTACTTGATTGCACGTGAACGTCGACTAGAAATTTCCTCTGAATGGATTCGTAGGTCTGTTGTGGACCTTCTTCAGCTCACTGAAGAGTCAGCTCTAAAGGCGGCGCGATTTGGTCGCGATCTGATACCTTCCTGGAGTTACGGTTCTAAAATAGAAGCCGCGCCAACAGCAGAGAACTTTGAAGGCGCAATTCAAATTAAGATGCTGCGCTTGACCAGTTCGCCAAAGGGAATAAATAGTTGTTCAAGCAGACCCTCTGTTTTTTCTAAAATTATTCTTTGTAAGCTGTACACAATTCGAAACAGTCAGACTCAAAAAATTTCAGACTACAATACTTGTGAAGTCGCTCACGAAATCCACAACAGAACGACGGTACAGCCAAGCCAAGTTGTCGAAATCAATAAAACAGTTCGGTTGACGGCTGAGCAAATTAAACTGATTGAAGCTCGACTTGACGCGGACGCAGTCAAAGAAACAAAAGCCGACGAAACGCTGGCGCCAGGTCAAATTATTTTCAAATTTGAAATCGCCAAGAATTTTGATTTATGCAATTTAGTTTCTTATAAAGGAATCTCGTTTTTCCCATTGGCTGAATTAACGGTGCCTTTGGATAGCTTGCTAAGACAAATTAACAATCAAAAAAATTTTTATTTAGTCGGCGATCAAGACCTACTATTACTATCGACGGGACTTCGTCGGGGCAAAGATATTGAGATGTCGAAATATGAATACATCGACGCCTTCACACGCAGCCCTGACGTCACTGGTGAATTCATTGTTGAGATGATTCGCGATTAATTAGAGACGAAAAAAACTTAATTAAATTGTACCAATCCCAAATAACGTACAAGAAACAGATTTACGCAGCCATTTTTTATTTTTTTTGATGATGACATCTCCGACTCTATATATTGGTGCGCCAACTTCAGCTGGAAGATTTCCCATGAAAATTCTTATTTGAAAATTTTTGCTGCGAAAAATCATTGGTTTTTCCTGTGGTGTGCCTGGATCTTTTGCGGCAGTTACACTGATCGCAGTCACCGCAGAGACCTCCTGATCATTCGTCCAACTATAGCCAAAAAGATCTCCACCAATGTCTCTACTGACGTTCGCTCCGAAATCACCCTTTTCAGAATTACAATACGCCAATGACATTGCGCCGTTACCACCGGCCACAAACGGACCAGCAAAAATAGTATGAGATAGTGTTGAAATTATTAAAAAAGCTAAAATATTTTTCATTAGTTTCCCCTTTGAAAGTTGATTTGTTTATATCCTTAAAATCATTCAAAAAGATATATTTATAATATATATTATTTGACTCCATTATATTTTTTAAATATATGAACACATGGACATTTTTAAATTCAATAGCTATAAGCTTTTCTTAACTGCGGTCATTAAATCCAAAGGCCGAGGCTATCAATCGGCCTTAGCTAAGGCAATGAACTGCCAGGCTTCTTACTTAATACAAGTACTTACAAAAAAAAGCGCCCTGACCGAAGATCAAGCCATTTTGGCCGTGCAGTTTCTTAATCTGTCGCCGGATGCAAAAGAATTTTTTCTACTTTTGGTGGGACATTCTAGAGCAGTCACTAAAGAACTTAGAAGCTTTTACTCTGAAAAAATTACTAAGTTTTTAAAAAACATAGAAGATATTAAGAATATCATGCCCAAATCAAATGAAATCCCAAGTGGTATTTTAACTGAATACTTTTCCAATTGGGATATTTCGACGATTCACCTTGCGACCAGCAGTGCCTTTTTTCAAGAGCCAAAAAAGATCGCCGATCGTCTTAGATTAAATATTAATCGTGTTATTTTCGTTTTGAAATTTTTAGAAAGTAATGGTTTGGTCGAACACAAGTCTGATAAATGGGTGTTCAAGGGCGAACCTATTTATTTGGCTAAAGACTCCCCTCTTAATTACATCCATCAGATCAATCGCAGGGATCAAGTCGCTCGTTCAATTAGAGAGTTTAACCACGACGACATTCACTTCGCATCGACCTTTATGATTAGTAAAAAACAGTTTGATGAACTAAAAAACGACATTAAGCAGTTGATCGAAGCGGCCCATAAGAAAATTGTACCCGCGCCCTCCGAAGAAATATATTCGCTCGTGATCGATTTATTTAAAGTCGTATAAGACGCCATTAGGTTAGTATAAGAAGAGGTTTTGCTGACTCACATGGAAAACCTAGATTCAAAAGAGAAAGAATGAGCGACCTTCCAGGTCAATTGACGCTAAATTTAGCAGACTTATCAGGTCTATAAACTAAATTTATGTGGTTTTGGAGAGCCTCGAGTGGACTACAAACTCCAGCTCTACTATACTTTAATGTCTTACAGATTTTCAGAAAGATAACAAATTAATGAGCGAAATTAATATTCTATTACCCGACGGATCTAAAAAAACTTTTGATCATGAGCCGACAGCACTTGAAGTAGCCCAAAGCATCGGTCCTCGTTTAGCTAAAGACACCTTAGGTGTTAAAATTAATGGTCAGGGTGAAGTTCAAGATTTACGAACGGTTTTGCCAAACAATACTAAAATAGAATTAGTCACGATTAAGTCGCCTGAAGCTGATGAAGTCATTCGCCATTCTGCCGCTCATACGATGGCGCAAGCCGTGCAGCGTTTATGGCCGGAAGTAAAAGTAACTATTGGCCCTGTGGTTGAAAGCGGATTTTATTACGATTTCGATTCTCCATTTAATTTTACTGAAGAGCATTTTCCAGCGATCGAAAAAGAAATGCAAAAAATTGTCGATGCCGATTTTCCATTGGTTAAAAAAATGATTCCAAAATCAGAAGCTATCGAAACTTTTAAAAAAATGCATGAACGCTTTAAAGTCGAATTGATCGAAGAACTTCAAGATGGAACCATAAGCATCTATCATCAGGGTGATTGGTTTGACTTATGTCGAGGCCCTCACGTGCAATCAACAGGTCAGATTAAAGCTTTTAAATTATTATCCGTTGCAGGAGCATACTGGCGCGCAAATGAAAACAATCCTTCACTCCAACGCGTTTACGCAACAGCGTTTCGTGATAAAGCCGGATTAGAAAATCACCTAAAAAATTTAGAAGAAGCTAAAAAACGTGACCATCGCAAACTCGGCAAAGAGCTTGGCTTATTTCTTTTTAATGAACTAGCTCCAGGCTCACCGTTTTTTACGGCCAAAGGCGCCACTATTTACAACGAATTACAAAAATACATTCGCGAACAATATCGTAAAAATAATTATCAAGAAGTAATTACTCCGCAAATTTTTGACGTCAGTTTATTTAAAACTTCGGGTCACTACGCCAACTATAAAGACGATATGTACTTTATGAAAGCGGACGAGCGCGAATTTGGCGTTAAGCCCATGAACTGCCCGTCTCACTGTTTGATTTTTGGAGCGACTCACCATTCCTATAAAGATCTTCCCGTGCGCATGGCCGATTTTGGTCGTTTGCACCGCTATGAAAAGTCAG
>JAYVHE010000294.1:0-9597 GCA_043771495.1 Bdellovibrio sp. | reverse complement strand
CTATTAATGAGTTTTTCGAACGGGAAAACTGGTGATTATTTTTTGCGCACCATCTAAAAATGGAGTTTTACTAGTCAAAATTCTTTGAAACTTGCAGATAATAGCTACGAATCAGTTTTGGTTCCTGAAGATTACATCAATTCTGAAGACGCATCAGAATATTACGTGCAAAAAGCGGTCGGTTGGACACTCAGAGAAATAAGTACTGCTAACGGATAGTAATGGATAATAACGGATAATACGGGAATTATCTTAGGTTGGTTTTTATTGGTCTTTTACTAACAAGTTTTCGTCGGCACAGTAAGACGAGCCCTGGTGTTTTTCGTGTTCGGTAAAAATATAATAAAAACTTCCGCCCTTTGCGGCGTCGATGACTTCTTTTGCGCGACTGGGTTCTAACATCGAACACCCTTGGCTCGTTGCTAAATTACCTTCGGTCACTGGTGGTTGATCGGCATCATAACTAGAAATACTAAATGGGTTCATCCCTTTAAACCCATGCATGACTACTAAGCGCTTCAAAACGTTGTCGTTAATTTTTTTTTGTAAACCATGCTGGCGCAACGAATATCCAAAATTTCCAAAATAAGTTTCTTCCAGAATAAATGCTCCCCGAGATGTCGCTTTGGACCCGGGTTTATTACTAATTAATTTTGGCAGCAAAATATAAGGCAATTCTTTTGGACTAATTTTACCATGTTCATAGAGTCTAACTTCAGAACCAGGAATTCCTAAACCATGCGCAACCATAAAAGCTTTAACTTCTAGAGTTTCTAAATTTAGTAAAAATAAACGCGGACGATCTGATGGGATGGTCACATCCGTGATAACAACGAATTTTTTATTCTTAATCTTTATTCCGCTTGAGTCGGCTTCATCTAAAAATGTTTTGTCTTTGTATTTTTCTAAAAAACATTGTGTCTGTTGAAATGCAAGTGGGTTCCCACCAACACGTTCGAAATTTTTTAATAATTCAAATGTTGGATTTGAAATTTCTTTTTCAGGTGAAACTTCGGGTACTAAATTTAAAATTTCTTCGTCAGTAGCAGGAATAAGATCGGTCTCGGTGATCTCAATATTAGGATCAGCCTCAACGTCGAACGACGTGAAAACAAAACCCAGCAAAACCAAAACCCCTAGAATTATCCGCCCCATGCTGCGAAATATGGCATAAATTGGTAAAAATGTGGAGTTTTTTATCAGATCTTGAAATTATTCTAAAAATGTAAATTGTTCAAAAACCTGGTTACTAATCAATATTCCAGGCTGAGTCAGGCTGATTTGCAAGCCATTCCGTTGGAGCAATTTTTTCTCGAGCATTCGTTCTGAAATTTGCAGAACCGAAAACAACTCGCTAGAACCAAACTTAGATTCAAGTTTTTTTAAATCCAAACCGTTTTCTAAGCGTAAAGAGGTATGGCAAAAGTCTGTTAAGGATTGATTTTTCTTAAGCTGTTCTACCTGATGCGAGAGTGGTCGAACCGTTTGAGTTAGAATTTCCTTTTCATAAACATTAATGTTGTTGGCGTTCCAGAATCGTTGTCCCCATGGAAGTTCCGGGGTTTGACGTTGATACGAGTGCGCACTTAGTCCAAGCCCCCAATAATCTTCATCAGTCCAATAAAGTAAATTATGGCGCGACTCTAAACCTGGTTTTGAATAATTCGAAATTTCATAACGGTGAAACCCAGTGTTTGAAAGACCTTTGTGAATAATATCAAACATTTCGATTTGTTCTTCGTCCAAAGGGCGATCTTTTGCAAGAGGATGACCCTCGGGCACTGTTAAACAGTACGGAGAAATGTGGGATGCGCCTAATTCCACCGATTTTTCTACATCGAATTTAAGTTCATCCAAGGTTTGATGTGGCAGTGCGAATAACAAATCAAATGAAAAGTTCAAGTTATGCTTTTTTAAAAGCGACAGGGTCTGAACAGTTTGAGACGCATTATGTTCGCGATGTACAGCCTTTAAATGTTTATCTGAGAACGTCTGTGCCCCAACACTAAAGCGATTAACGCCATTAGACAAATAGACCTCTAGTTTTTTCTCGTCAACGGTTGCGGGATTTATTTCGATTGTGATTTCAGTATCTGGTCCAGTCACAAAGCCGTACTTGGCCAATTCTGAAATTAGCTCTACAATAAGTTCAGCAGGAATCAGGCTAGGAGTGCCTCCGCCAAAATAAATTGTCGAAAGTGAAATTTGTTTTTGTGTAGGATTAAATATTCCAGCGCGAAGCTTGATTTCTGTTTTAACCAACTCAATGTATTTATCAGGGGGCAGAATTTCTTTATAAACATAAGTCGCGAAGTCACAATACGTGCAACGCTGCAGGCAATACGGAATATGTATATAGATGCCAAGTTTAGTGTTCATAAAGTAATTAGGTTATATCTGAAAAAAACAAAATTCACAGGGAAAAATAGAGATAACTATGAAGCAAATTAAATTTACACTAAATAACAAACTTAACGTCATCCTGGCGCCAAGTCACAAATCCCCCGTTGTCAGCGTACAGATCTGGGTAAAAACCGGCAGCGCCGACGAAGCTAAGGGCGAAGAGGGCATTAGTCATTTTATTGAACACTTAGTGTTTAAAGGAACTGACAAATATGGTGTCGGCGAAATTGCAAGTACGGTCGAGGCTTCCGGCGGCGAACTGAATGCCTACACCTCTTTTGACCAAACGGTCTTTTACGTAACGATATCTAAAAATTATTCCGACGTGGCGCTGGATGTGATTTCACAAATGATGGGCTTTCCAAAATTTGACGGTAAAGAAATCGATAGCGAACGCGAAGTCGTCTGTGAAGAAATTAAAATGGGAATGGATTCACCATCGCGTGCGGGTTCGCAAATGTTATTTAGTTCAGTTTATAAAAAACACCCGTATGGAATTCCAGTCATTGGCTACGATAAAAATGTTCGTGGGTGGTCATGGAAAAAAATTAAAAAATACTATGCAGATCGCTACACGCCATCAAATATGTGTTTAGTGATTACAGGTGATTTTAACATTGGTGAAATGAAGGCCAAAGTTAAAGAGTATTACTCACCAATTAAACTGACCAAGCTTGTAAAAAAATCGCGCAAAAAAGAACCAGCAATTACTAAACCTGGATTTTCAGCGATTCAAAAAACTTTTCCTGAAAAACAAATGTATTTGTCATTTCCTGCGCCATCAGTAAAACACAAAGATGTTCCCGCGCTTGATGTACTTTCGCAAATTTTAGGCTTAGGTGACACTTCCCGTTTGGTGCAAAAACTGCGTTTAGAGCAAGCGTTAGTAAATTCTGTCGGCGTATTTAATTATTCTCCGCAAGATCCGGGATTATTTGCCGTTAGCGCAAAATACACAGAGCAAGACCCTGAAATTATCTTTAAAAACATCTGGACGGAAATTGAAAAAGTAAAACAGTTTGGCGTGCAAGATAGCGAAATCAAACGTGCCGTTGTTAGTTTATTGACGGATCAATTTTACGGAATTGAAACTGTCGATGGGATTGCTCAGCGCATCGGTTCGTCGCAATTTTACCTTGGTGATTCACGGGCCCATGAAAAATATCTAAAGGCTGTACAAAAATTAAAGCCCAAAGACATTCAAAAAATGGCGCAAAAATATTTGGTTAAAAACAAAGTACAAATGGCCTTGATGAGCCCAGATAATGTAGCGAAATCAAAAGAAATTTTGAAAAAAGGTTACAGCTTGTGGCCTACAGTAGCTATGGATAAGAAAGTCCATGCTGTTAAGCCAGAAAAATCTAAAAAAGAAAGTATTGCGTTCCATTCTCGCCCGGCAAAGAACGAAAACGCAGTGGAAAGAATTCATACTTCAAAAGGAACAGAAATTCTATTTTTAGAAAATAAAGAAATTCCAACATTTTCAGCAAAACTTATTTTTGGCGGAGGAGCCCGCTTAGAGTCTTCCGATAAAATGGGTTTAACAGAAATGTTGCAAAGAACTTGGCTGACAAAAACCAAAACTAAAGATGAATTACAAATTTCTACAATCATCGAAGACAGCGCCGGCGCGGTTTCACCGTTTGCAGGTAAAAATACAATCGGAATGTCGGTCCATGGATTACAACACTTCGAAGACAAACTTTTAGGGCTTGCGCAAGAGCTTTTCACAGATTTTGACATTGATCCGACGGCCTTTGAACGTGAAAAAACGATTTTAAAAACTCAAATCCAATCACAACAAGACAAACCGTCAACTCTTTGCGTGCAACAGTTTAATCGCAAAATGTTTCCGAACCATCCGCTCAGTTTTGATTCAATGGGAACTCCAGAAACTGTCGATCGTCTTAAGGTCGAAGATGCGGCACAACTTATGCGAAGGTCTTTACGCGAAAAGAACATGCAGCTTTGTGTTGTTGGTGATTTTAATAAGAAAAAATGGATTAAGGCGGCCGAACAAATTGAAAATCTATTTGCACGAGGTCAAGCCGGGCGCTTGCAAGATCAGTTTGATGTTAAGCCGATCCAAAAACGCGAAAAAATCTTTTTAGAAAAAGACAAAGAACAATCACACGTTATCGTTGGCTGGCATGCACTCAGTCTAACAGACCCGGATCGTTACGTATTACAGGTGATCCAGGCCGTTATGGCCGGCCAAGGTGGTCGACTGTTTCTAGAACTGCGTGACAAAAACTCGTTAGCCTATTCGGTTTCGCCAATAAAAATGGAGTCGTTAGAAACAGGTTATTTTGGTGGTTATATTGCGTGCTCGCCTGAAAAAGTCGATAAGTCTATTGAACTTTTTGATCAAGAGTTTAAAAAAATCTGTAACGAAAAAATTCCGCAAGCTGAACTAGAGCGCGCTCAAAAATATTTAATTGGGCAACATGACATCGGACTTCAACGAAAATCGGCAATATGTAATTTGATTAGCTTCGAACACTTTTATGGGAACAGTTACCAAGAAAGTATGAATGTCGCGCAAGAGTATTCTAAGATTGCGGTCGAAGATGTTCAGCGGGTTTCAAAGTACATTTTTAACAAACCATCGATCATCAGTATTGTTGGCCGTAACCAGACAGCCGTTTAATTCCTGCAATTACGTCTCATTTTAAGAAATTTTCCTGTACGAAGGGCGATTTAGTCGCCCTTATGGTCTTGTTTTCTTTTGGGTTTTCGTCGAGTTTTTAATTAAGTTATTACAGTTTAGGCCGATAAGTATATTACAATGAGACTAACAGCTAGAAGTTGAGAGAAGTTAAATGAGCCAATTTTTATTCATTTCGCCAGATCAACATTTTGCAGAAGTACTTCAGGAAGCCTATCTTGATCGTAAGCTTAAGACGGATCCGTATGTTGATGTTTACTTAATTCAATTATTAAAACATTACCTAGATTCAAAAAATTTATTTCAACCATTCCAAGACGATACCATTGAAAAACCGCCACAAACATTAGCGGAAATGTATTTTGTCGGTATGAACGCACCAGCACCAAAAAATCGCGAACTTATGAAGATTTTGGCTGACCGTGCGTTGTATATGTCTGGATTTTTTGGTGATTCATTGCAAAAAAAACTGGTCGATGTTGATTACTACATGGAGATGGGTTCGGCAGCTTACACGAATTTATCGCGCTGGACGAAAGAAGACCAAGCCTCTCACACGTACAAAATTTTCTCGGAAAAATTTTCGGATTTTGTGGACGTACTTAGTTATGTCAGTGAAAAATCCGCAGTTCAAGCAGTTCAAGCCGATCAAAACATTCTACGTCTGTATGAGCGCTACGTTCGTACAGGTTCTGAAATGGCGCGGGATCGTCTGAATGAATTGGGAGTTGTTACAATCCCACCAGACCTGGCCAAACTCGCTAAAGCATCAAGCTAATAAAAAACGAATGTGTATTTTCAACAGGTCCGCCGTCGACTTATTCTCTACAGGTCAATTTGCCTGACCTATTCAGTTGTTGCCCTTAACCACGAGTAAGGATAATTTAGTAGTCATGAGCATGGGTGAATTAATATTTATTGGAATTGTGATTTTGCTGGTTGTGCCGCCAGAAAAACTACCCGGCTTAGCTCGTGAGATCGCGCGATTCTTTAATGATATTCGTCGAACAACATCTGGCGTTTGGGATGAACTTAAAAAAGACACCCCAAATCCCATGGAAGATTTGCGAAAGCAAAAACAAGAAGTTTCAGATTACTTAAAAACGATTGGTTCAGTCCCTGAGCATCATAAAGATAGTTCAACATTTCAATCGGTTGACACATCTTCACCCTATCGTGATCAACCCGCAGAAACAGCCGCGCCAGCAGTTACAACAGTAACAACAGCTGTTGCTGAGGCCCCAATGCCCATTCAAAACTCAACCCCACCCACAGCAGCAGTAGATCAAAAAGATGAGCGAACAAACAAAAACTAACATCGAAGAAGAAGGCAATATGACGTTAATCGCTCACATCCGTGAGCTGAGAACACGTTTGTATCGTGCGGCTATCGCTATTTTTTTAGGGGTTTGTTTTTGCTGGGGATTCAGCGAAAAAGTTTTTGATTTTGTTCGCGAGCCAGCGGTTAAATATTTACCAAGCGGTGGGCTTTTTTTTACCGCACCGATGGATAAGTTCATGGCGCATCTTAATTTATCTATCGTTGCGGGATTAGTTTTGTCGGCACCATTTTGGCTTTTTCAATTATGGAAATTTATTTCTCCAGCGCTTTACAAAAATGAAAAGAAAATTATTACAGGATTCGTATTTTTTGGAACGATGCAATTTATCGTTGGCGTCGCATTTTGCTATTACGTTGTTCTACCCGGAGCGATTGAATTTTTATTCAACTTTGGTGGCGATATCGATAAGCCCATGATCACAATCAAAGAGTATATTGGTTTTTTCACTCAAATGTCGGTGATGTTTGGATTAACTTTTGAGATCCCGGTGATACTTACATTTTTAGGTTTTTTGGGGATTGTTTCTCAGGCTTTTTTAAAGGAACATCGTCGATATTCCATTGTAATAAATGCAGTTATTGCCGCAGTGGCCGCCCCACCAGATACATACAGCATGATCTTGTTAATGGTGCCTCTTTTAATCATGTACGAAATATCAATTATCTCTGTCGGAATCTTTGAAAAAAAGAAATTAGTTGAAAACAACTCGCAAATCGTTTAGTTAAATCTCTTTCCAAAAGGAGATTTATTATGAACCCAAATTACGCAGGTTTTTGGAGACGATTTGTTGCTATAGTTATTGATTGGTTAATTTTAATTATTCCATCTATGGCTTTGAATATGGTTTTACCGTATGTCGGAAGTTTTGTTTTAATCTTATTGTATAAACCCGTTTTCGAATCTTCACCGCTGCAAGCTACTCCAGGAAAAGCAATGATGGGCTTAATGGTTCTTACAGAATCAGGCTTAGGACGAATTACTTTTAAAAAAGCCCTAATCAGATATGCTTGTTCTATTTTGTCAGCTTTTATTCTTTGCATCGGTTACATCATGAGTGTCTTCACAGCGAAGCGCCAAACTTTGCATGATATGATTGCCGAAACAGTTGTTGTTATTCAGGAGCCACCGCAATTTAATTATTTCCAAGTTTGGTTAGCTGAGATTAAAGCAATTTTTGATGGTATCCCAAACGGGACTTCAAGCGCGACGGCGCCGGCTTCTACGGTTTCATCACCAGTTTCTTCAACACCAATGTCTTCTTCGATCGATCAGCAAGCCCACGCAATCGAAACGCTTCACAAACTTTTCCAAGGTGGGGCGATTTCACAAGAGGAATTTGAGACAAAAAAGCAGCAATTGCTTAACAAGATGTCTACATAACGCACGCAATAAGCCAGGTCCAGAGGTCTTTAGTTCACATTTGCCGCAAGACGACGTTAGAGTTGTTGGTTTTTTAAAAGCCAAGTTGATAGTGTAGTTCTTATTAAGCGGCCATGGCCGTCTAAAGGAGAACACGATGAAAAAGATTCTTTTGGTATTATCAGTACTCGCAACTGCATACACAGCTTCTGCGCAAGAAGTATGGGGAAAAGGCGGCGGAACATCTTACTCGATGGCTGGCGTTGAAGGCGGTTTCCGTTGGAATTCGGCCGACGTTGATTCTGCAAACTCTAACAAACAAGAAATTGGATTTCAAATTGGTGGATCAGCGGTTTTTGATTTACACGAAAATTTCGGTATCAAAACCGGATTGTTCTATACAGATCGTCCATTCAAATCAACATTTCCTGCAGTTGGTTTAGTTCCTGAATCAACTCTAACTGGTAAAATCAGTTACTTCGATGTTCCGGTATTTGCGATGTATAAATTCGAAGACTGGGCAGGAATTTATGCAGGTCCTTCATTAGGTATTAAACTCGGTGACGAAGCTTCAAGCTCATTAGGTGGCGGATCTTTGACAGATATCAAAGGGACAATTATTCCATTTACTTTTGGTGCACAATTTAAGATGTCTGAAAGTTTAGGTTTAAATTTATTTTTTGAATCTGCTGGCGAATTGGCAAAAGGTGTTAAGGCTTCTCGCGCTGTTGGCATGAACGCATTGTTTACGTTCTAGTTTTAAGTACTTATAAATTTAATAGAATTATGAGGAGTTTAATTTATGAAAAAATTATTTTTAGTTTCATTTGTTTTTAGTTGTGTGGCTTTTGCTCAAGAAGTTGGTGTAAAGGTTGATAAAGTTGACGCAGCCTCTGAAGAGGGTACGACGATCACGGTTCAAAAAGGCGCAAATAAAAGCACGAACAAGAAAAAATACGTCGTCACCGAAGGAACCGAAGAAGTTGCCGGAGATAAAGACGTTGTTTTAAAGAGCGCTGAAAAAAATTGGCAAAAAGCTTGTAAAGAATGGAAAACAGAATTCAAAGATAACAATAAAGATAACAAAATTGTTTCTATGAATTGTGGAAAAATGAATTGCAGCAAGAATGGTGTTGAATCAACTTGTGAATCTTTAGCTAAATACAAAGTTCGCGTTTTAGAAGAAGAATAGATTTTTAAATTCTTGATCAGTTCTAAAGGGCTCGGCTGTAAAAGCTGGGCCTTTTTTTTAGCGCAAACTCCTGACCATAAAAAATTTTTTCTGACCCGTACTTAATTTAAAACTTTGATCAGGAAATTGTTCGGAAGCAGACCCACCACTTGATAATCCAGACAGCTTTAAATTTTCTTGGCCAGGTTTAAGTGGAACACGAAGCACATGCATCGTCTTAGGGTAAATAGACCATTGGCGCAGATCGGCTCGTTCAGAGGCGACCATGGCCACCCACGCTACTGCGCCAAGTGCACTATCTTTTTGACGAATTTGATCAGCCATGACCTCTTTGGCAACACGAGCACCGATTCGTCGAGCGACTAAGCTATTGTAATCGGATTCTAAAGTCTTTATGGCTGCGGTTTCAAAACTGTATACGGCATCGCTCTCTAATGTTGTTTTAACTGAGCTATCGGGATTTAAAACATCAATTTTTAGGCGTGATGTTTGGCTATAGGTGGGAATCAAATGCGGAAAAGTTGGGGCATCTGGGCGAGCTGATTTTCGAGGTCCCCAACCTTGCATAAAAATAAAAATGGCTTCCGTTGAAAAATCTTGTTTTGCTTTGGCGACTTGATCAGGTGTTGCCG
>JAYVHE010000293.1:0-4198 GCA_043771495.1 Bdellovibrio sp. | reverse complement strand
TCCGAAAAATGTCCAAAATCATAATTCCCGTCGGATTGAAAGTTTTTATTAAACAAAATGAAATCAACCAATAATGGTGTCGCCTCAAAAAGCTCTTTCAATTTAAAAACATTTTCAGTCGATGCCATTAATGCAATTTTTTTCATGCAACCGCGCTTCCCCAGGATCTTAAGATTTGTTGTTCACCTGATCGCAACCATAAAATGGCCTCTGCAAGCCGAACTTTAGAAATTTCATTCGAATTTAGAACGGATAACCGTTTAAAAAATTCTCCGGAATCGACTTCTTCGACAACATCGTGAATCGTTACACCTAAAGTATTTTTATCTGCATAGGCCCGCTCTGCCGATTTAAGACCTTTATAATTAGGCAGCAAACTAGGATGAATATTGACAATGGATTGGCGGGGGCCAAGCCCTTTGAACCCATTCACAAAATCTAGGGGAAGTATTTTCATAAAACCGGCACACAAAATGGTATCGATTTTTTTTACTTTCAGCAATTCAAGAGTTTTTTTGAAATCCTCGGGAAATTTAAATGAATTCTCTAAGATCGATTGTCGCCGACAGCGCACTCGTCCTAGCGCCGTTTTTTTTGAGCTAAAAGCGCAAACGATATTTAAGGTTTCGACGTGGTCTAACACAGCTTGCAGAGTTGACCCCGACCCCGAAAAAAACACAGCCACTCGAGGTCGTTTTTTGCCGAAACTATTTAAAGACAATGGAGTCCTCCGTCTTTAATTCAGATTTTAATTCGACGGTTCCAAGGTCAAAAGCACCATAGCCGGCTTTCTTAACCGCTTCCATGATTTTATTTTTATCAGCTGGGCTGACAGATAAAACAAAACCCAGACCGCAATTAAGAGTTTTCATCAACTCTAGATCAGACATTCCTGTGCGCTTTTGCACTTCTAGAAATTCCTCGGGGAACGTCCAGCGATTAAGTCGCACACACTGTTCGGGTTGAATAATACGCGGAATGTTTTCAATTCCACCGCCGGTAATATGGGCCCCCGCAAAAATTGTAAATTCGTTTTTGAGTTGTTTTATCAGCTTCACATAAATCGCTGTTGGCTTTAAGAGCCAGGATCGGTATTTTTCAAATTCGCCGTCAAAGACTTTACGAATTAATGAATAGCCATTGCTATGAAAACCGTGACTGGCTATTCCGATGAGGCATTGTCCGGATTTGACTAAATGCGGGCCCCATCGTTTTGTCTGATCAACAACTCCAACTGCAAAACCAGCGCAATCAAAATCACCCTTTTGATAAACGCCCGGCATTTCTGCGGTCTCGCCACCGATGAGCGCCATTTCACTTTCTTCACAGGCCGCTCTTACGCTGGTTAAAAAAGATTTCGCATGATCTAAATTTAATTGCCCGACGGCATAATAATCCAGAAAAAATAAGGGATCGCCCCCGGTGCAAATCAAATCGTTGGCACACATGGCGACCAAGTCAAAACCTACACCCGAGTAATCATTGAAGTGACTAGCTAATTTTACTTTGGTGCCTACGCCATCGGTGCAAGCGACTAATGTGGGCGCAGTCATCGATTTAAACTGACCATTAAACAAAGCTGCAAATCCGCCAATGCCATCAAGGACGCGCGCTTTGTTCGTCGCTAAATTAATCGAGTCTAAATTTAAATTTTTTGGATTTTGTGAATCATTTTTATCAGAGCTTTGCAACCAGTCGACAAGGTCATCACCCGCCTGCACATCTACACCCGACTTCTTATAGTCAACCTTTGTCGTCATCGTGCCCGTCCTCTATAAAATTCACTTTTTGTTGTGAGCCCACAGTATCAATTCATTAAAAACTGGACTATTAAAATTTTAATTCTAACGCCAGCGGACTATTCTTCGCAAAAACCGGTCGCCTTTAAACTTGAATTATTTCTTAATTCTGTTCAAAATGAAATACAGTGAAGAATCCTGCCTTTTCTCAGTACTCAACATCCCATTCAATTTTCGGCTCAAGATCGAGTTCATTCGGTTTTGCAAAAATTATAGTCATGTTAATGGTTATTTTGATAAAAGTGCCTTTCGCTTTTGCTCAATCTGAGGTTGATGAATCGTTTGACCCCTTTGCCGATTACAACGAGTTCGAGCAACAAACCGAAGAAGAAGCCGATATTAACTTTTTACGCAATGGCCGTTATTTGACCTTAGCTTTTGTGACTGGATTTAGAGGCTTTATCGGCGGGGGGTTCAAAGATGCCTACCGCGGAAGTATCACTTATGGAGCCGAATTTAACTATTTTTTTGATATGCAACTGTCGGCGGGCTTGAGTTATTTAATGGGTGATCACGCGGTGGCCTTTGCCAGTTATGAAAATGAATCCTTGCAAAAAGTCGCCACGGCCTATTCAGGAAACGTGAATATTCAAGTGGTCGATTTTCATATGAAGTATTACTTCAATTCCGACAATGTCACCAAGGGACTTGCTGATTTAAATCCGTATACTTTAGTTGGGACCGGATATTATGTCAGAACTTATAGTCTCAATCAGAGCTTGGCCGCTGATCCTGATCGTGTCGTCGGTTTTAAATTAGGAGCCGGACTTGAAATTCCGATTATGCGCCGACAAGCTTACTTTGGAACGCAAGTGACCTATAGATACGTGCAGTTTCCCGATGAAAATAAAACGTTTATTGATGAAGCCGCAGGGGATCCCACAGGTTTTCGTCCGATTAGTCCGCGCTTGGATGGTGACATCTACGAGATCAACTTAATGGTCGGATTAAATTTTTAGAACTTACGTCACATGAGGGCTAAGGGAGTAAAAATTCCATTCTGATCTTGCAGTGTCAAGTGCGGGTTTCGATTAAGTCTGATTGCAATTAAAATAATGGCCAATATCACGCGTCAGTTCGTGGGGTAACTTTCAGAATTATTTCCGCAATTGTCTAGGCCAGAAACGCTCAGCGAAGCTGACTACAATTTAGATCCTAGACACAATTTTAGTAATTATTTTTTGAGTTCAACCGATCCCGTTCGTTGAGATTTAGTTTTTGATCCTTTAAGGATCTCATAGAAATTACCGTAAAATTGATCTGACGGTGCATTGTAATAAAGTTGTAGAAAACACTCATCACCACAGCCATTAACAAGAAACCCACCTTTATCCTCGGCAAGGCTGACGACTTCATCTATGTCACCGTTGCGGCTAGATTTACTATTTATACTGGGTCCTTGGATATTCAATGCAAAATTTCCTGCAAATCCACTTGAATTATAGTCGGGAGTAAAATCCCAAGTTACGGTCAAATTTTCTTTTTTGGTGTCGAAAAATCGAACCACACCACTGTATCGACCTTCAATCGTTCGAATCTGAAGCTGCGTTGGAATTCCACCTTTTTCCATTGCTAATTTTGGATTTTCAATGATGGCTTCATCAAGAGCGTCTCGGATTTGCTTTTCTGTGGACAATGCTTTAATCACTGAACTCTTTCCGGCTAACCCTGCGCGATTTTCTGGAATTGCGTCTAGCCTTGTTTCTGGCTGAGATTTTTTTTCATTCGCATTTATTTCACTAGACTGAGAATCGGGTGCACTTACTACCTCTTGTGAAGTTTCGATTTGAGGTTGCTTTTGCATTCTAAAACCGATGTCGGCTAAGAATAAAAGCATAACTTTTCCAAGGATTTCATCAGCCTTTTCGTATTTCAGTTTTAAGTCTTTAATTTGGGTGTATTCAATATACTCATTTTGACTGATTGTAATTAGATTTGATTTTGCTTCAGAAAGATTTGAGCACTCGTTATCGGTTAGCTTTCTTGAGGCATCGATCGCTTTCGGCTTGAAAACAAGTTGGTTCGCCAAAAAACCAAAGAGGAATGCTAAAGTTGTTGAAATTAAAATTTTCGTCATAGTTCAAGAATTCTAACAGGGAAAAATGATCGACTCACTAGGAAATCATTTCGGAGCACCTCGGCGATCGCAAAGTCTAAATCCATCGATGTGTTCGAATGGCCAATATTTGCATGAGTCCTGATTGCAGCTTTCAGCAAAATCTATCCGTGAAAGTCGCGGTCATGAAAGCTTGGTTGACGAAATCAGTCGAGCAGCTTGAGTTAAGGGATTCAAAACTTAGGCGACTGAATCCGGGGCTGTGCATTCCTAAAACGAATAATTGAGAATTCTAACGAAGAAGCAATGACGGCTTCTCTAAGCTCCCAAAGGTCAGGAAGAA
>JAYVHE010000292.1:0-8659 GCA_043771495.1 Bdellovibrio sp. | reverse complement strand
TCGTCAGAAATGCTATCTAAGAATTTTTTTAATTGCGGGCGTTCTTTAGCTAAACCTTTTTTCAGAGCCTTCATGTCTTTTACTAAAAGCAAAGATTGTAATTCGTAATCCAAAAGTTCAGTTTCTAAGAATTTTTTGAAAACGTCGCCGCCTGGTTTTTTAAACGCAGCAGTACGCAATGAACCGTGACGAACCTGAATGACTTCCCAGCCGTTAGCCGCCATAGTTTTTTCGATACGGTCGGCATCACTGCCAGCCATAATTTTTTGGTTCACGATACGGTGACCATCTAACGATTGACGATTGTAATCGACGATCCAAGTTAAGTTTCCTAATTCACGGTCTGCAAAATCTGGAGTGGCTTCAAACATAGAGCCCTCACGGAATTCAGAGTCGCCAGATAAAGCCCAAAAATGCGCTTGGGGAACATCAAAGCCATGCTCTTTGGCAAAGCGATAAGCTAAGGCTAAATAACCCGCATTCACTGGTGGAATGCCGACAGTTCCTGAAGGGAGAAAGTTGTGATGATCTGAATCGTAGGTTGAATGATACGACTGAAAAACCGGTTCACCATTTTTAGAGTACTTACGCAGTCCCATCATGGCTGTATTCTTTTGCTCTAAAGTTAATTTTGAAAAATCTGAATTTAAAAATAAATCCATTAAATAATTGTACGAGTGATCGGTAGGACTTGCGTGAGGTTTATTGGCGACGTGATCAAAACCTGATTTTACAATCAAGTGCAAAGCGCCCATGATGTGTAAGGCCGACGCGGATGCGGATTGATGGCCACCTATCTTTGGATCGCCTTTGTCTTTATCAGTGCGGTTGTTGGCCTGATAAATCATTTGCGTCGCCAAGTAATGCGCGCGACGGGCAATAGAGTCTAATGTGGCCTTGTTTAAATTCTTTAAATTTTCAATGGTTATGCCGGCATCGGATTTAATTTCAGCCATGGTGTTCACTCCGTTTTTAAAGTGAAAACTCTAGTCCGAAACAGGGGAAGTTTCAACTAACTTTCAGCTAACTCTCTACGACGAAATCCCAGCGGATTTTAATGGTTCCGTCGGCCTCGATCATGCCGCGGGGAGGGTTAGGAAACGGAGCCGCTTGTCTAAAAGCTTCGACCGCAGCGTCATCAAGGTCGCGAACGCCTGATTCGCCTAAAACTTGCACTTTAACTAGGAGACCCGCTTGATTAAGAATAATAATTAATTTAGTTGTTTTGTTTTCTTCAGTCGCAATTTTACGCCCTTGGCTGACTAATTTTGTGACTTTCTCGCGGACTTTAGGTTGCCACCATTGATTCAACTGATTTTTGATTCTGCTGTAGTAGCCGTAATAAAGATATTCGCGAGTGTTTAACTGAGTCATTAAGCTATCGTCGGCATCTTTGATGTGATCGTTGGTTCCAGATTCTTCACCTGTTGAAGCCACCGAACGTTTTTCTTTGGCCATTTGCTTTTTTACATTTTTATTTTTATTTAAGGCTGAGTAAACATCAAAACCGGTGTCGAACAGTTTTGATTTAGTTTCGCTGTGTTCAGTTAATTTTTCTTCGGGTGCAGCAGCGGATTCCGTTTTTTCATGCACAACAGGCGCTTGTTGCGGTTGTGGTTTTACATTTTTAAATTTGTCGGCATTTTTTGCCACAGTTTCTTTGTCGACTGTATTATTTTTTGCACTAAGGTATTTGGCTTTTTCATCAACTTTGTTGTTCGCTTGATTTGGATCTGTTTCAACAATTTGAGTGGCGATGTTTTCAGGTTTTGTTTTTGAAGATTCTTCAATAAAAGCAACTTCGATAGTTTCTGAATTTTGTGGTCCGCGCAATTTTTCCAAATAAGCCAAACCATGAACCGACAAATACGAGCCCACGTGAAGAGCTAAGGAAACGCAGACTAGGGTTAGGATTCGTCGTTCAGTCATACCATAATTATCGGCTCTATTTTTCACGACATAGAGTGCTAAAAAGGATTTATTTTTTTATGGGTTGAATCATTGTTTTGAATGGCGACATATCCAAAATTGTTTGCAGTGACGAAGGTCTAGTTTGTTTCAGAACAATTCGTCACCTAAAAAAAGTAAAGCGATTATTTTTTGTCGATCAACAGTTGGATTTCTTCGAAGTTATTATAAGTCGGATTAAGAAGCACAAACTGTCCGTTTATGATTTTATAGTCAATTCCAAAATTCAGAGTCACCAAACTCGAAATGTTCGGCATTTTAAGCTTTGCTGAAATGACTTTTTCAGAATCGGTTAAACCAATTAAATATTGTGTGCTGACAATCGTTATAAAATCGGCGGCGACCTTAGCAATGCCAGCAGCTGAAGTTCCTCCAGTATCGCAGATAGAGCTTAAAGAAAAATTCTGAGGCGGAAAGTGTTTTTTGATTCTGTTGAAAAATACGTCTTTCGACTGACCAACGGATTCGCCACATCCTGCGAGTCCAGTATTTGTTGCGACAGAAATTAAATATTTTTCATTCAGTTGGTTAAGCACTTGAGATTTAAATTTTGAAATGATTAAATTTTCTAAATTAACGGGACTATTTTGAACCGCTTCGATGTCTTCTAGGGTATTGCCTAAATGATATCCTCTTGAATTCTGACCGTTCACGGAGCCAATCGTATAATTGATCGAGGCAACACAGCTCGAAAGTGTTTCACCGGGAAAAAGTCGGGAGGCAATGCTGGCGCAAACTTCAGGCGCTAATTTTCCATCGAGCGCGCCAACACCTGAATATCCTGCATTAAAGTTGGTGCAAGACAGATTGCAATTCGTTTGGCTTGCCACATAGGCATTGCATTCGGTCATTGAGCTTTGTGTGTTTTCACCTTGTGAAACATATCTGCTACCCACTTGAACACCAATTTCATTGTAATTTCGACACCACCCAAAGGCCGTAAATGCCGGAGGCCTAGAGACATAATAGCTGACGCCATCATAGGGGGTGTTCGTCGACGCAGATTCAATGTAGCGAGACGAATAATTAACAAATGGCTCAAAAGGGCTTACGTCATCTTCGTCCGTAATAATAAAAATTAAAGCTCGGTCGTTTACTTTAAAAAAATTCAGCGATTGTAAAACGGCATTTGCGAACGGGCGTTCTTGGTCGCTACCTTTGGTTCCTAAATCTTTAATTTTTTTTGCAATTTTCAATTCAACCGCTTCTTTTTCAACTTCTGTAAGCGTTGAATTTATTTTAAATGTCTCCACTGGTTTTTGGGAAAAGCTTTCTGAAACAATTGAACCGTATCGAAGCACTCCAGTGGTGTCGGTGAAATTATCAAATCGGACGTTGGATCGATATTGAAAAAGTGCATTGGCTGCACATTCCGCATTATTTGGACATTCTTTATCCGAATAAGTCGTCGAGACAACTTGAATTTCAGAATCAAACTTGCTGAGTTCAGTCAACAAAGCTGAAATGTTACTGCTGAGATTAGCTTGAGAATTTGTCATCGTCGCCGAGTTATCAACAACCAATAGCGCTTTTACTTTTTGGTTATTTTGTTGGACTGTAGATTCTGGGCGTAATATTTTGGTTCGCTCGGTGACCACTGGCGCAGAGGGCAGCGCCGGCAAGGTGGCAATTGATGATCCTGGATCTAAGGATGAATTCGCTGTGCTAAAATTTGTCCTATTGCAATTTTGGAAAAGGAAAAATGACATTGAAAATAGGGCAACAGTTGTTAGAAACATGAAATGTTTTTTGTTCATAAATCCCGCCCCCTTTATCTATCTTCGACTCGAAAGGAACTCTACTAAAGTATTAATTTAAAAATTGTGATAAACGTCTCAATTTAACACTTTTTTTAGTAGTCGCCTGAAGAAGTTATTTACAAGCTCCTGTGTGGGCTGATCAAGTATTTGTCATTTTTAATTGGACGATGTGATGATGTAGAACTGACTTTAGTCCGGGTCAGGTAATCTTTAATAAAAACCCGATCATTTAATTACGCAGTTTGACACGGCAACCGGCGCATCAGAGAATGAAAAGATATGCATTTTCAGAGTTGGAGCTTGTCAGATAAGGGCCTAAAACGTCTCGGTAATCAGGACTCGTTCATGGTTGATGAACGAGCTGGCGTTTTTATTGTTGCTGACGGCGTAGGTGGACATATGGGTGGAGAAGTCGCTTCGGCGTTAGCTGTGGAGACAGCACGTGAAGTTATTGCCCATCCGAAAGCGCACATGTTTACTCCGCGAGAAGTTTTGATGCAAGCCTACCGTGAATCTAACTTTCGAATTTTTCAAAGGTCCTCTCAAGAAGCGAAATTAAGTGGTATGGGAACGACAATGGTGATGGCTTATGTTCGTGGAAGCCGCTTATACATTGCCAACGTCGGTGACAGTCGTTGTTACTTGTATCGTAAACCTTATGTTTGGCAGTTAACCGAAGATCATTCGCTGGTGAATGAACAAATTCGTATGGGGATTTTAACCGAAGAAGTCGCACGTAAGACCATCGCAAAAAACGTCATTACTCGAAGCGTAGGTTTCGAGCCGGAAGTTTTTCCAGATATTGTTGAACGCGAAATTAGCATTAATGACACTTACGTTTTGTGCTCTGATGGATTATCCGGAATGATTACTGATCAAAAAATAGCACAGATTATGAATGAATCGGCGCTTGAAAAATCGGCGCCATTATTATTACAACAAGCTTTGGCCCATGGCGGTGATGATAACGTCACCGTTCTGGTGCTGAATTTTCAAGAATAACTGGATGATGTAGATGCGTGAACCACGACGAACCTTAACATTTTATATTGTCCGCAGCGATGAATCGAAGTCATTGCGTTTTGTTTTGCCTGTTGTTTATTTTAAGTTGACTGCGTTTATTGTTTCAATTGCAGTCCTGGTGTTTTTCGCCGGTTTTATAGATTATTTTGGATTATTGGCCCAATCACTAGAAAATAAAAAATTAAAGATTGAAAATTTGAACTTAAAAAAACAGTTTCAAATTGTTGAAGGCCGGGTCGATGCGCTTCAGTCGGCGATGGATCGCGTTTCGAACATTACTAATAAACTTAAATTAATTACAGACACAGAATTAAAAGATCGTTCTGAAAAATTAAACTTTCCAGCAAATCAAGTTGCCGGCTCTGTGGCTGATTCGAACACTGAAGTTTCAACAGAACAACGATTATCTTTAAATGAAATGGAAGCCGTTGATCCAATTATTCCAACGGAAAAAGCGTTGAATCCATTGCGGGGCGAGCTCGCAAAACAGGATTCAAAATCAAATTATGCATCTTTAGTTATTCGTATTGATGAAGCCGTCAAAGATTCTAATTTAAAGGAACAATTGGCGATTCAATTGTGGGAATTACTGTCTGATCGTCAAAGTTTATTGGCGGCAACACCAAGTATTAAGCCAGCGCGTGGGCCGGTGGGCTCCCGATTTGGTTATCGTAACGATCCGTTCAATGGCCGACCGCGAATGCATGCCGGTTTAGATATCGTTGCCGCACCAGGAACACCGGTACGTGCGCCAGCTTCGGGGGTTGTCAGCTTTGCGGGTTGGGATGAGCAATATGGTAAATTGGTTTCGATTGATCATGGTTATGGCGTAACGACGCGATTTGCGCATAACTCGCAAGTTTATGTTCAGGTCGGACAAAAAGTTAATAAGTACGACGTTATTTCGGCCGTTGGATCAACTGGACGATCCACGGGGCCGCATTGTCACTACGAAGTGCGTGTAAATGGAATTCCCGTCGATCCGTCAAATTATATCTTAGATGAAGAATAATAATTTATTTTTAGCTATTTTGTTGTGATCCTTTTGGTTTTATTTCTCCAATGATATATCTAAGCAGGTTACTTCAGTAACTTCCCGAGTCACTGTGTTTGTAATTTTACCCTCTTGTAGCTCACCATCGTTTGAAATGATCACCAAATCAAAAACTAAACTGTTTGGATGCGAAGCGAACTTAATGTCTAACGACGACAATGCATCAACTTTTTCATCAATTTGGACAATGTCAGTTAAGTCGCGGGCCGTTTTGGTTGATGGTCCCATCCCTTTGAATAAGCCAGCCAGCTTAACATCAGATAAATTTTCTTTGTCGGAATAAGTTTCTTGATAAATGTAATGAGCCACTGAATCTTTGCTTTCGGCCTTTGGCGTGCAATGGAAATACTCTAAATTACGTGCAGGATTGCCAATGGACGCGCATAAATCTGCAATTTTTTTATTGCTAATATCTTTCAATTGGCAAGTCGCAGAAACCTCCGCAGAAGCCAATTGTGACGGGGAAGCCATGGCAGATCCAACAGCTAAAAGCAGAATGAAAAAATTATTAAGAAAATGGTCCACGTTACCTCCGGGAATGCCTACTCTTATAATTAGAAAACCTAGCAACGTTTTGACCAATCGTACCCTGTCCATATGCGTTTCAGGATGAGACATGTCGTCCAAAATTTTGACAGCGGAACAAATCTTGGCCTGTGAGCCATAATTAGTCTTAAATTGATCGAGCCATCGAAGGTATACAGAGGCAAAGCCAGCTTGCTTTGGCCCAGCTATTGAATAATTAAATACTAAGCGAGGAATAAATCACAATGAATTTAAGTAATAGTCTGACTAATCTACTTCGAATCATTCTACAGGTTTTAGTCTTTGTATTGGCTTATCAGCAGACTTATGCGCGCGTTGATTATGAAAAAACTCAGCCGATGATTTTACCTCTTGAGCTCCACGCTGACGATGCTAATTCAATGGTCAACGCCATCATTCCGGCTAGTGATATGTCGGGTTATTCTCAACAACAAATAGCGAGTCGCATTTTAGATAATTCATTACGTCACTTATGGAGAACTTCACTGCTTCGCTATACAGCAGTCGGACAAGTTGCTAATAAAGTTGAAAAAACAGTTCAAGTTGAAAAAGTAATTGCTGCAACTGTCGAAGACAAGGTTGAACACAAATTCAGTTTGGATGTTCAAGGGTTACAAGCGTTAGCGCAACTGAAGTACTCTGGTTGGGTCAAGGCTGCGATTCAATATAATATGAATGATGCTTCTGCGTCTGCCGAAGTTTCTGAAAAAATCTTCGATGATAAAGATTTAGTTTTATCGCAAACCATCAGCGCTACGACCGATTCGACGTCTCAGGTTTCGTTGCGTTGGGACTGGTAATTCAAATTTAAGTTTGAAACGATTTGCCAATGTCGGATCTAAATTGGCGACCTTCAAAATGTATTGCCGAATTAATTTCGTAAGCCGTGGTCAATGCCGATTTCAGCGAGTCGGCTTCTACAACGACGTTGAGTACGCGGCCGCCGTTAACTTCTAAATTGCCTTTAGAATTTTTCTTTACTCCGCAGTATAAAATATTATTCTTGGCTTTTTCGGATACTTTGATTTCTGCACCTTTGATGACATGGTCTGGATAGCCTTTTGCGGCGTTGACGACACAAGCTGCAAATCCGTTTTTTAGTTCGATCTTGTCTAAGATTCCGTTGGCTAAATTTGAAAATAATTTTGCTGTATCGTTTTTAATTAAAGGCAGAATGACTTGGGTTTCTGGGTCACCAAAGCGGACGTTGTATTCTAACACGAACGGTTCGTTGTTGACGACCATAACGCCAATAAAAAGGATTCCCCGGTAGACATAATTTTTTTGCTTTAATCCTTTAATCGAGGGATCCACAACTTTATCCACAATTTTTTTCATGAGTATTGGGTCGATGTTCATCGGGGCAACTGTTCCCATGCCGCCGGTGTTTGGGCCTTTATCATCGTCTTGGAGGCGTTTGTGGTCTTGCGCCAACGGAAGAATAGAATACGTATCGCCGTTTGTTAAAACTAAAACGCTGAGCTCAAATCCGGGTAGATTTTGTTCTAAGATGGCGCGTTCGCCTGAAGATCCAAATTTTTTTAAGTTAAATGTTTCGTGCGTAGCCTGTTCGAGTTCGGCCAAGTTTTTACAAATGTAGACGCCTTTGCCAGCGGCTAGGCCATCGGCTTTAAAAATGTAAGGGGTCGAAAATTTTTTAGCTTGAGCCATTGTTTCAGTCTGTGTTGTGACTTCAACGTGTCTGGCTGTTGGAATTTTA
This sequence comes from Bdellovibrio sp., assembly GCA_043771495.1. Lineage (GTDB taxonomy): Bacteria > Bdellovibrionota > Bdellovibrionia > Bdellovibrionales > Bdellovibrionaceae > Pseudobdellovibrio. The sequence goes on along the minus strand of JAYVHE010000292.1, from coordinate 588 downwards.
AATTCGTTCAAAAAATTTTTATTGAAAATTTTTGAGCCCTCTAATTGTGCGGCGTCTTGACTTGGTCCAACACAAGCAATGCCAGCGCTGCGAAGTTGATCAGATAAACCTAAAACTAATTCATTTTCAGGTCCGATAAATACAAAATCAATTTTTTGTTGTTGGCAGAAATCGACGATTTCAGAAAATTTTCCAGTCGGCAATTTAACAAGTTCAGCACAGTCGGTATGACCGTCATTACCTGGGTAAATATATAGTTTTGGATTTTGTGGGGACGCACTCAGACTTTTTAGAATTGCATGTTCTCGGCCACCAGTTCCAATAACTAATACTTTCATAATTGTCCTTGCTGAATCGTTGAAATATTTTTACTCTTAATTAACAAGGATGACAACGATGGAAAAAATTTTTTTAGTAGCAGGTAAACGAACTCCATTTGGTTCTTTCGGCGGGGGATTAAAAGATATTTCCGCAACTGAGCTTACTCGACATGCAGCGGTGGCTACTTTAGAAAGTGCCGGTATAAAACCTGAAGACGTTGATCACACCATAATTGGTAATGTTGTGCAGAGTGGACCTGATGCGGCG
>JAYVHE010000291.1:0-2350 GCA_043771495.1 Bdellovibrio sp. | reverse complement strand
AGTTTAATCCGTTAAATTTGCTACCTTTGATTGCGCTGCCGTTGCCATCGAGCGATACGTTTTCTCGGGTTTCGGGACTCATTGATTTAAAAGTTCCGTTAAGTTCTGTTGGCCGTATGACGGGTACAATTGTTGTTTCAGATTTTTTACTGCAAAGAAGTACGCAATACATAAAATTGCAAAGCGAAGCAAAGTTAGTTTTTACTCCAAATTCTTTTTCGATGCAGCCGATCTTAATGTCTGGGCCAGATCAAAAATTACAAATCAAACTAGAAAATCGCAATGGCCAAAGTTTTCTGGCGACTCAGGCGCGGTTATCACTACGACCATTTCAGTTCTTAGTTCCGTTTGCTGATAACTTATCTGGCTTTACCGAGTTCCAATTTAAAAGTTTATTGTTTTCGAATAAAGTTCAGCTGATGGGTGAAGGTCTTATTGACCAAGCCAGTCTTGGACTTAAAGGTTTTAATTACCCCCTTAATAAAACGTCGGCGTTTTTTGATTTTTCTCAATCTAAAATTATTTTTTCTGAAATTAACAGCGAAATTAACCAATCGCCAATTACAGCCACAGGATTTATAGATTTTAAAGGCAAGGACTCGATCGTTGTTAACATCAACGCAGATGCGCCAAAATTAAATCTTGAATTTCCGCCGCGCTACCAAACTTCAGGACAAGCAAAGATCGATGTTGTTGGACTGTGGCCACCGTATACATTGCGCGTAAAATATTTAATTAACGATGGTCTTATTACCGATGAATTTTCTGAAGAGAACGTGCGCGCGGTGACTTTATCACCGAATAAATATTTACCCGTTCAAAATCTACAATCTAAAAAGCCTTCACTGTTATTAGATATTCAAGCCACCTTCAATAAAGGTCTGGTGGTTAAAAATCGGATCTTAGAAGGTATCGTGACTGGCGAGATGTTTGTGCTAGGTAGCGCCGATAAACCAGAATTAAAAGGCCAAGTAACTATTGAGCCCGGATCGAAGTTATTTTTTAAAGACAAACCATTTGATGTAAAAACCGGTAAAGTCGTTTTTCTTGGCGGGCCTGAAATTAAACCTGAGGTTTTTATTTCAGCCGATTCACGGGTTTCTGAATACGACATTAATTTACTAGTTAAAGGCGCCGGCCAACAATTAACAATTGAACCGACAAGTCAACCGTCGTTATCAAGAAACGATATTTTTTCGTTACTGGCATTGGGATACACAGCCACAAAAATGGATCAAACGGTCAGTTCTGATTTACAACAGCAACAAACGGGTTTAGAAATTTTAGCTAACTTGAGTAATCAGTCGGCGCTTAATAAAACGATTCAAGAAAAGCTGGGCCTGACTGTGCAACTGGCGCCGTCGATAGATAGTACACGAAACATTGCTGTTCCAAAAGTTGTGGTCAGTAAACAACTGAGCAAAAAAGTTAATACGTCGTACTCGCGTCCATTAACCGGGGATCGCCAAAATAACGAGATCCGCCTGCAGTGGTTATTTCAACCGAACTGGTCCTTGATTATGAATTACCAAAATCAGAACGCCGAACAAAATAACAGTGTTATTACGCCGAACCAAACAGATAATGGTATCGGGGGCTTAGACCTTGAGTATAAAAAGGAATTTAAATGAGGATAACTCTTTTAAAAATCCTCTTTGTAAATCTTTTGATACTTAGCTTTTTAGGTCTGGGTCAGTTTGCTCACGCGCAGACCTACCCGGCTTTTAATTTGTCGGATTGGCCCCAAGACTTTAAAAAACAATTGTTTGTGGCCGCCCCTGAATTAGAAAATAAGAAATTTACGGAACAGCAGCTTAACGACATGTTAAAACGCTTGAGCGAAAATATTAGTTTTACCCAATTATCTATTGTCGAAAAAGACGGTCAATTATTTCTATTAGGAACAATTAATTCAACGGTACAGGCCATTGAAATTCGCAACACTTCGGCCATGCCAATTGATGAAGCCAAAGAAATATTAGCATTACAATTGGAAGAAGCTAACGTTGAGTCCAAAGTAAATTTACAAATCGAAAAATTGATTAACGAATATAGAAATCGTGGATTTCGCCAAACCAGCGCGACCTTCACTTACGAAAACCTACAAACCGGGCAACGAAAGCTGATTATTCAAATCAAAGAAGGTCCACGAACCAAAATCGTAGCCACTGAAATCATTGGTCTTGATCCCGATCTCAACGAGACGGTTAATAAAGCTTTATTTTGGAAATTTTCAGGTAAACCTTTAACTGATGAATATATCAAAGCTATCAATATTTTCTTGCGCCGTGAAATTAATCGGCAAGGGTTTTATTTAACAGCTATTCCTCAGCCGCAGATTCGATTGAAT
>JAYVHE010000290.1:0-5559 GCA_043771495.1 Bdellovibrio sp. | reverse complement strand
AAGGGAATCGTCGAAAGCAGAACCCTCGTTAAACCGGACCACGTGTTTATTCGAGTCGACGATTTCGGTATAATCGCCCTTTTCGTCGGGACCTTCTAGCGAGACAAGCTGATCATTCAGGTAAATATTTTTTCCCTTAGTTTTAATTTTGTCACCGGGTATACCAATCAAACGTTTAATGTAAAAAACGTTTCGATTTTCAGGGAAGCGAAACACTACGACATCACCACGTTTGGGTTGGTCAAACTTTCGGTAAATCCAGCCATCGCCGACAGGCGGCTTTATTCCGTAACTCCATTTTTTAACGACGATGTGATCGTGAATTAATAAGTTTGGAACCATACTTTCAGAGGGAATAACGAACGGCTCAAACAGGAACCAACGAAAACAAAGAATCAGAAGAACCGGACTAAAAAGCAAGAGTAGCGTTTGTGGCCATCGGGCTTGCTTTCCGATTTTCTTCTTTAATAAACTCATTTATTTATTTATCTACAGTATGAAAGAAACGTGATCCGCGAACGGTGAGTGGGTTACAAATCACTGAAATAACCGGAATCATTTTTTCACAGCTCAGCCATACGAAACTGGCGCGACCCAAAATATTTTTCTTGGGTAAATAAAACCAGTAGCGTGAATCGTGTGAATTATAACGGTTATCGCCCATCATAAATAAATTATCTTCAGGAACAGTCCATTCACCGTCGCCTGGAAATCCGTAGACTGGAGTCTTACGCATTAAAATGTTATGCTCGACAACCACGTCTTTTGAATTAATTAATTTTTCCGCGAATGGCACATAATTAGATTTTGCATCGGCATACGAGCCGTCTCGGCCACTTAAATCATCGGGCAAATTATCAAACGCCGATGTATCTGAAGGTACAAATTTTTCTTGGAGCTTATCATTGATGTATAAATTGCCGTTTTCAAATTTAATTTTATCTCCCGGCAAACCAACAACACGTTTAATAAAAAACGTGCTCATATCGACCGGATATTTGAACACGATTATTTCACCACGTTCTGGTTCACGAAATTTGACAAGCCATTGCTCACTAAACGGAATACGAATGCCGTAAGTAATTTTATTAACGAAAATATGATCGTTAATTAAAAGAGTTGGAAGCATTGAGCCCGAAGGAATGACGTAAGCTTCTAAAAATAACCAGCGGATTGTTAGCGCGGCTAAAACCGCAAGCCCCATTGAGCCCCAACCTACTGTCCAAAATAATCTGTTTGTTACATCCCAGCCGTTGTACTTTTGCTTCGACATATAATTCCTAACTGTCCACTCTAAGATTCGACTTTAAGAATCGCCAAGAATGCTTCTTGAGGGACGTCAACAGAGCCAATGGCTTTCATCCGTTTCTTTCCTTCTTTTTGCTTTTCTAAAAGCTTTCTCTTACGTGATATGTCACCACCATAACACTTGGCGGTCACGTCTTTTTTAAGAGCGCCCAGCGTCTCACGTGCGACGATTTTGGCTCCGATAGCGGCCTGAATCGCAACCTGATATTGTTGACGCGGAATCAACTCTTTCATCTTTTCCGTTAACTTTCGACCTAAAGTTTGCGCTTTTGATCTATGAAGAATTAATGAGAGCGCATCGACGGGCTCAGCATTAATTAAAATATCCATTTTAACTAAGTCAGCCTCTTCGAAGTCTAAGAATTCATATTCTAAGGACGCATAGCCCTTAGTAATGGATTTTAAACGATCGTAAAAATCCATTACCATTTCATTCATTGGAAGTTTGTATTCAATGATCACCTTTTTTTCGGTGACATAATCCATTTTTAGTTGAATACCGCGTTTGTCTTCGCACAATTTTAATAACGCGCCAATATAGTCAGTCGGAGAATGCAGCGTGATTTTCACGTAAGGTTCTTCCATTTTGGCGATCTGCGTTTCATCAGGCATGCCCGATGGATTTTCTAACATCAAAATAGTCCCATCATTTTTAGTGATGCGGTAAACAACCGTCGGCGCGGTAGTAATTAAATTCAAATTAAATTCACGTTCAAGTCGCTCTTGCACGATTTCCATATGCAATAGTCCCAAAAATCCGCAGCGGTAGCCAAAACCCAATGCCAAAGATTTCTCGATCTCAAACGTTAAAGACGAGTCATTCAAACACAATTTATCTAATGCATCTTTGAGTAATGTATAATCGCTGGCAACGACCGGGAAAATTCCTGCGAAGACCATCGGCTTAATTCGTTGAAAACCTGGAAGCTGCTCGGTGGCGCCATTTTTTGAGGCCGTTATAGTGTCTCCGACTTTGACGTCGCGAATATCTTTGATTCCGCAAATGGCAAAACCCACCTCACCAGACGCAAGTTCATCGACCGGAAGCGGAAATGGTCTGTACTTACCCATTCGCAAAACTTCATAGTCACGATCGGTAGCCATAAATTTAATACGGTCACCTTTTTTAATCGAACCTTCGACGACCCGAACTAAAATCACGACCCCTTGATAAGCATCGAACCAAGAATCGAAAATTAACCCGCGCAGAACTTTTTCACGATCGGCTTTGGGTGGCGGAACTTTTTTAACGACCATTTCTAAAATTTCGGTCATGCCGATACGCTCTTTAGCCGACGCGTGAATAATTTCAGAACAATCAAGCCCTACGGTTTCTTCGATTTGTTTTTTGACGCCTTCTGGATCCGCTGTCGGTAAATCGACTTTATTAAGTACAGGTATAATTTCTAAATTATTTTCTAAAGCTAAGTAAACGTTGGCGAGCGTCTGCGCTTCAACACCTTGAGCCGCATCAACAACTAAGATCGCGCCTTCACAGGCCGCTAAAGAACGTGAAACTTCGTACGAAAAATCCACGTGCCCCGGAGTATCGATCAAATTAATTTGATACATATTTCCGTCTTGAGATTTAAAATCTAAACAAACGGTTTGGGCCTTAATGGTAATGCCACGCTCACGTTCGAGCTCCATGTTATCCAAGAACTGGGCTTTTTCTTCACGCTCGGCCAGTGCGCCCGTCACGTTAAGAAGAGCATCAGCCAATGTTGATTTCCCATGATCGATATGGGCAATGATAGAAAAATTTCGGATAAACTTTGGATCAATACTCATTTATTTAATAGCTTCTTTCAGTTGTTCTATTTTATTTACTTTTTCCCAAGTAAAGAAACCTTCGCTTAATTTTTCTTCGCGACCAAAGTGGCCATACGAAGCTGTTGGGGAATAAATCGGGCGTAATAAATCAAATTCTTTAACGATGCGAGCTGGGCGTAGATCCCAAACTTGACGGATCGCTTTTTCTAATTTTTCAGGTCCTAATGCACTCGTTCCGAAATCGTTAACAGTAATACTCACTGGTTCAGCCACACCGATAGCGTAAGAAACTTGAACCAAGCAACGCTCAGCCAAACCTGCGGCAACGATATTTTTAGCTACGTGTCGAACAGCATACGCGGCTGAACGATCCACTTTTGAAGGATCTTTACCAGAGAATGCGCCGCCACCATGGCCGCCGTGGCCACCGTAAGTGTCGACGATAATTTTACGACCAGTCAAACCTGCATCACCCATTGGTCCGCCCGTTACGAAACGGCCTGTGGGATTAATATGAAATTTTGTTTTTGAATCAATCCATTTTGAAGGAATCGATTTTTTAATAAGCTCTTCCATGATGAAATCATGGATTTCTTTTTGCTCAACGGTGTCAGCATGCTGGGTAGATAAAACGATTGTATCAATACGTTTTGCTTTGCCGTTTTCGTACTGAACAGAAACTTGCGACTTCGCATCTGGACGGAGCCAATTGACTTTGTTGGCTTTACGCAATTTTGAAAGATCGTGAACAAGTTTGTGCGACATCGAAAGTGTTAACGGCATAAATTCAGGAGTTTCATTGGTTGCGTAACCAAACATTAAACCTTGGTCGCCCGCACCTTGATTGTCTGCGCCAGTCTCTTTAACGCCAACCGCGATATCCGGAGACTGTTGACCAACGGCTACCATCACGCCGCAGGTTTTGTAATCGAATCCCTTATCTGTGTGATCGTAACCGATTTTTTGAATCGTGTTACGTGCAATTTCAGAAATATTAATTTTAGCCGCTGTCGAAATTTCTCCGGCAACAACAACTAAGCCCGTTGTTAAAAGTGTTTCACAGGCTACGCGGCCTTTTGTGTCTTGAGCTAAGATTGCATCCAGTACCGCATCACTGATTTGATCGGCCATTTTATCTGGGTGACCTTCAGACACTGATTCACTAGTAAAAATATAATTTTGGGGAGTAGTTGCCATTTGTATTTCCTTTTTTAATTGCGATTAGGCAAAGTATAATGAGATGCCTCGGGGGTCAATAATTTGCCCCGCAAGCGGTCCGAATCATCCATTGAAATGTACAAAAATAGGGCTTGTTTGAATCTCGAAGGTAACACGAAGGTAACAGTTCCCTTTTTGTATTGCGGTGCTATACAAAAAGGGAACTGTTACCAAAAATACCAAAAAAAAAGGGCCGCGGCGATCAAGATGCCGCCAGCGACCCAAGTGATTTCCAAAATTATTAATTATCTTAAGCGACCTTTTTACCGGACTGTTTACCTGTCGGTAATTGAGGTTCGTATTCAAGTTGCGCGTTAATGTCGTTCAACTTTCCCGCCTTAGAAAGATCGAATTTCTTGTGGTGTTGATAAATTTCTTTAACTTTTAAAAATTGTTTTTCTAATCTATCCACAGCTAAATCCACAGCAACATAAACATCTGGCGAATGTGCAGTGGCTTTAAAATGTTTTTCTTTGGAGTTTATGATTACTTCCGCCACAAATTCGTGATGATCTTTGTAATAGATCACTTGGCAGCGCCCGTCTTTTAATAAAAAGCGGCCAATTTCGTCTAGCTTTTGTTCAGTGTACTGCACGAGTGAATCTGAGTAATCCAGATGTTTAAACGTGAACTTGGATTGCATGATTGGGGTCTCCTTATCTGTAATGCTTTCCTATCGGCCGGAGCTAGACCAAAGATGAGGTAAACCGAAAAAAATTAATTTACTTAAATACCGCTAATTGTTTCGTTCTGAGTCGTTTTATCATTTAGACTTATGAAATTTATGAAATACGAAAAACAGTTTTCCTTTTTAATTTTATTTGGCGCTCTACTTCTAACTTTTACAAACTGTAATCCGTCTACATCTGAAACTCCACCGCCACCGGCTGGCCCATATGTTTGCGCATCGACTCCGGTCACCAAAGGCAGTCGGCAATTTGGAATGGATATTTTAGATGTGCCATCTGTTGGTTCTTACAATGATAATTTAGCAAATCTAAAAACTTTGGGCGGCCAATTCCAAACGCTGCATTTAAATTGGAATCAAATTGAAGCTGCAGGAAGTGGAGTCACATCGGGCGCATTTTCTGACCCTTCAAACGCACTTTCGGCCTTAAATGCATTGGCGGTGTCGGATGGAATTAAAGTGACTTTACGCATTCCCGGCGCCGATACAAATTTTTGGTTAGATTATGCCGACTTTCTTTTTGAAATGAACGTTCATATGGTTAACAATTTTCCTGCCGTGAAAATTGGGTT
>JAYVHE010000289.1:0-6310 GCA_043771495.1 Bdellovibrio sp. | reverse complement strand
GCTTCTTTGTTCCCACACTTTTCTTTAGCTTTTTTAAAAATTCCGCTTCAGAAATAAAATCCACTGAACCTTGCTTGATGTAACTCAGCTGCTCTTCAGGGGTTAGTGAGGTTAGTGACGACATATTAGACTACCGCGCCATTTCGACAGCACGAGTTTCCCGTACAACCGTGATTTTCACTGAGCCCACGTGTGGCAACTCACGTTCAATCTTTTTCAAGATATCACGAGCTAACATTAAAGATTGGTCATCAGTCACTTTTGCACTTTCAACCAAGACACGCACTTCGCGCCCGGCTTGAACCGCAACGGATTTAATTACGCCATCAAATGAATTTGAAACGCTTTCTAAATCTTTCATACGATTAATAAAATTATCCATGTTTGGACGACGTGCGCCCGGACGAGAATTAGATAAAACATTCGCGGCATGGACAATCCAAGCGTAAATGTTGGATTGTTTGTCGTCATCGTGGTGGGCTAAAATGGCGTGGCAAACTTCTTCGGACTCACCAAATTTTTTCGCAATATCGGCTCCAATAACGGCGTGGCTACCTTCAAACGTGTGATCTGCGGCTAAACCGATGTCATGTAATAAGCCTGCGCGCTTAGCTAACTTAACATTAACGTTCAACTCAGCAGCTAACAAACCAGAAATGTGCGAAACTTCCATCGAATGGTTTAAACAATTCTGCGCATGTGTATTGCGGTATTTCAATCCACCAACCATTTTAACCAGCTCGCCGTTCATGCCGGTAATTCCCAGTTCAACGACGACTTTGTCGCCTTCTTCTTTCATTGATTTATTTAATTCGATTTTTTGCTTTTCGACGACTTCTTCGATACGCGCTGGATGAACGCGGCCATCTTCCATCAATTTATCAATTGTTCTGCGAGCCAATTCACGTCGAACTGGATCAAACCCAGATATGACGATTGTTTCTGGAGTATCATCAACGATGAGATCCACGCCACAAAGGGCTTCGAGTGTACGAATGTTACGGCCTTCACGACCGATAATCTTACCCTTCATTTCATCAGAGGTTAAACTCATCACAGAAACTGTTCGCTCCGACGTATATTCAGAAGCAAACCGCGCCAATGATCTTGAAATAATATTTTTTGCTTTTTTGTCGGCGTCTTTGAACGCCTCGTCTTCGATTTGCGCAATTTTAGTTTGCGCTTCTTTTTTTGCGGTCTCTTCCATGACGATCATTAATTCACGCTTAGCTTGATCATGCGACATGCCCGCAACAGTTTCTAATTTATTCTGCAAGAAATTAATTTGATCTTGCGCCATTTTTTCCATTTCTTTCATGCGTGTTTCAGAAATGAGAATGCGCTCTTGACGATCTTTTAATTGTTGAGAAATCCGGGTGTTCTCATCAACGCGATTGCGATGTTGATCTTCGGTTTCTTTTAATTTTTTCTCGAGTTGAGTTTCTTTATTTTTCAACGTTGATTTTTGTTTGTTGATTTCACTCTCGACCGTACGGCGCGCTTTGGTTTCAAAATCTTTGGCTTTAATCTCTGAATCCTTTTTCATACGAGCCGCTTCAGACTGTGCCTTAGCTATAATTTTTTGTGCTTCTGTGTGAGCTCCTTTTTTTGCATTGGTCTCTTCTAGTTTGCGGTAAGCAAACATAACAAAAGCTCCAAGCAGAATTCCCAGCACCAGCGATATCGCTATTTCCATATTATTCTCCAACCCCATTAAATGCTTTTTTTACAGTGTTATTAAAAAAATAAATTCCTTGTTCCGTAACTCCAACATCCAAAAGCAAATCGTGTGACTCATTTGGAATGTCGGCCGTAAAGGCGTCGTTAAAACAAAGACCTATTTTGTATTTATTTGAAAAATGTTGTGTGTCGCCAAATGTGCGATCGTAAAATCCGGCACCACGACCCAAACGATGGCCCTTAGTGTTCAAACCCAAACATGGAACGATAAGTCCTTCGAACTCATTTAATTCAACAACCTCACCATTCATCGGCTCTTCAATGCCGTGTTTTGATGTTTGCCATTGGTTCACTTGTTTTTTAAACGTTAACCGTGTGCCCTCGGTCGACGGATAGGCCCAGTTAATATGTGGAAATGCAGAATCAAAATTAATTTGTGGTTCAGATTTAAGTGGCTTAAATGTAGCCCATAAGCCTGAAAACGGCGCGAGCAACTTTTGCAGTGACTTGATGATGACATCAGATTTTTGTTTTAATGTTTCCGGAGAATAAGAGCGAACTCTATTTTTTATCTCATGGCGAAACTTTTCTTTTAGATCCACTATTTCTATCTCCGACGAACGCTTATAGTTAGATTAGTTCCAATTCACTTTAGAGAGCTTGTCAGCTTCCTTTTTTGATTTGGAGTTATCAATTTCCAGCGATAGACGAAGAGTTTTTTCTTCAAGTTTTTCTAATTCAGTCCGAGCACGACGTTTTAATAAAATTAATTCTTCAGCAATATTTAGTGCAGCCAGTACAGCCGCATTTTGAAAAGATCCGTTTTTGGTGTTTTTCATTGCCTCGTCGACTTTACGTCCCACGAATTGAACTAATTCTTGAACCATTTGGGTATCATGTGAAGTTTTAATTTTGTAAGGAACTCCAGCAATTTTAAAATCAAAAGTTTGCTTTTTTTCGCTTTTTATTTCTGATTTATTCTCTGCAGTTTTACTATTTTGTTTATTCAAAAACAGTCCTTATAAAAAAAATTTCTAAACCATCGAAATGGTCGCGTTGTTTTTACGTTGTTCTTAATTTTTCTAGTCTATCGCTTTTTTAAAAAAATCAAAGTTAACATATACTTAAGCAAGTATTATAGACAGACTTGGACCGCGTACAAGCAAATTCTAATGCAGTTCTACATAAACTCATTTTTGGCAGATACAGACTTCTGAGTCGTTAAGGCTATTGCAATCCAGTTTGCGTTTGGTCTTTCGATCCTCGATACTGAGTTGAAATATTTTGCCGTCTTTTTTAACAACTTCTATAGTCAAAGACCCTTCGCGGATCTCGACCGTTTTATGCCAGTCGAATGAGATATTGGCTCGATTTAGAATCTGGCTAGCTTGAGCCGAAACGGTCTTAAATTTCTGTTGCGCGTCAATTGAGGTTGGCTCCAAGCGACCCTCGTCATCGACCTTAAAAAGCTCCAGCTTCTCTTTGGTGATTTTTAACTTTTGCTCGACATTCTTAGTTTTGAAAATCACTTCGCGGTATATGTTTTGTTCAGAACTGAGCAAGTACTGATCGCTCACTGATTTGTAAACCCCATCAAATGATTTAAGACCTTTTAACTTTTTTAATCCGGGCAAACAGTCTTTGGCCTCTTGTTGGAAGTGCGTCAGGTTATCGACCTGAGCTCGACTTATCTGTCCAATTTGAGAAGCCAGCAGAAAGACCATGATTTTTAATCTGGTCCTACGGCGATTAAACAAAAAAATAAGACTTTTTAGTGGTTCATTCCAAAAATTTTTCACATGATTATTAAAACACACGGAGATGATTTATGAATAGCAAAATTAATTTTAAAGGACGTTATCTTTTTGCAGTCCTAAGACCCCGCTCACGTAATCGCGCCAATTAAAAATTCTCAGGTCATTAATTTTTTCACCAACACCAATAAGCATAATTGGCTTTTGTAAACTTTGAACGACAGATAAAGCCGCGCCGCCCTTGGCCGTTCCATCCATTTTAGTCATGATGACCCCCGTGATTTCGACGGCTTTTTGAAATTGTTCGGCCTGGATGACTGCATTTTGTCCGGCGTTACCGTCTAAGACGATCCAGGTTTCATGCGGAGCTTCCGGAATGACTTTGCTCATGACACGTTTTACTTTTTTAAGCTCTTCCATCAGGTTGGTTTGCGTGTGCAACCGGCCTGCCGTATCCAGTAAAACGTAATCGTAATTTTGCGCCACTGCTTTTTGAACAGAATCAAAGGCAACCGCTGCAGGGTCCGTCACATTTTCAGGCCAGAAAATTTCAACAGCTCCGGGACGAGGCTGGCCATTTTCGCTTTGAGCCCGTTCAGTCCAAACTTTTAACTGACCACCAGCTGCAGCACGGAACGTATCGCCTGCGGCAACAAGAACTCGAAAATTATTTTCAGCCAATTGCGAAGCCATTTTACCTATCGACGTTGTTTTTCCCGCACCATTTACACCAACAATCATAATGACAGTCGGGCCTTGCGGGTTTTTGCGAGCTACGTCTGAAACCGTCTTCTTATTCATCAACGTCTGATGAAGGGGTTCTAAAATTAAACCCATTTCGTTTTTCAATACAGTTCGCACAAGCTCCGGATCATTCATCTCTTTAGAAGACAACTCGTCTTTAATTTTCTCTAAAAAACTTTCGACTGTTTTGGGCCCGAGGTCGCTAGTGTAAAGCACTTCTTCAATTTGTTCGAGGACGTCGGATTTAGATGTGCTCCCCGAAAATAAAGTTTTAATTCGGCCCCAAAACTTTTCTTCCGTATTTAACAGCGCTTCTTGAATGCTTTTTTCTTTTTCTGGAACTTTAATTGGGACTAATTCAGGGGATCTTGCCGCAACCACCGGCTCAATTTTTGTTGGAATAACAGCGTGCTGTTGATCTGGATCTTGATCGAGCTTTTGCGGCTGTGTTTGCAATTCAGGTTTCTTCTTTTTTCGAAGTGTCGATAAAGTAATTGGAATTGCGATTGCAACAATAATTAAAAAGACCAGACCTATTAAGTAAATTAATTGAATTGAATGTGATTCTTTCATTTGGTTATCCCTAAGGCCGGTTTTATACCTTAGCAACAATTAAGCAGCAAGACTATAGTTCCAAAGAATTTGTAGGCTGCCATTAAAGTTGCCTTTTTCATTCTTAGAGTCTTACAATTTATACAGGGGAATTCAGCTTTGATTAAACTTCGTTTAAGTATTTTATTGGTGATCTTTTTTGGTACTTTATTATCGCCATTTATTCAAAATGGGTTTGTTTACGGCCAAGAACCGCCCACTGAAACGCCAACAGTTCCTGCCGTTGAAACCGGCGAATTAGAAATCGACGATGCGGCGACAGACCCGAATAAAACTGATGCCCCCGCACCGGAGAATACGACGCCAAAAGAAGCTCCTATTGTTGAATCCAGGAAAGTCGATATTTCTGACTCGGCCGAAGCACAAGATGAACTCTACTCGCAAGACAAATTACCATTTCGCTATTTAAATCAGTATCTCACCTATTCAGTCAAAGACGGAATTGTTGCTCTGAATGAAAAAAATTATACCTTGAATAATATTGAATTAAAAATCGAAAGTAAAAAAATTATTTTCACTATGAAAGAAGAAATGCTGACGTTTTTCAAAAAGGGCCGCGTCTCTATCGAAAACGAATCTTCAGAAGAACTTGCTGGGACTCGTTATGAACTGAAAGACAATCAATTTGCGGTCAAAAGAAACCCACTTGCAAAAGTCATCTGTTTCCAAATTAAATCGCGCTATTCAACTTTAAAAATTTGCCGCACAATAAGCAACAACACGGATCAATCCATTAAAACCATTCGCGCTAATGATTCCGACCTGGGCGATAATGGACAAATTGTTGTTCAAGACACCGACGATCGCTCTAAATTCAAAGTTGCTTTCAGCAATGACGATACTTTCTATTTCGAAACCCAGCGCCGCAAAGTCTATCCAGCAACAATTCGCAAACAGAAAAACTCCGAAGAGCTGTTGGTCCGTTTTGTTGATTTGGACGTACAAACTTTAGCCTGGGAAGATAAACTGACGATCGATCAGCGTTACTTCGAAATTAAAATGGATCCATTGATATCGTTGCGTCAAGATATGCTTTTTCCGGATCCAAATGGTTTAAAAGCTCAAGCGTTTTCAAAAACCTTGATTCAAAAAAAACAAGCTCTCATCATTACTAAAAATAGATTCACTTTTACTCCCATGTTTAACTTTTCGCAATTAATTGGAACCAATGATAACTTATCCGTAAAATTGACGACCGCAATGGGTGTTGGCGCATCTATGCAATACTCTCGCAACTGGAAACCTCGCTGGGATTGGTTTACGCAGGCTCAATTCTATTCAACAAAGATTTTATTTGAAGACACAACTTTAACATTAATCGGTAAATCACACAGTCTTTACCAACTTTCAGGTGGAACTATTTACCACTGGAAAAAATCGTTCGATATTGAATTAGGTGCCGGCATCAGAACCGATATGTTTATGAAGCCGGTCAATATTAACGAAGGCGTCGAAGTTTTTTCTGGAATGAACAAATTTTTTAGCGCTGGTTTTAATTGGATTATGTTTAAAAGTAAATA
>JAYVHE010000288.1:0-2706 GCA_043771495.1 Bdellovibrio sp. | reverse complement strand
GTGATTCCATTACAAACCACCGGCGCCGCGGTTGACCTCACGGCAAAGGGCCTTGAGGGCAGCAGCACTCGTGCAAATTACGATCTTTACACAAAAGGTTTATTAAGCTCGCGCGATCTGCAAGATTTTTTAACGAATAACAATCGTTATTACGGTAAAAAAATCTCAATTGTGACCCAAGATTTAGAAGTTCGCGATGTTCTTAATTTCTTATCTGAAGAAGCTTCTGTGAATCTAATTTACGATGACGATATCAGCGGCAAAGTCAGCATTAAATTGCGTCGGGTTCCTTGGGATCAGGCTCTAGTCACTTTACTCAAATCTAAAAAATTAGGATATCAACGCCAAGGTTCAATTTTACGAATTGCTCAACTTCAAACCTTACTTCGCGAAGAAGACGAAGCCGTTAAAATTCGTGATGCACGGTTGGACCAAGAGCCGCTTGTTGTTAGAAATTTCCGAATTAACTACGCCGATATAGGTCAGCTTGAAGGAAAAATTAAAGAATTCATCGCTGATGCTAAAAAAGATGCCACTAACCGAGGACGTGTCAGTTCAGATGCGCGGACCAATACAATTATTGTGACTGAAACACCAACAAAGTTAAAACAAGTTGAAGAACTCATACAAGCTTTAGATACACAACCGCAGCAAGTACAAATTGAAGCGCGAATTATTGAGGCTTCAGAAACCTTTTCAAAAAACATCGGTGTAAAGTGGGGCTTAAATAACGGCGGCGTTAACGATACCACCATTCCGAGCCCGTTTAATCGTGGTAAAGTTGCCACGGGCTTGGCTGGCTCAGATATGTCGGCCATGCCTTCAATGTCAATGTCACCTTCTTTAGGTGTGGCTGGAGGAGCGCTTAATACGAACTTATGGTTTGGGCGAATCGGCGCATTCGGTGATTTAGAGCTCAACTTAAATTTAGGACAAATCGAAAATAAAATTAAAGTCCTATCGTCTCCACGAATCGTCGTATTATCTGGAACCTCAGCGACTGTTGATCAACGGGTTAAAGTTAACGTGCAAGATGAGTCAACGTCTGTAACGACCGGAACGGGTGGGAGTACGTCGCAAACCAAATTTAAATCAGTCGAAGCCGGCGTGAACTTAAACGTCAGCCCGCAAATTTCTAATATCGATACTGTTCGTTTAAAACTGAACATCACCAAAAGTGTCATCACCGATGCCGTAAAGGGTGATATTTCTTCTCGTAGTGCGACGTCAGAAATTATTTTAAAAAGCATGCAAACCGCAGTTATTGGTGGAGTTTTCGAATCGCAGCAGAATGAGCAGCGTTCGGGAGTGCCTGGACTACAAGACATGCCAGTTCTTGGCGGATTATTCCGCGGTAAAAATGAATTGAATACCAAGTCTGAACTAATGATTTTCTTAACACCAAAAATCTTACCGCCATTATCATTGCCAACCGATTCCTTAAGTGTGATGCCGAACATGTACACTCCGCCAACACCGCCGGCTATGGATCAAAGTATGAATACGGTTGTTGAGCCTGCACCAGAAGTAGTGCCGCCACCTACGGATCCGGCTGCTGAAACAACGGAAGAAGAACTTCAACTGGAATAATTAATTACAAATTAATTAACGGAGATGACCCCAATGATTGCGGAAAAACTGAGTTTTAAATTCGATATCAAAGAATTAGTGCATGCATTCACGACTGTGGTGGCCTGTCGGCCTCCGGCCCAGGGACCGGCACTGCACGGCTGGTCCTTGTTGTCGTCAAACGGCAGTTATTTAGACGGTTGGCATGACGGAACAGTTCATATGAAGCCACAAATGACCGAACCAGAGTTAAAGACCGCAGGACTCAATTCAGAATCGCAAAAAATGAATCAATATGTGATGCCAACTGAAATCTATCAGGGGGCTTTGAAGGCTGTCATTGAAGTAATTCGACAGTCAGGGATAGAGGTATTCCGAGCTCGAATTTCAGGTTTGCGTCCTAACCAACAAGCGTCTTGGCACCGAGATGCCCCTGATCATGTTTATCGGGTGCGCTTGCATATACCGCTTGTTACAAATCCACATTGTTTTTTTGAAACTCGTGAAGGAAAGATTCACATGCCCGCTGATGGAAGCAGTTTTTTGATTAATGTGAATTGCGAACACAGAGCTTATAATCTTGGTTCAGAAACTCGTTACCACATCATTATGGATGCCATTGATCGAACCAATGTGTCACAACACCATCGTTATTCGGACTATTTGAATTCTCAAAAAAAAATTGGATGACGCCGTGACAGCTGACTCTTCGTTTCCAGAGCTCGTTTTTTCAAAAAATCAACACATGAAAATAGGTTACAACGGGTCTTGGTTCAACCTGCGCCAAAATGCTTCCGACACGTGGTCCATTTCTTATGGAAAAATTCAACGTCCCCCTTTGGATTATAGAACGGAATGTTCTGTAGCCGCAGAAGAAATCTTTAAATTGGCACAGCGTCCGCTGTATTTGGGTTTTAGTGGTGGTGTGGATAGCGAAGTGGTTGCTGAGTCGCTAAGGCTGGCTGGAATTCCGTTCGCGGCGTTAATTATGCGCTTTCCAAACCATTTGAATAACCACGATATTTGTTTTGCTGAAAGCTACTGCCAACGTTGGAAAATTGAATGTCATTATTTTGATATTGATCCATTAGACTATTACAAAAGTGTGGAATTTAAAAATCGCACCGAGGCGGTTCA
>JAYVHE010000287.1:0-6051 GCA_043771495.1 Bdellovibrio sp. | reverse complement strand
CATTTTATTGGGTCGGGCGACTGAGTTTACTAATAAGCCTTGTGATTTTAGCTTATTATTCGGTGGTCAGTGGTTGGGTTCTGTATTACCTCACGCAATTTGGAGTTAGCTTTTTCAGGCAAGACACAAATAATTATTTATCGTCGTTAAATATGAGTTTTTTGAATGAAAACGGTATTTTGCAATTTATGCTGGCCAGTGTGCATTTACTGATTTGTGCGATCATTTTACTTTATGGGAAAACCCGCAAGTTTGAAAAAATTCTTTCCTATTTTCTAATTTTATTTGGTTTTTTAATTTCGATTTTAATTTATACCTCAGTCTCGATTGATACCACGACTAATGTATTGCGATTTTTGTTTTATCCGGACTTCACTAAACTAAATTTGACGTCGCTAGGACATGCATTAGGCCACGTGTTTTTTACGTTGTCTTTGGGCATGGGTGTTTTAGTGACTCTGGGAAGTTATTTCAAGGACGAAGAACATATTCCGACTATTGCATTTCGCGTCACTGCGATCGATACGACAATTTCTATTTTTGCAGTTTTAATTATTTTTCCGGTGGCTTTTTCATTAAGTGATAAACCGATGACAGACCCGGGGTTATTGTTTGAATCACTGCCGCGACTTTTTATGAAAATTTATTACGGCGAGTATTTTGGATTCGTATTTTTTATTTGTTTATGGATGGCCGCGATAAACGCCAGTGTTGGTCTTTTAGAAACTCTGATTTCTAACACATCTGAAAAATTCCGCCAAACCAACCGCGCCTGGTCAGCTTGGTTAGTGGTGGTTGCGACATTGCTGATTACGATTTTACCGGCTTTTTCAGGAACGTATTTGAAGCAGTTCGAACTTTTTGGTCAGAGTGTCATCGAAAATATCGACTCGTTATTAATTAATTATTTGCTGCCCATTGCTGTTTTGGGTTTTATTCTTGTTTATTTTTTATTTCATAAGCACTCCGACCGCCAAGAATCTTTTGTGTCTGTGGATAGCCCAGCCAGCGTGTCGTTGTATGGAAATTGGATCTGGATTTTAAAGTATTTTACTCCGGCCATCATTATTCTGGCATTGATCCTTCAGGCCTTAGCTATTAAGCCTGTTTAATAGCTAAAATGATTTCAAAATAATTCCTAACAAGCCGCGACTGGCTTTACCCGCAAGTCATTACTCATTAAACTAGTGTTGATGCTTATAATGACTAAAAAAGGACTCTTTTGTCCGGGTGGAAATTTTTATATTGATCCGGCTGGCGCGGTAGAAAACGCGGTCATAACGCACGCGCATTCCGATCATGCCCGCCGTGGAAGTCAGAATTATTTTTGTGTGAAGTCAGGTGTTTCACTTTTGAAAGCGATAGGTCTAGAGGCTTATCCAGACTCGGATTTATTTCCAAAAAATCCGGATCAGATGATGTTGTTTTGAAGGACTCAGGCTTGAAAAAAATAAAATTAGGCGTTACTGAATTTGCGGTTCCGGCTCCTCGAAAGGGCAGCATCGATGTTCATTCTGGATTTGGACGAGCTCCAACGACGGGACTAGAGATTCATCAAAAATTACAATCATTGCGGATCAAAGAGTTTGCAGATTATCAAGCCGAGGTCGCTATTCAGTGGGATTTTAAAACAGATAAGTATTGTTTTGATGTCAATGGGCGAATGGATGGATTCTTTAATAGTGACGAGCCAAAAATTGAAGAAATTAAATCCAGTTTTAACGTTTATGATTTAGCAAAACGCCTGCGTGAAAGTAAAAGTGAACATCCGTATTGTTTACAATTGTTAACTTACGGCTATATTCATTGGAAAAAAACCAAGGTTATTCCAAAATTGATTCTTCATTTAGTGTCGTCCCGAAACGGGGAGGGGATTGATTTTGAATTGCGTTTAGATATTGAATTTTATGAGGCCTGGTTAGCGAGAAGGCTTTTAGAGCTTGATGAAGAAGCTTATCGTGGTGAACAACGCATAAAACGCCGGAAAAAAGCCGCCGGCAACTTTATTTTTCCATTTGATAGACCCCGCGCGGGGCAGGTTGAACTTATTCAAACGATTAAAGATGGAATGAAAGAAAACCGTCCGATGTTATTGCAAGCGCCGACAGGCCTTGGAAAAACAATTGGTGTTCTCTACCCAACTTTGCAAGAATCCCTCGAGCGTGGGCAAAAGGTTATTTACATAACTCCAAAAAATTCGCAGCACTCCGTTGCTGAAGAGGCCATTGATCGTCTGCAGGAGCAAGGGGCTGCGATCAAAGGCATGACGATTACGGCAAAAAGCAAAATGTGTTTTAAGAATGAGCCACTTTGCAATCCTGATTACTGCGAGTACGCCAAGGATCATTACACAAAAGTCGCCGAGAATAAATTATTGGAAACACTTGCTAAAAAGCGGCGACTTAAGGCCAGCATCTTTAAAAAAATGGGCACGGAGTTTCAAGTTTGTCCGTTTGAGCTTCAGCTTGATGCGGCCGCTGATGTTGACGCTGTGATTTGTGATTACAATTACGTGTTTGCTCCTCGGGCGGCCTTTGGCCGCCTGACGCATTCAGGATTAGGAACCGAAGGAAAACCGAACTTAGTTATTGATGAAGTTCATAATTTACCGTCGCGGGCGATGGATTATTATTCGCCGTCACTTTCCGTTTTTTCATTGGAAAAAATGCGCGATGAAATTGATCTTATTCCTAAACGCTTTCGCGAGCCCGCTTTAGAATTATTAAATAACAGCATTGAAACGGTCAAAAAATGTGCCCCACAAGGCATTAAGGCCGCGGTGAAAATTAATCCACCAGTGGACGTTTTTATCAGTCACGATATCGAACTTCGTGGTTTTTTGTCGGCCTATCTTGCAGCCGACACTGATATTCAGCCCGGTGATCCAATTATGCGGTTGTGTTTCTACTGGTCGGAATTCACAGCGGCCTTAGAATTTGTAACGGCCGGACACAAAGAATTCTTTACGACATTTCACCCCAATCCAGCGCGGCTGCAAATTACCTGCTGTGATGCCTCTGAAATGTTAAAAGATAGTTACAAAGACTATGCTCAAGTTGTCGGTTTTTCGGCGACGTTGAAGCCTTTTGAATTTTACAGTCAACTTTCAGGACTAAAACGCAGCGATTTAAAAACAGCGGAATTTATTTCGCCGTTTCCTAAAGAAAATCGCAAGCTCTTGATTATTCCTCAAATCTCTTCCAAATTTTCTGAGCGTGTTAAGAACTATCCTCGCATTGCAGAAACCATAAAAAAAATCATAGAATTGAAAAATGGCAATTACGTGGCCTTTTTTCCAAGTTTTGATTTTATGGAAAAAGTTTTAGAGCAAATGCCGTCTGTTTTTGGTTTTCAGTACCTTCGACAACATCGCAATATGCAAAAAGCCGTTATCGAAGATATTTTAGAAACTTTGAAGAGTCCGGCCGCGTCCCATGTTCTTTTTGCCGTTCAAGGTGGAGTGTTTTCTGAAGGTGTAGATTATCCGGGAGATATGCTGATTGGGGCATTTGTTGTAGGCCCTCCTCTACCAAATTTTGATTTACAACGTGAAAAAATGCGAGAGTACTATCAAGAAAATTACCAATCCGGTTTTGATTATGCTTATACTTTTCCAGCTATGGCTAAAGCGATCCAAGCCGCAGGCCGCGTGATCAGATCTGAAAAAGATCGCGGCCTCATCGTACTCATGGATGATCGATTCATGCAGTCCAGCTACACCAAATCAATGCCCCAAGACTGGTTTGAGCAAGGCCCGCAGGAAGCTGTTTCAAAAGAGATTTTAAAAGACATTACCAAATTTTGGAATAGTGTAGAAATCGCAGACTCTTCTTTTAGCGGGAACTAACGTAAAGCACAGGTCCGACCAATACATTTAGTTGAGAGCCATTAGTTGGCTTAAACTATAGTTTTAAAGTTTTCTGCCATTCGCTGACTCAAGTTCAGACTACAATTAAAGTTATAACTCCAAAAGTCGTTTCAATCTTAGAAGCACCGAACCCACTTGAGCAGGCATTTTGTTTTGGCGAGTTAAATGTAAGAGCATATTTGAAAACGTTTGTTATGATTCTACCTGCACCGACATTTTTCGATGCTTTAGATCTGTAGCGTTTGAATATTTTCTGGTGCTTGTCGTCGTTGATTTTTGTTAAGCAAAAGCGTGTGCAGGTGCATCTGGAGTATGATGAATGACGATATAGTGCAGTCTGGTTACCAGCTCAAATGAAATATTTGCGTCAAAAAACTTTTTAATTGACGATGGTTTGGAGTTTTTAAATCTTGCTCTATTCCATTATTTTTGTATAAACAAGAAGGTGACGGTAAGTATTGTTTGATTGCGTTGGTGGTCATTTTCATCAGCTACAAACTACTAATTCAGATGTTTCGTAATGTGTTTTGCTTTCTCTAAAGGCTTTAAAAAATGAAAATAAAAACCTGTGATATTTTTATTTTCAATAACGGATCCGCATTTTTAAAGCTGGAGAATTTAATGAAACTACAACACCTTTCTAACCAAGTATTGCATTTTCAAACTAAATTAGCAGCAGACAAAGAAAGGCTCAGCACCATCGAGGTGCTCTGGCATCTGCGTGAAAATGAAAAGCGAATGCTCTATGCCCAAATGGGATTTAAAGACTTGAAAGAATATTGTATTAAAGAATTGAAATTTTCTGAAGGTAGCGCCTGGCGACGAATCAGTGCAATGAGTTTACTCAAAGAAATTCCAGAGGTTGAAACTAAGATTCAAAATGGTGATTTAAATTTAACTCAGATCTCGATGATGAATACGCACTGCCGACAACTCAAATCAACTAAAAATGAAAAACAAGAAATTCTAGCTTCACTTGAGAATCAAACGACGAAGGTAACCGAACGTATTTTAGCCGAAAGAAAGCCTGACGGGTTTGTATTAAAACCAGTAGAAATTGAAAAACCAGTTAAAGGCAATAAGACCGAGGTAACATTTGTCATCGATGAAGACTTACAAAAAGATCTTGAAGAAATTCAAGTGCTGTTAGGTAAGCCACTTTCAAAGCTTGAACTATTCAAAATGATGACGGCGCAAACTCTGGAAAATCTCAAAAAAGAAAAGTGCAGAGCGCAACCACCGCGAAGTCGAATCGCGTTAACTGAAAGTAAGTCAGGAGTAAAAGAAGGCAAGCTAGGATTAACACAATGTAATCAAGGATTTGCTGAAAGTAAGCCAGAGTCAAAATCAAGGTACATTTCTAAAGTGACCTTCAGAAAAGTTAAAGAGCGTGATCAGCACCAATGCCAGTATATGGATCCAGAAACAAAAAAGAAATGCTCCGCTCAATATCATTTGCAGATTGAACATAAAATTCCATTTGCCAAAGGTGGATCTAGTGAGTTGCAAAATCTTGAATTGCTTTGTCCAGTCCACAATCGATTGCGAGCAGCTCAACACTTTGGGTTTAAAAAGATGGAAAATTATTTTCCGTCATTGCGGGGAACGACGATTTGATCATCCACAAATACAAACTCGATTGAACGTGGACTTTCTTTGTAGTCACAATTGTGTGTATATGCTGAGATTAAATGTAGTGTGAAACTGTAGAAGTTCGGAGTTGACTTGACACTTTAGGAAGTGATTTCGGTCTCATCAGACAACATGAAATTATGGCACTTATTGAATTGGTGGGTTAGGTCTGGAATTTCGGAATTCTTTCAGTTTGATTCCTGGTCGGCTTTTCTGAGCCAAACTGATCGCCAACCTGCACCGCAAACCTTCGTTTTCTTTACACTCAACCGACAAGCAGAATATAATTTATAAATGCAAGTGCTGAAACTGTTCCATGTTAGCGAGGAATCAAATATTCAAGTCTTTGAACCCCGCCCTGTTCCTTCGCCCGATAGTGGCGTCACAGGCAACGCCGTTTGGGCTGTTGATGAAGAGCATCTAGCGAATTATCTATTACCGAGAGACTGCCCTAGAATAACGTTTACGGCGGTAGCGCGAACTTCACCAGAAGACCGACGGCAATTCCTGATGGAGACATCGCCCACGAGAGTGATCGCGCTTGAGTCACG
>JAYVHE010000286.1:0-14034 GCA_043771495.1 Bdellovibrio sp. | reverse complement strand
TTAATTTCGAAAAAGGCATCTTTGCTCACGATAACGCTAAAATTAATTCATATTTAAAAATATTAGAATTGACCAGAACTGGCGATTTCGAATCTTTCTATTCTCAAATTGAAAATAAAATTTCTGTTCTAAATAACCAAGCGTCAACGAGTGAAATCGCATTTGAAAAGGGCTGTTGTTGGATTTTAATGATTTTAGTCAGCGAGACTCAGTACAATTTAAAAGTTCGCGAACAAGCCTTGCTAAAATTTCAAATTTTAGCTGATCAAAATTATGTTCTAATTTTTGAATTTTATCGCATGCTGTTTAAGGCGGTCGGTTATGCGTTTCAAAGTTTACAAATCGAAGCATTGTCGTGTTATACGCGATCGCTGATGTTGGCCGAATCCTGCGACTATCAACGCGGAATAGTCCGGTCACTCACCGGCACTGGGCTAATTCAGCAAGAAATCGGTAACACTAAGGAATCTAAACACGCGTTTAAAAAAGGACTTAGCCTGGCAAAATCCTGTGGATTTGATCGATCCGCGATTCGACTCAACACTTTTATTGATGAGTCGCGAGATGATGGCAATGTGGGCCAAGGTTTTCAAATTGAAAACTTATTGGTTCAAGAAACTCAAGCGGTCCTTAAACTGATTTCTGAAAATGATCTGCTTTACGCACGTAAACGATTAACCGAGGCTGAAATTTTGAGGCGCCAAAGTGGCATCTCTCGCAAAGCCTATTCGTTGTATGTTTGGTCTGCTGTTATCAGCGGATTACGAGGAAAAAAGTCATTATGCGAGCGGACAATTAACAATTTGAACGATCGAGTATTAAAACTACAGGCCCTCAAATTATTAAATGACAAAAATTTCGAATTATCTACGCAATTATTAACAACAGTAAAAATTTTAGAGTCTGAAATAACCAATACTCATAAAGATAACCAAGTCATAGATCTTAGCGAGATTAAAAACATTAATGTGCGTGAGTTACTCAAGTTCTTATCAACAGCTGTTAGACCCGTGACTAAAGCTGAATTATTTGAAAACGTTTTTAAGATTTCCTATGATCCTGTCATTCACGACGCTAAACTTTATAAACTAATTATGTTTACTCGTAAAGAAGTCGGTGGCGACGTCATTATTAACCATCACGGAACTTACAGTTGCAATATCAAAAAATTTCAGTTTGTTGGCTAAATTTTCTTTTAAAAATTAGAGCGCGTTGAGTCCAGCTGGTCCTTGGAAGGGTTGTAAATAGCCTTGGTTCGGCGAGTTTATAAAAAATTCTAGGTCGTTTTTACAATCGATGTGGACATGTCCACATTACGGCTCAAAAAATCAAACTAAACGGGACATGTCCAGCTGATTGACCCAGAAAACTAAATCAGTCTCGCTTTTTTAAATTCGCAAATGTAGAACCCAATCACACAAATTTAATTAAAAGATTAAAACGAAAGTTTTAAATAATTAACAAACAGATGTTTTATACATCATAACGAAGGAAATTATTATGAAATCAGTTATTTTTGCTTTAGTAGCATTTGCTACAATCAGCGCTTCAGCACAAGACACAACAGGTTGCAAAATTTCTGCAAACGGAAAATATGCTACTTGTAAAGTATTAGGCGGAGAGTCTGGAGACCAAGTTCAATACGTTACTTTCAAAATCCGTGGTGCTTCTGCTCCAGTAGCTCCAGGAACTGGTTGTTATGCTGGCGAAGGTGGTCATGAAGTAGCTTGCCCTGAAGGCAAAGTTCCACAATGGTTGAAAGACTTAAACCAAGCTTTCTTAGATGCTGGTTTTACTGCTCCTGAAGATAACTACGAAATTTCTCCAGGCGGAAACTAATTATTAGTTTTTCGTTGGATTTTTCCAATACGAGTAAATTAGTGTTCGATTGATGAATATCTAATAGAAAAAGGAGTCGAAAGACTCCTTTTTTTTTGTAAATTTTGGTGCGCTGTCGACATGATTGACAGGTTGATTCGACTTAAAAACGAAATACCGAATAACGGGACTGTGAAATTTTTTTAAAACTGATTTATTAAAATTAGGTCGCGATTCAGCAAAGGACTATGGTAGAAATCACGCATGTTTGGTGTGACCGAGAGTATTCAATATTCGAAGGTAACGGCAGGGGCCGATACTTCAAAATTATCTGTTTTAGATCTGGTGAGCCAAGATCTTAATTCCTATTTAGATCAAGGCAATGATCGGCAAAAACGACTTAATTTTTTATCTCGTAAATTAGAGATTCACAAAAAAACGTTGCTGCGTATTTCGATGAAGCAAAATAGTCCATCATATCCGACAATTATGAAGCTTTATCGATTTTTTTATAGCCTTGATTGTGACAGTAAGGTTTTGGAAAAGGTACCGCTAGTTATAAAGGAATTTTTAGTAAAATCGTTTCCTGAAAAAGCAACTGGAAATATAGACATTTCAGAAAAAGGGTTAAAATTTATTTCTGGAAATGTGGTTGCTCTAGAAGTTTTTTTATTGGCTAGTTCGCACGCGATTAATAAGGCTGAGTTGCAGTCCAAGTTTGGCGAATATGGAATAACTATTATTCGGCAATTGATCGAATTTCAGTTGGTTGCTGAAATTGGTCCTGATCAATATACCCAGGGGGCAAAGAACATTTCTTTGCCCCCTGAACTGTTGGTTAAAGCGGGTACCATTTTGTCAGAAACGTATGCGAAGCCTGCAAATTGTTATGTGTTGTCGAAAAATTTTGTTGGATTTTATGCGGAAGCCTTATCTGAAGCAGCCTATCAGGAGTGGATTAAGATCGACCAACAGGCTATGAAACAAAAAATTGAAGTGGCCCAAAAGGCTAACTCCAAGGGAAATATTCCGGCATTTAGTTACTGCATTATAGAAACTTTGAAAAACGAGGATGGTTAGTCGTGAAATTATTTATTAATGTTTTGTTATTGTTAGGTACCCAACTGCTAATTCAAAATGCGCTTTCCGGCGTTGGTGGAATCGGAGGCGGAACAAACGCGAAAGCAAAATACGTCATAATACAAATGTGTGATGGTGGCGAATCAGGTATGGTTTGTCGTGAAGTCAGATTGAATGCAGAATATTATGATGTGAATGGAAATCTAAAACAGTCGTCGGCCTCAATCGAACAGCCATGCTTGGTTTATGTCGGAGAGGGTTTTTCCGTTCCATGTAAACCCGATGCCGCATATGGTATTCCGAAATTTTTGTTGAAGTTGAACGAAATATTCGGCGAACACGGGAGCCAACCAGTTCAACCGGTTGACCCCAATAGTTATTAGTATTGGATCGAATAGCTGGGATCACCTTGCAGATGATACCACTCTAAGTTATCGATGATATCTTCTGAGCTATCCCAGTTATTTGCCAAATAAATTTGACCAGCTAAAAGCGCTTCGCCTAAAAAGCTAAAGTTTTTTTCCATATGTTCAAAGGCGATTCCGCGCGCCATGATAGCTGGTGGATGCCATGAAATATTCACTGAACCACCGTAATAAGCGGCCGCGCCATTGGCCGCTGAACGAGTTTGTTTTGGATTCATAAATTGCGAACCTAAATGATCCACTGATAAGCGGCCATTTTGACAAGCAACATCGATAATTACCGGCTTGGTTGCAGCGGCATTATTTATATTTAAAATGTCGGCTGTTGAATAGTAATCGTACATACTCGGCCAGCTGTAACCGGAACCGTGACCAAGATAAGTTAACCAAAATGCTCCGCGATTGAAGGCCCCATTTAAATTGACTGCATTTGAATCCACATTGCTTTCATAAAAGTAAGCGACTTCGCCGCCCCATTTTGCTTTAAGCGAGTCATTGATCGAAGTAACGTATTCAGCATCAGAGGGTTGAAAACCCTCTGAGCTTGCTATTCCGATAATATTTTTAGGTGCATCGAATGAGGCCATGTTCGCTTTTTCTTGATCCATAATCTTTGCGAGTTGATCTTTAACTGATGCGGCGCTCGCTGCAGAGATACGGCTGGTTAAAACGTCTGGGATATGATCGTCAGCGCCGTCCATTGTAAAGTAAGGCAAATCACTTGGCGTCGCGCTTGAGGCTGATGTATCTAACGCAAACATTGGGATAGAGTCTTCGTCGCCAACGATCATCGCAAACATTAAGTGTCCACCGTTGTAGTGCGACTTAATTTTTTGTTGTAACAATGTTGTTGTGTTTTCTGGCGAAGCAACAGATTCAACGATCATATTAAAACCCAATGCCCGTTTATATTCGACAAACTCTACAACTGCAGACTCCCACGTTTTTGGAACAACAACTAAAAAGTTTTTAGTCACAGCTTGATTCGCAATTTTAGCAAATATAAATTTCTTTGCTGTCGTCGAGATCGCCACGTTGTCGTAAAGAGTCAATCGGGCTTCGGCGGCATCATATTGTACAAGTTTAACATCAACCTTAGTAATTGGAGTTCCACGATATTGACCTAAATAAGTTTTAGTCACCAATGCTTGTGGAGCAAGATAGGATTTTTCAGAAAAAGTAAATTGTCTTTTTGCATTTAATAAATCATCGATGCAACGGCATTTTTCTGGAGTTGCCGGAGCTAACCGAACATTGTCGATCATTTCAGGGCGGTTGAATTGTAAATTCATCTGAATGTCTTTTGGTAAGCCAGCTAATAAGTAGCTTTGCGAGGGTAAAGACGGCTGACCGATTTCTTTAGACATAATGAATTTGCTATCTGAAAAACTGTCAAATACTTGCTGATTCAAATTAATGTTAGATTTGCTGACCGAAATTAAAGATGTATCAATAGTTTCAGTGAACGAATAGCAATTTAGTGATGCAAGTGTTGTCACTAATAATGCGAAAGCGGTTTTTTTCATTTTTTCCTCCAATGGTTGTGGATCTCTTTATTAGCTGCTTATTATAAATTGGAGTCACAAAACTAATTTGACGGTCTATTTGATCGCCTGGTAAAGCCCAGGTTTTTTTTTCCTAGTCATAAGTCATAGTTTTTGAAAAACTACGGCGCAGCGGAACTAGCCAAATGCAAGGTTGGCATTTACATTCTGATCTATGACAAAAAAATTTATTTTTTTAGTAATTGCAACGTTGAGTTTAGTAAATTGTAAACACTCGAATAGTGGGTCAAATATGAAAACAAATGTTTTTGATAATTCGATCGTACCTCCAAACCATCAACAAGTACCTCAGGTCATGACTTTGCACGGGGACACTCGCATTGATCCTTATTTTTGGATGAAAAATCGCGACTCTGAACCTGTTCTTAAGGCGTTAAAGGCTGAGAATGAATACTATGATTCTATAACAAAACCATTCACAGCTCAGCGCGATGAATTGTTTAAAGAAATCAAAGCACGAGTTAAAGAAGACGACTCATCTGTTCCCTACCTCGAGGGAAATTACTGGTACTATAGTCGTTTTGAAACTGGGAAAAATTATCCTGTTTACTGTCGGAAGTATAAAAGCCTGGTTACTAACCAGCTAAACAGCCAGTCAAATAAAGAAGAGATTATTCTAGACGTTAATGAGCTGGCTAAAAGTCAAAAATATACTTCAGTCAGTGGTTTAGAGGCGGCCCCTTCAGAAAAAGTCGTGGCTTATTCGGTCGATTACGTGGGACGGCGCTTTTATGATATTCACTTTTTAGATTTGCAAACGCGGAAAACATTAAATCGTACAATTAAAAACACGACGGGTGAGTTTGTCTGGGCCAATGACAATCGTCATTTATTTTACACGCAACAAAATCCAGACACTTTACGCTCAGAAAAGTTATTTCGTTATGACTTAACCACAGATAAATCCACAGAGATCTTTTTTGAAAAAGATGAAATTTTTAATATTGGTGTTGGAAAATCTAAAACTCAAAAATACATTTTTCTGACAAGTGGCAGTTTTAACTCAACAGAAATCCGCTTTATTTCAGCGGATCAACCCCTCAAAGAATTCAAGATGATTCAAGCTCGCGAGCCCATGCATGAATACGATATCGACGATGGCGGCGACGGTTTTTATGTCACCACAAATTGGCAAGCAGAAAATTTTAAGGTCATGAAAATGGCCTACACGGCGACTGAAAAAGTTCACTGGCAGGACTATTTTCCCCACCGCAAAGATACTTACGTTTCTGGAATACAAGTCTTTGAAAAAAACATAGTTGCGGCCGAGCGTTTTAACGGCTTAACTCAGATTCGTGTTATTGATCGCGCCACAACAAAGTCATCACCATTAGAAGATTCTTATTTGGTCAATTTTCCAGACGCCACGTACATGGTTGGTTTTGGCATAACTCCTAAATACAATAGCCCAAACTTTCGCTACTCGTATCAATCGATGGTGCAACCAAACACGGTTTTTGACTATGATTTTAAAACTAAAAAATCAGAGATTAAAAAAGTTCAAGACGTTCCAACTTACGATAGCAAACTCTATTTTTCTGAGCGGGTCTGGGGCAAAGCCAACGACGGAACAAAAATTCCAATTTCAATTGTCTATCGCAAAGACAAATTTAAAAAAGACGGCAGCAATCCACTGTTTACGTATGGTTATGGGTCCTACGGTTACAGCATGGATGCATACTTTAGATCATCGATGGTTTCTCTTTTAGATCGCGGGTTCGTGTACGCCATTATTCATGTGCGTGGAGGCTCTGAAATGGGTCGTTATTGGTATGAACAAGGTCGCATGATGAATAAGAAAAATACTTTTTCTGATTATGTTGAGGCTACTGATTATTTAATTGATGAAGGTTACGGCGACAAAAATTTAGTTTTTGCCAGCGGTGGTAGTGCGGGCGGCCTATTAATGGGTGGAATAATGAATTTACGCCCAGAGCTTTACCGAGGATTAATCTATGATGTGCCTTTTGTAGATGTTTTAACAACGATGTTAGATCCAGACATCCCTTTAACAACGGCGGAATACGAACAATGGGGAAATCCCAACGAAAAGCCCGCCTACGAATATATTAAATCCTATTCGCCTTATGATCAGCTAAAACCGAACCGTTATCCTTATGTTTTTGTCTTTACAGGTTATCATGATTCGCAAGTGCAATATTGGGAGCCCGCAAAATTTGTGGCGCGTTTACGTGACGTCACAAAATCGCAGAACCCGGTGCTTTTTAGAATTGATATGAACTCTGGACACTCAGGAGCATCGGGACGTTTCGAAGCTCTTAAAGACGTCGCGCATGAGTATAGTTTTGTTTTACAATTAGCAAATATTAACCGTTAATTCACATTCATCACCTTCGCACCATTGCGAAGGTGAATTTTGCCACTTGAATTTAAAACTGCATCGACGGTGACATTATTTAAAAGGTGGTGTTTCAATTTGAAACACCACCTTTTAAACTAGCTAAAACTTTGACATCAATGCCAAGATCGTAAAATTTCCACAGCATATCAGAGGGAAAATCTAAATAAAGTTTTGATTTTCACCGACAAAGGTAGTGCATGAAAATTACGAGTGTGGTGCTTAATTTGTTCTTTGGTGTTGTTGCATTTTCAACGGTTTCATTAACTTATAATAATTGCGCGTCAAGACCTTTTGAGTCGCAGTACATCGGAAGTGTAACGAATCCATCCATGGTTCCAACGACTCCGGGAACTCAAGGTATTGTAAAAAGTTGTACTGGTGAATTTCCAACTAACGCGAGCTTGTGTTATGGCGATGACCAGGGGCTTGCACAAAACTTTGCACGCATACTTTCAAATAGTTGTACTGGATCACAGAAGTGTGAATTTATTTGTAATGCAGGATTCAATTTTGAAAATGGCGTATGTGCTGTTCCGCAAGTCGTAGCTTGTGCTAACCCTGACCCATGTCAGAACGGACAAAATTGTACATTGACGACAGGAACTCCGACTCAGATTGGTCAAGCTTGGACTAAGAATGCGACGACCTGTGGATTTCGATGTAACATAGGTTTTGAAGGGAATTTTTGCGAACGTGCAACAGCTCCTACATACACTTGTCAGGGAACTGAACCTAGTAACTCACTTTTATGCGCCAGCGACGAAGCTGATTTAACTTCAAATATTTCAAGAGCTGTTTTTGGAGTCTGCTCGGCCGAGCGAAAATGTGAACACACTTGTAAACCTGGTTTTAATAACATTAATGGAGTTTGCATTCAGCAACTCAATAATTCTTGTGCGCCGATGGTTCCATGTGTGGTCCCTACTCAATGTACGACAACCACCGGAAATCCAACCACCCAAAACCAAGGCTGGGTTAAAAATGCCGCGCACTGTGGATTTTCCTGTGCAGACTGGTTTGAAGGCGCACTATGCGAAACAGAAAAAACACCAATCTATAGTTGCACAGAAACTGCACCAGCCAATGCTGTTTTGTGTTCTGGCGACGACCAAAATTTAGTAGCGAACATTGCGCGACGAGTATTTTCATCGTGTAGTCCTGAAACAAAGTGTCAGTACGTTTGTGACAGTGGCTTCAACTCGGTCAACGGTGTTTGTGTCAGACAGACTTTTTCTTGCAATTCCACTTTACCGTGTGTGAACGGTTTAAATTGCCAAATTAACAATGGCACCCCAAGCCAAGTTAATCAAGTGTGGGTCAAAGGTGCAGCTCATTGTGGGTTTTCATGTCTTGAAGGATACGACGGAGCCCTCTGTGAACGAGGTGCTCGCCCTCCAGTTGTAAGTTGTGCAAATGCGCAAAATACATTGCCACTCGTGACTCATTGGTCTGAAACGACAAAGCGATTTCAAGAAGGTGCTACGGATCAGATGGTGCTGCATAATCCGAATCGGAACCAAACTCGCTATTTCTACAATTATGGACTACTTCCCTTGGTCGATAATTATATTGCCGATACTTATGAATACAGAAAAATTTCAGATTCTGAATATCAGAACTGGGCCAACGGCGAATGTCAGCTTTCTGGAATTTCAATCGAGCATCGCAAGCCTAGCTCCTATTCGGATTGGACTGTTGCAAAGTCCGCAGTGATTGGAAATCGGGGATCCTTGCAAATGCTTTATGGCCTAGTTATTGGAAAAAGTTTGGTCAATGTGATTCTACCACCAGGCTGGAATCCGACGGATCCTCCGGGAAAATATCCAATTGTTGTTTCTGGCCATTATGATTTGGCTAATCATTTGATAGTTCCAAATAACCAAATGATTCAAACTCTTTCATATGCCTATAAAAATCTTTCAGCTCCGGCTATTGGGGTAATTTGGAACGGCGCTGGTAGCATTGGTTCTAGAACAGTTCCTGCGAGTGCACGCTTAGAATTTAATTCTATTATGCAAAGAATTAAAAATATTTTCGGCGGAGACGCAGAAAGAATTTTTATTTTCGGAGGATCCCGTGGTGGATTAACTGCGCTATCAATGTCGGCAAATCCTGAATCATTACCGTACAGAGTTGTCGCTTGTTATGCAGCTGTTCCACCTGCAGATTTTCCATTTGTGGCAGGATTAACGGGCAGCACGGTTCCACTTCTTTTAGGAGCTGCAGAATGGTCGATTGGGCTGCTTGATACTTGGAAAAAAGATTTTAAATATTCCGTAAATAATAACTTAAAAGATTACACTCGCAACGAAGCCCACTTGGCTGTACTAGCTGGAACTAAAGACAAAAGCATTTTTGAAAGTACAATAAATCTGTCCAGTCCATATATAATTAATTCAATTAAATCACGCTCACCGCGGCTGTTCCTAGAATTAGGATCGCATGATTTTATTGTTCCCTGGGTAGATCAGTTTAAATTTTACAATAAGTTAAAACAGTCAGGAGTTCAGTTCGAATCACGCATAAACTATCTTGCGGGTCATCATTCCGACAGCAGCGGCCCAAATGCGACAGCTAGTTCTACACTGTTTGCGGGAATTGTAAAAAAAATATCGGACGGACAATACAGTGCCATATTCCAGCATGGGCGGCATTCGCAGTTTATGAATGACTATGTTAGCAGAACTTTAAAACCAATCGATAGCGCCGTTCGATTTACTTTAGAAGTACCGCGTTTGCAGTCAAATAACGTGACTGGACATATTATTATGACCGGTATTCCAAGAACAAAATTCAAATTTGAATTCACTGTGAACGGGGCTTCAGTCGATTCAAATGGAAAACCTTTTATTTCAGAAGGTGAACTCGACGATGATGGAGTGTTGATCTCGGGCCTAGCGCCATTGACGCTCGGAGTTTACGTTATTACCAAACTAGATATTCTAAAGCCGCAAACAACAGTATGGAAAAACATTGGCTTTATGAATGGCACAACAAACTGGGAACGTGGTCGATTACAAATTGATGTACTTGATGAAACTGCGGCTGGGGTTAACGGTGATTTTACCGCTCAAGATTTAGAACGTGCAATCATGCGAAATGTAACCGGCGAAAACCTTGATCAAGGAACGAACGGATTTCAAAATGTAAATTATGGGATTGCTGAAGAATAATCCTATTTCAAATGTGTCATTATTAAATCGCGAATTCACAGGCTTCGTGAATCGAAACGGTGTCGTGCTTCAAATTGAAACAATCACTTGTTAAGTCTGCGAATCATTTAGCAAAAAAACGTGCGTAATGACTCAATAAGACTGACAAAGTCTTTAGTCGATTCCTTTTTCATCCGACATAGATAGATTAGTGGGGGTGGTGCGAATCCAGTCAAGCCGACCCATTTTGGGGGATGTATGTTGCAACATTCAAGATCGATTAACTTGATGATTTTTTCATTTTTGATTTTGGGCTTGATGTCAGGTTGTAAAAACAAAAAATTAGAATCCCAGATTTCGTCTTCTGCCGATGAATTAGAAGGTGGAAAAAATACAGGAGTCACACCCGGTGATGGGTCAGCAAACCCAGTTGCTCCTGTACCTGCCGATCGCCCTACGATCGTTATCAATACCAGCACAGTTCTAACAAAATTAAACTCTCTGACTTTGAATTTTACAATTCAAGGTTTGATCAAAGATCGTGTGAGGTCAATCGGGTGTTCCCTAAATTCCATGTCTTCAGTCGACTGTTCGGGATTAGTTTTACAAATGACAAATTTGATTGACGGTAATCATCTGGCGCGAATTGTGTTGATAACTACTGCAAACATACGAATCGAAAAAGAATTTTCATTCACCAAGGACGCAGCAGCGCCGAACATCAACGTTTCTTCTACGCCTGGTTCTTTAACGAGTAGTAAATCAGTGAACTTTGCTTTTACAGTGACCGACTCCATATCAGGAGTATCGAGAATCAGTTGTAAGATAGACTCTGAGGCCCCAGTTGATTGTTCGATCGGGTTTTCAAAATCCAACTTAAGCGAAGGTGACCATATATTTACAATCGATGCGATCGATATGGCGGGAAACTCTGCGCCGCAGTATCAATATCGCTGGACGGTGGATGCCAGTGTTCCAACAGTGACGATCACTCAAAGTGGGCTTCCGGCCTTAAACACGCAAGCTGAATCAGCAACTTTTTCTTTTTCGGGCGCTTCAACATATGAATGCAAGTTGGCGGCTGAGACTAGCTTTTCCGCTTGTACATCGCCAAAATCTTATACTGCTTTATCGCAAGGACAGCAAAGTTTCAAAGTGCGTGGCCGCAGTGGAACAGGTGTTCTTTCCTCTGAACAAGAATATCGTTGGATCATCGATCGAACGCCACCGGAGATTTCAGTCACTGGAAAGCCTGCAGCTGTGATCACTCAAATTAACACGGAATTTTTATTTACTGCGACGGATAGTCTGTCAGGGATTGAAAGCTCGCAGTGTGTTTTGGATTCATCAAGCCCGTTTCCCTGTCAAACTAGGCACGATATTGCCAATCTCACAATCGGAGCGCACACATTTAGAATTAATGCGACTGACAAGGCCGGGAATAAAGCCGTCGAGTATATCCACAACTGGACGGTGGAAGAAGCGATACAGCCGCTTGTAGCAAGTGAAAGTTTTTATGCCGAGCAGCCTAATCCTGACGCGGGTTACAAGTACTCAGTTCGTCTTTATGAAGCTAATAAAGTTAATTTTTTTGTGGGGAAGGCCGCTTTTAGCCCCTTGGCTGGAGCCCGATCTTTTCTGGGCATGAAAGAAAATGCAAAGTTAAACTTAGGAAAAGTTGCCATCGGGGAAAGATCCACTTCAGTCATCATTAAGATCGTCAATGATACGAATGACGCCATCACTTTGAACCGTCCGAATTTGGAAAATTCAAAGATACCTGTTGATTTCGGTTCGACCGCATTTCCGTTAACGATTCAGGCACAAAAAGAAATTGACGTTCAGATCAGAGTTTCGGGTTCAGAGGCAGGAGCTCTCAGTAGCTCGATGAATTGGACCTACGGAAGTTTAAGTAAAAAACAAAAATTGCTCTTAACCGCCAAGTAAAACTAAGGGAAAAAAGATGAAAAATGTTTTTAGCAAAATGGCGAGCTATTTAAGAAAATTCGAATTTAAGAAATTACCTTTCTACATTTGTTCCGGAACATTGTTTTCATTACTGTTCTTTCAGAACTGTGGTGTTTCGCTCGAAAGAAAAAACAGTGTTTTTGATAATCCAAACACGGCGCCAATTTCATCAACAGAAGGAAAAAATTCAATTTTAGTTGCGCCAAATACAGTTAAGAAAAAACTAATTAACGGTGTCGATGTGCCAGGCTTCGAAATTGGTTCTTGGATCTATGCTTTTGTGGACGATCAATGTGTGAAAGATAGAAAAGATATCATTCTGAATTCTCCACTTTATTTTTTAGATCCTTATCTAAAATTGCAATTTAATTTTGAAGCTCCGGTTGGTGTTTTTAATGTGTCGATGATTTCAATTCAGGTGAATGAATTTATAGAACAAAGTCGATTCGAAACCGCTATAAGCTTAGATAATTGCGCAACGGGTTCTTACGTTTCGGCGACGGATCCAAAACCCATCGGCCAACTTCTTAATACATTGAACAACGGCTCTTCTTCGACCTGGTCCCAAATGTCACTAGATCCCGCCATCTTGCAAAGCTTAAAGACGTTAACCGCTTCTACCAAAGTCAATGTGGGGATCAGCGCTCCAGGATTTAACTTAGCGACTAACCCACCATTACCCTTAAGTCCGAATGCAGTCGGTTTGCCGACTGGTGATCCAGATGGGCTAGGAACTTTTCTAGGTTCAATCATCGCTTTACCGCAAAATCCAACTACGTCCGTGCAAGGCGTTGCCGATGGAATTTCCCAGTTAATTCCGGTATCGCTACCAACAAATTACAAAGATTGGTTTCTTCATGCATTAACCTTTGCTGTGATTAAACAAATGGTCAATCGCGGCGCCGAAGTCATCGTGCTGCCTCTTTGGGAAAACGACAATAGTTTTTGTGATCCACTGATCGGTCAAGCTTTGTACTATGCGATCGAGCGTAAGGTCACAGTGGTTGTCCCAGCAGGATCCAAAGTAGGCCGTGGCGGCAATCCTCAAGCGGGTGAAATAATTGGACCGCGCGATTTTAGTTTGTTCCAAGCCAGTCCAACTTCGCAGGTTTCTTGTTGGGGACGTTACTTTCGAGGGGTCATCACGGCTGGTGCTCGACTTCAGAATTCCACTATTGAAGTGGCGCCATTTTCGAACTACGGCGCTGAAGGTGTTGAAATACTTGCTCCTGGCCAAAGTGTTGTCGGAATAAATGCCAGTTCCCAATCGGCGGTTTTATCAAATACGGAAGCTTCGGCAGCGCTGACCGGTGGTGCGATTGCTCACATTATTAGTTTTTATAAATCAAAAGGGTGGTTTTACTCGCCATGGTTGATCGAAGATACACTAATGAATGGGTCTTTGGTTGCTAATAACTTACCGGACTCTGGCAAAACAGTCCGGCAAAAAAAACTTTTGAACTTTACTACACTTAAAGATTTCTTATTAACATTGAATGCGGGCACGGAAGAAAACGCTCGAAACCAAGCCACTGATAATCCAGAGTCCGGTCAAAGTATCAATTTATCATCTTTAGAGCCCGGTGAAAAACCAACCAAGCTTGATGTGTTTTCAAAAAATTTAATTGTCTTTGTAAAAGATCGATCTCAATTCCAAGCTGTTC
>JAYVHE010000285.1:0-2921 GCA_043771495.1 Bdellovibrio sp. | reverse complement strand
CTCAAAGAAATTTTAGATGTTTTTACAATCGCAACTTTAACCGACATGGTTCCGCTCATCGAAGACAATCGGGTTTTAGTTAAGCATGGACTTATGGCTTTAAAAAATACCAAGCGACCCGGCTTGCAACAGTTGATAAAAAAACTTAATTTTGATGGCAAGGATTTAACATCGTCAGATGTTGGAATCCGAATTGCGCCAAAATTAAATGCATTATCCAGAATGGATTCAGAGATTTTACCGATCCATATTTACATTGAAAAAAGTTCAGCCGATGCCGAGCAACTCGTTGAAAAAATGTTTGATTCCAACCAAGACCGACTGGATTTGCAATCCTTTGCAGAGACGCGCGCCGAAGAATTATTGTCCCATTGGACCCATAACAATTTTGTTTTTTTGTACTCGGACCAATTTCATCGTGGAGTGATTGGCTTAGTAGCCACTAAGCTTGCGCAATCCACAAACAAACCTGTTTTTATCGGATCTTTGAATAGTGAAGGCATCATCGTCGGAAGTTCACGCCAACCAGACGACTCCAACACCAGCCTTGTGGAAGCTCTGTTTTTTTGTGGGACGGCTCTCAATCGCAGTGGTGGACATTATTCAGCCGCCGGCTTTGAACTTAACGTCAAAAATGTTGAACAGTTCATAGTCGGATTAAATCGTTTTTATAATTTAGAAGGCGAAAAATCCATTCGCACCACAGAGTACGACCTTGAAGCGCAATTCTCAGATGTTAACGAAAATTATTTACGCTGGCATTACAGCATGGGGCCATTTGGCGTAGGGTTTCCAGAGCCGCTTTACCGATTTAATCGTTTGCGTGTTGAAAGTATTAAAGAACTAAAAGGTGGCCATTTAAAATTATTCATGGTCGAAGAAAGTCATCAGAATCACACAGCGATCGAGGCCCTTTGCTTTTCACCAAAAGAAAAAACGAAAGCGTTAATTAAAGAAAATTATTATTACGATATATTAGGTGAAGTGCAAAAAAATTCATTTCGTAATAAAACCACTGTGCAAATTTTAGTTAAAGATATTGTTGCCAATGAAAACAAATAAAAAGAAAAAATCTATCGTTTTGCTTTCAGCAGGCTTAGATTCAACTGTTAACTTGGCCATTGCATTAGAAAAAACTAACGTGGTCTTAGCATTAACATTTAACTACGGGCAGCGTGCAGTTCAAAAAGAAATCAGCTCGGCTCGTAAAATCTGTAAACATTATCAGATTCCTCACCAAGTGATTGATTTACAGTGGTTAAAAAATTTGGGTGATTCCAGTTTAACAGACCGGTCGATTAAAATTCCAACCGGAAATTCAATCGCTATCGATGACATAAAAACGTCGGAAAAAACGGCTCAATCAGTTTGGATTCCCAATCGAAATGGTTTGTTTTTAAATACGGCAGCGGCTTTTGCCGAATCTTACCAGGCTGAATTTATTATACCTGGGTTTAATGCCGAAGAAGCAAAAACCTTTCCGGATAATAGTTTAGCGTTCCTAAAAAAAACCAATGGGGCGCTTGCGTATTCGACGCAAACCAAAGTAAAAGCGCACTGTTATACAATAAATTTAGTTAAACCTCAGATCGTCAAAATGGGCCTTAAATACAAAGCCCCATTTCATTTAATGTGGCCCTGCTATTTGAGTTCAAAGAAATGGTGCGGTGAGTGTGAATCCTGCCAGCGGGCCCGTCGGGCCTTTGCAGTTAATGGCCTAACCTTGGAGACCTTTGCATGAAAACATTTTTTTATCCTAAAAAATTAAAGTACGACGGTTCCCAATTAAGACCCCTGTTTGCCTATGAAAATTTTAATGTTCAAGGACCGGCCATTGTTTCTTGGGTGGGGGCTTGTGATGTTGGTTTTGATCACATGGTTGATTTTGAAGATAAAATTGTTAAAGCAACGATTAAATCTGACCTTATGTTACACTTTATTGTGGAAATCTTTCCGGCGGATTTGTTGGCGGCTGTTGCACTCCAGCGATTATTTGCGACCATCGTTAAAACTGAAATTGAAAAAGCTCTATTAAAAAAAGACAAAGCTTCGAGAGTTAAATTTGTACGCAAGGGTGATGATCTTTATTTTGGAACGCAAAAACTGACCATTTCGATTGCCAGCAGTTCGTCTGTTTCATCGCAAATTCATTTTGCAATCAATGTAACGAACTCAGGTACGCCAGTAAAAACCTGCGCGCTGGGGGATTGGAAACTAAACGCCAAAGAGATTTCTCAAGCATGCATGAAGTCTTTTGCTGCAGAATTTTCAGATATTTTATTTGCAACTCAAAAAGTGAAGCCCCTATGAAAAAATTTATGAAAGGTCTTCGGTTCCAACTTTAGGGTCTGACTTTTTAGACTTGGTTTTTCCATAAGCGTGATTGCAAAGTAAACTTGCGATACGACGGTATTCACTGAGTAAATCTAAGTGAATCGAGCTGGTATTGATGGATTCCCGCATTCCACGGTTGAGACGAGAAATATGATTTTCTCGTAATGAAATTTCTAATTTTGTTAATTCCCGTTTAAGCTGTATGGCTAAGTCACACATCTGCGAATTGATGTAGGCGTTGATTCCCATCGAGCCCACTTTAACAACTTGGCTGTGCATTTCATGGATTTCTTGCCAACCTTCATCAGAAAATTCCAATTTTAAGGCGTGTTTTTTAATAGCTAAAGTTCGAATGTTAATGTCGATTGAATCGGCGGCTCGTTCTAAATCGCTGATGAACATAATCATATTCATAATATGCGGATTAACGACAACTGATTTATTGGCGTGATCTAATAAAAACATTTTTGTTTCGCGGTACAGAAAATCCACTTGGTTATCACGGTCTTTAATCGACTGAATAAGTCCGGGGTCTTCGGTTTTAAATAAAATGACCGAATCCTTCAACATACTGACGACGATGTCGG
>JAYVHE010000284.1:0-12133 GCA_043771495.1 Bdellovibrio sp. | reverse complement strand
GAGATGCAAAAATAATATTGTGAGAATAAAGTACACTACAAAAAAAAACAGTCATGTAAATCGAAAAAAGTGCTCGACTCCAGCCGGCAATTTGATGATGAGAAAAATTCAATTTAAATGTTTTTTCTATCATGGGCATATAAGCTCAAATTTTTTAGACGTGGAATTGGTCGGAATATAGTACGCGGTCAAAATTACTTTTGTAACATCGGGTCTAATACTTAATCCTGGCACAAGTCGTCGACAGAAAAGTAGATCTATCATAGATAACACATTCTGTTTTTCACGACCACGTCCTAACGTTCTAACTACAAAAGAACTCACTGGGAAAGGCCACAACTTTTCAAAAAAGCGAGCGTCCAAAGGAACAAGCTGAGTTGTTAAGTCAGCATAAGTCACTTCGAAATTAAATTGTGCAAAATAAGTCGGTCTGTCGAAAACCAGGATTGTCGGTGAAACCATTAAATACTCTAACGATGAAAAATTTTTGACCGGCTGTTGTAATTGAAGGATGTCAGTTAGGCTGATCAATCCCGGAATAAAAGCAAATGCAAATAACCCATAAAGTAAATAATATCTTACTTTTTTCATGGCTTGAGTTTAATTGAAAAATTACTAATTGGTAAATAAAATTGTTTGTATTAAGATAACCGAGCTTACACAGAGTAGGCTTATCCTACTTTCTTAATTAAAAACTCGCTTAAGCCAGACCCAATTTGTTACATGTATTAATTGTACGGCGTAGGTTCAACTGCAAAATTTCATTTAAGTTGTGGCAAGTTTCGGGCCCAATGCTAACTGGTTACATTCTAACATTTAATCCAGTGTGGTTATTAGTGTTTCGAAAACGAACACTGCAAAAGTGTGACTAAAGTCCGGCTAGACCATAAGTAGACCTAAAGACAATGCGGTGAGGCCACTAAAATTCCGATTTTATAGCTATGAAAAAAACCATAGCCGCCTTGTTGTTTGTACTTTTATCTTTTGTTTTAGAAATTGCGCGTGCCAACAATGAAGTTCACTACCAGATTGGTGATGTCAGTTATTATTTAATTAAATATCTCGAAGGTGAAAATGTTTTTGTCGACGTTTTTAAAGTGAATGCCAGCGGGTTTCAAATTCGTGAATCTCACTTTTATTTTTTAACAGACGGCGAAGCGCAAGAAAAATTTCAAGCTCT
Source organism: Bdellovibrio sp. (assembly GCA_043771495.1). Lineage (GTDB taxonomy): Bacteria > Bdellovibrionota > Bdellovibrionia > Bdellovibrionales > Bdellovibrionaceae > Pseudobdellovibrio. The sequence goes on along the minus strand of JAYVHE010000284.1, from coordinate 10,953 downwards.
TCAAAAAGATTTTAAAAAAATCAGTTCAGGAATTTTAGACTCACAAGATAATTCAAAATCAAAATCAAAATCAAAACATATTACGTCCTATGCTTCATTCAAATTATGGTCTGTCACCAATGAGTGGAACGAGGACTGGGAAGACCGCTACAGTTCATGGATGAAAGAAAACTTAACAAGCGGATTCTTTGCTGACCTGCAAATTGCCACCGATTGTGCAGATGTTCCTGTAACGTATCGCTGGATTTTTGCAATGTTGAATGGCTTACCCGCAGGGAATATTTTAGCGGGTTCACAGAAACTATTTACTCAAGACTCAGCTCCGGCCTCATGGCAACAGCTTCCGACTCATGATAACTGGTGGCAGAATCAACGGTTTCTAAAATCAATTGAATACATTCAAGATAACACCTACACGGCCACAGTGTTTTATGATTTGTACCCAGTGCGTATCGACACGCGCGCTGTTGCACCAGGAGCGGTGTGGGTGATTAATTCGTATCATGCTTACAACGTAGGTCAAATCGATTTTGAGGCGCAGTCCTGGATGAAAATGTATTCGTCGACGGTGCCTCGCCAAATTCGCAGATTATCTGTGCGCAGTTTTGATTTTTCACGCCCCGTTTTTGACGAGAGTGGTTTTCAACGCCATCGTTGGATAAAAAAAGTGAATAACAAATGGCTGATGGTGCGTGGTCAAGACATGCCGTGGTACTCGTTGGAGCAATACTCAGACGAATTTGCACCAGATGCTGGTTTATTTGCTCCAATTGTTTATCAAAAATTATCTGGTAAGCCCGTGGATCCCGATGTTTGGCTTCAAGGTCTCATTAATAATTTGGATCGCGCTGTTTACGATCGCAAATACATTGTTGAAGACGGTTTTTATGAGTGTTTTCCAGATCGCTGCCAGGTTGGAAGTGATTTGTATGAGGCCTACAGTACGCCAAGCCGGGATCATCGTATTTTAGAAACTATTATTAAAATTGAAGATTTTTTAAAAAATAATCGTGATCCTAGTTTGAAAGAACAATGGAATTATGCTTTAAAATTTTGGTATTACACGGTTTATCATTCCGATGGAAACAGTTCCTTTTTTCTAACACTTCAAGACGTTGTTACGACGTGGAAACAAGGGAAATATAGTTTTGATCCGAATCAGCTGATCGAAGTGCGGTGGGGAGTTAGCGAAGATATTTTTCCGACAGACTAAATGTTATTTTTATTTATGTTCTACAATTTTAAGCCTACCAATCTAGTTTGTCGAGCATTCTAGGATGTGGCTGATGGCTGCGGACTTTTTCGATATGTGAGAAGGACTCAATATGTTCGGCCTTTATGGTGATGTGGTCGCCTAAACGTTGGATTTCTCCTTGGACAATTAAAAATCGCGATGAGCGAAATGTTGTTTTGTATTTATCGTAAATATCAGGACGCAGAACCAAATCAATTGTACCAAATTCATCCTCTAGAGTAATAAAACCAAAACCCTTAGCCGGCGGTGGGCGCTGATCAGCTAAAATTATTCCCGCACAAGAAATCAGAGATTTATTTTTTAAAGTTTTAATTATTTTTGAATTTGTCGGTGGTAAATGCGGTACTTCAAGTCGCAGCTGTTGCATCAGACTGCCTTTTAGGCTGTAGCCTTGGGTACGGTAGTCGATGATGGCTTCTTCAAGCTCGGTCATTTTATCAAACACCAAAGGTTGATCTTCGACTCTGTAATTTTCATCAAAAAATGAAAACTGCAGGCCTTCGCGTTTTTTACCCATAAGGTTCTTAAATTCTAATGATTTCCAAAACGAATGACGACGATCAACGCCGTAACATTCAAACGCACCAGCAATGGTTAAATTATTCAGAACCGCTTTGTCGAAGTCAGTGCGTGCAATAAAATCTTCGATGGAATCAAAGGGTTTTTTATGACGCTCGTTCATCATATCAACAACGGTCTCTTTGCGCGCTTTAGCAATATCACGAAATCCCATGCGAATGGTTTTTACGCCCTCCATTTTTGCGTCCCAATCGGAGTTCAGTGGATGGGCCGGCAAAACTTGCACGCCACTGTTGCGTTTGGCTTCGTTAATTAAAAAATCGATGCGGTAAAATCCCATCGGCTGGGAATTGATCAGTGCACACAGAAACTCAGCCGGGTAGTGCGCTTTTAAATACACCGACTTGTACGCCAGCGCTCCGTAAGAGGCCGCATGGGCCTCTGGAAATCCGTAACTGGCAAATCCACTGGTGCGTTTTAAAATATCTTGCGCCAGTGGTTCTTTAATTCCCGCTTTCAACATGGCGTTGTACAGTTTTATTCCTTCGCTTTCTAAAGTTCCGGCGCTGCGCTCTTGGCCTAAAGCCCGTCGTAATTTGTCGGCGTCGGTGGACGTCATTCCACAAACATCCATCGCAATTTGCATAATCTGATCTGGAAACATGGCCACACCATGAGTCCGTCCTAAGATCGCATTCATTTTGCTGTTTCCGCTATTAAAATGAATCCCGCGTTTTGCTAAAGCCCGTCCCTTTAAATAAGCGCGACTCATTCCACCAACACTCATACTGGGTCTGATCAGCGCCACTTGAATGGTTAACTCATAGGGCGCGGCCGGCTTAGTGTGCGGCAGCGAATTCATCTGCGCGCGCGATTCAATTTGAAAACATCCCGCCGTCTGCGCACTTTGAATCAGGCGATAAGTTTTTGGATCGCCTTGGGGAATATCTTTCCAATTAATGCCCACCATGTTTGTAGTTTTACGAATGGCCGTTAAAAATCCAATCGATAAAATGTCGATCTTCATCATCCCTAAAGTTTCTAGATCATGTTTATCCCACTGGACTATTGTTCTTCCGATTGTTCTTCCAATGGCTGCGCCATTGCGTGTTTGACCATTCATCGCGGTGGGCTCAATAGGAACTGTTTCAATCAACGGTTCATTAGTAATAACAAAACCACCCGAGTGCGTGCCGATATGTCGCGGAAAATTAGCGATATCGTTCATCAGCGGCTCAATCATAACTTCCCGTTTGGCATAGTCTTTGGCGAGCTCTTGAAAACGTGCGCGCACGACCGCCGCTTTTAAAGTTCCAACTTCAACACCCAGCACTTTACAAATTTCGCGGTAAGCTCCTGCCGTTTTATAGGTATGCACGGCGGCCACCATGCCAGCGCGGTCCCGTCCATAACGTGCATAAATTCCTTGTATGACTTCCTCGCGCCGTTCGTGTTCGAAGTCCACATCAATATCGGGTGGATCTTTACGAGCATCGTTAGCGAAGCGATCAAATAATAAATTTTGCGAGATCGGATCAATCGCCGTAATTCCCAGCGCATAACAAACAATGGAGCTGGCCGCCGAGCCTCGGCCTTGATAAACAATTTTTTTACTTTGCGCCTCTTTTAAAATATCGTGCATTGTTAAAAAATAATCTTCTTCGCCACGTTTGGCGAAAAAAGCCAATTCTTTGTCGATTTGTTTCATCACCGCTGCAGAGAGTTGTCCTTTATAAGCTTGACGTGCGCCCGCCAAAACTAATTTTCGTAAATACGATAACGACGATTCACCCTCGGGCACGGCTTCTTTAGGGTAGGTGTATTTTAAATCTGATAATGAAAACGTACAGCGGTTTGCAATTTTTAAGGTATTAAAAATGGCCTCGGGCAGGTCTGAAAATAACCGTTGCATCTCGGTCGGAGATTTTAAATAGCGTTCGGCATTACCAAATAATTTAAATCCGGCCTTATCTAAAATTGTGCCTTCGCGAATGCAGGTGAGGCAGTCTTGTAAAAAGCGTTTTTCAGGATCCGCATAATGCACATCATTGCTGGCCACTAAATGCAAGCCATGCCGTCGCACAATATCTAAAGCTTGGTCCGTGCGTTTCCGATCCAAGCCATCTAAATACCGACAAAGCGACACGTACAAATTACCTTGAAATAAATTTTTTAAAATCGGAAAATTGTTTTTTAAATCATTTTGCAAAATACAAATTAAATTCTGAGCGGCCGGAAAATTTCGCATAAAATAATTCAGTTCAAAAAAGCTTAAATAGCCTTCGCCTTTGAGTTTTCCGCTATGAACTTTTGTAATTAATCGACAAAGCACACCCCATGCGGGGCGCGTGGTGGCAATTAAAGTCATTGGCGGATGATCCTGCATTGTAATTTCGGCGCCACAAATTAATTTTAAATCTGGAGCTTGGTCGCGAATCATTTCAAAAGCCCGCGGGAGTCCATAGACCCCATTAATGTCGGCAATTCCCAGCGCGGGCATTCCTAATGCGGACGCCTTTCGAATATAATCGCGCGAGTCCGAGGCTCCCCGCAAAAATGAAAAATTAGATTTACAGGTCAGTTCAACATACATAAAACCTACTAACCATAATAGCCGTGCATATAGTAATCGCGATTTGGCGTTTGAAAAACTGAAACACGCTGATGGCCTTCCAGCTCAACGGCATAATAACTGCGATCAAAAATATTTTTAATTTCACCATCTTTAATGGTTTCAGGTTTTTCATACCAGCCTCCGCTGATTTTTTCGATTTGATGATCCCAATTTAAAATGCGGTAGCGTTTCTTCTTAATAAATAAAAACCCGGCCTTAACCTCAATTTTTACAGGTTGTTTAAATAAATAAGTTGTGCGCTCGGGTAAGCGTTCAAAAAAATCGGGGTTAACAACGTTGACCGAGTGTGGGGCTTCAAATTGCTTAACCCAAGATTTTTCAGGACGACGATCTTCGGTCAACACAGCTTGAAAAATATTGTCTTTACCCAAAAGCTCGACCAGTTGATTGTGAATCGAAAAAATTTGTTCAAACTTTTCTTCATCATTATTAAAAATATTTTTTTGCGAGCTGCTGATCGGAACTGTTTTTGAAACCCGCGACAGCACACCTTCAATGGGCGATAAAATCGGGCGGCGTTCAAATTCCCGAGTCATGCGCTCTTTAACAATGCGTAAGGTCCCCTTGGCGGAACTTTGCGGAACAAAAAAATCAAAGTCTAAAGTGCGTATAAAATTCGGATGAGTCGATAGTTTTTCACAACGGATCTTAATTTGTAGACCAGTCATGCGTTGGCCACGTGCAAATAAGCGCGCAAAAATTTGATCGAGTTGAGTTTTTAATTCGAACAGAATCGGTTCAAGTTCGCCGTAAAATTCAAAATATGGAAATTCCTTTTTTTCTTCAATAACTTCCTCCGGAGTCCAGATGGGCCAGTTAATAAAGTCTTGAAAATGGACACGATTATAACAAAATCGACCGATGACTCCAAAACGCGAGACCAATTGGGGAGCCGATATTTTTTTAAAATCCCCAATCGTTTTTATTCCTAAATCTGTAAATGCTGTGATTAAATTAAACACTGATTTTTGAACTACTTCATCACGGCAGAACGGATCCACAAAATCAACTAAAGCCGCCAGCGGAAGGTCTTCGATCACATTTTTCTGAAATTTAGCTAAAGTCAGTGCGTCGGTGAGGTCTCGGCCAATTCGAACGACTGCTTTTTGTTTGGCACGGGTTAGTAGGACTTGAGCTCGCGCTAAAAAAGTTTCTTCAGAGTACAGGTTACGACATTTTTCTATTTCGACAAATAGAGCACGTTCCCCACGAATGCAGATTTGTGGGCTGTAGCGCATAAATAAATCGGCTAATTTATTTGTAGGGCCATTTTCTAAAAGCCAAATGCACACGACTCTCATAGGGACTTCCCAGAATCTTTGACAGGATTTTTGCCATGTTTTTGCCGGACGATATCGATATCAAAACCAGTTTCAGAAAAATTAATATGCAGCTGTAAAGAAATCGGCCAAGCGGTGGATAATTTTTTATCACTCAAAAAAAACAGCGTGCTTTTAGATTTTTCGGCCCACAGATTAAAGCGTTGGAAAGTTTTAATATCATCCACATAAGTCGGGGCCACCACAAACGGGTAGTGCTGACTTTCTAATGCCAGCCGCAGCGCTGGTAATAAGTCCCCGGTGTGAGTAATAAATTTGATGCGTTCGAGCTTAATCCCACGCTGATAAAATGCCGCGGGATTGGCTTTGATTTCTTTTTCACACCAAAAAATAAATGGCTCGGGATGCATTTTAAAAAGCGCCAGCAGCCATTCGGTTTTTGCATTTCCAGAAAGTTCAACAACGATCCCTTTAGCCACTCCTGACGCAAAATCGGGCGCCATCCAAAATTCCTTATTGGTGGATTCAATAGCGCCAGTTAATTGTCGTAATTCGCGGACCAAATCCGCTCTAAAAGCTGTTGACATGGATTTATAGTTATATGTAAATTATATGTAAGTCAAGAGATGCTCGACTTAAAAAGTGAAGTTTCGCGAAAAAATAGGAATCAAAAATGAAACAATTCATGCAAATACATCACCAAGCCATCGAAGTCGTTACTCGTTATAAAAAAGTGGAGAGTGATCTGATCGAAATTCTGCAAAAGGCCGATGACCATAAAATATATTTGAATTTTAACTGCAAGAGTCTTCACGATTACACAATGAATGTACTTAAACTTTCTGAAAGTGTGGCCTTTAATTTTATAGTGGTCGCTCGAAAGGCCAAAGAAGTTCCTGAATTAAAACAAATCATTGCTTCGGGGAAGCTCAGTGTTTCAAAAGCCCGAAAAATCACATCGGTATTAACTAAAGCCAACCAAAATGAATGGTTAAGAATGGCTGTTGAATTACCTCAGAAAAAATTGGAACAAGAAGTCGCCAAAGCCAATCCAAAAGAGGCGAACCCTGAAAAAACAAAATACGTCAGTGAGTCTAGGTTGAATCTGCAAATGGGAATTTCTGAGGAATTGAATAAAATGTTCCGCCGGGCCCAAGACTTAGAATCGCAAAAGAAGAATAAACATGTCACACTAGAAGAGACTCTTGAAGTAGTCCTCAAACAGTATCTGGAAACGCAAGATCCGGTCGTTAAGTCTGAAAAAATAAAATCCCGAAAAAATTTGGCTGTCGCACGACAGGTGCAATTAAGAGATAAAGGCCAATGTACACATCGGCACCCAACGGGCCAGCGTTGTAACGAAAAACGCTGGCTGCACGTCCATCACGTGCTCCCGCGAAGCCGAGGCGGTCCAGATACATTAGAAAATTTAACAACCCTCTGTTCAGGACATCATCGACTGATCCACCAGCACTTATAGTAGAGCACACTCTTTTTAGGATTTTAGAGTCCGGTCGTGATGAGAGATGAGAGATGAATGATGAGTATGAATGATGAGTATGAATGATGAAAGTCGGAACGGGTTAGGAATCAGTCGTGAAGTTCAAGCCAAAGTGTTTAAGGCATTTGAACAAGGTGATCGCTCGGCGTCTCATCATGTAGGAAGCACTTGACTAGGATTGGTTTTTGCTCAAAAGTTGGCGCAGACTCTAGGTGGCGATGTGCGACTTAAAAACAGCCAAGAAAATAGAGGCAGCACGTTTGTCGTAACGATTGATCCTGGCAAGCCGACCGCACCCGTAGGAACCGTCGAAATCGAAGAACAACTGGCCCATTTAAAATTTTCTGACTTTGATGGTTCTAAAATTCTGAGCGTTGAAGACAATGCCGATATTCGATTAATTATTAACTCGCTTTTGGAAAACGCACGCTGCGAAGTTGATTTTTCTTGCGACGGTGAGGATGGCTTCATTAAGGCGACTGAAAAAAATTACGACCTTGTCCTTATGGATATTCAATTGCCAAAAATGAGCGGCATCGAAGTCACAAAAAAACTGCGCGCCGCTGGGTATAAGGCCCCGATCGTCGCAGTGACGGCTCATGTCTTAAAAAGTGAACACGACCGGTATTTACAGTCCGGCTTTAATGATTGCTTATCAAAGCCCTTTAGCACTCAAAGCCTACTCAAAGTATTTCATTTAAATATTAAACGAATTTAGTTAGTGTATCGTTAATGTGATTTAGATAACAATTTTGAAATCTTAGTGTTTATTTCATCTCGATTTAAAAATTGCACACCGAGCCCCAAACCCTTGGCCCAAACAATTTGAGCATCAATCACGTGGGTTTTATTCACAGCTCTTAAATTAATAATTATACGTACAAGGTCATCTGTTTTTGGCATAATGTTAGAGTTGATGATTTCAAAAAATGCTCCGGTGATTGAGACGTTGGCCATCTTCGTCAGGACTTTGCCTTCTTTGCCAAAGACTTCAATTTGCGCAAGCTCTTGAGTCAAAAAGCGCCGTGCGGGCGGCGTCGATGTGTTCTGCATGATAACCTCTTTGGTTGTTGTGATCACTACTTCGGTTTAATTTGTTTGGAATAAAATTTATTTTTTAGATTCTGTTAAAAAAAGATCTTTGCGCAACAATAATGTTTTTTTATGTTACTTAAGTAGTGATTGCTGTGATTTTATTTGCTGGCTCTGGAATTATCGTTACATTGAATGTTATTATTGTTACTTTGTTTCATGAGACAGTAATCAGATTTTGAATTTTCTTGGATTGAAAAACTGAAGCTTTAAAATAATAAAATAATATAAATTCAAATAAAAAGTGTAATTCAGCACTCAATTTTTTTATTCAAAGCACAATCTGTTTTGAAATTTTGTGATTAACAACACTTTCACATAATTTTCTAAACTCCAAAATCAATCCTCCGATCAATTGATACAATTGCAATGAATTAAATGTGGTGTTAAAGCCTGACGAAAAATTCGACAGAAATATGCAGTTTAACTTGCGATTTTCGTTTAACTTTTCAACAGCCTCTAAAGTTCTGTTTCATTACACTTACAATTTACTTTAACCCAATCTTTAGTCCAGGTCAGTGAGCTCCGAAAGGTTAGCTAGTGAAAACAGTAAAGCGTCCGATGTCTCGAAAATTTTGGGCATTTCTAGGTCTATTGCCACAATCGGTAAGAGCAAAGTTTTTGCGTAAGCAATTCGAAGTGCCATCAAGCTTGCCTTCGGATTTAATCTTAAAGCAGGCGGAAACAGAAGACGAAATTAAACAGGCTTTACGTATCGTCTATGATTCCTATTTAACGCTTAATTATATTGATGCTAATGATTCCCGATTACGATTAACAAAGTATCAACTGTTGCCAACGACAGTCATTTTAATTGCTAAACGCAAAGATGAGGTCATTGGGACCATGTCTATTGTTATGGATACCTCGTTAAAATTGCCTTCGGATGCGTCGTGGGATCTATCTGACTTACGAAAAAACGGACGCCAGATTGCCGAGATTTCTTCATTAACAATTAAAAAGAATGAAATGAGTCGCGGCAAACTGTTATTGCCGCTGTGTAAATTGATGTACGACTATTGCACTTCGCTCCTCCACTTGGATGCCATTGTTGTTTCGACAAACTCTGAAGTCGAACCATTTTATATAGATCTGTTGATGTTCCAACGTATTTCTAAGCAGGCTATTCGACCTAATGTCAGTGTCAAAGGTCGATCCTCGACATGTTGCTATTTGAATCTGCGCACTGAGTATGCGGAAGCTCAGTTTAAAAAACACTACGAATTAAAATCCGAAAAGTACAATTTATATAAATTCTTTGTTCAGAAAAATTTAATAAATATTCAGTTGCCGACCCCTCAGCAATGCATTCAGTCGTACACGATTCGGCAGACCTTATCACATTCAAAAATCTTGGAAGACTTCCCAGAACTTTCGAAAAATTTTACAGAAGAAGATCGCAAGGTCATTACCAATTTAGATGTTTCAAATATTTTGTCATTTGAAAGTCAGCAAAAGGCCAATCACGAAATTAGGCCGCGAACTTACCGGTATGAAATCCGACAAAAAGCTTGGTGTTATTTTTCGTCGATAGATAAAATCATACCAGTGACGATTTTAAATTTATCTGAGTCGGGATTTCGGGTCGTTTTTCACGAAGAAAACGTCAGTGTCGAACGTGAAAAATCGGTTTTTGTTTTTTTTACAACGCAGGAAAAAGTCATTCAGTTTTACGGTCGTATAGTCTGGGCGAACGCCAAAGATAAAATTGGTTGTTCTGTAGACATCAAGAATCAAGAGTGGTTGAATTATCACAATTTGATTTGTGAAGAATACATCAATCGCGCGTGCTAAGCTGTTTGCCGCAGGGCGCATGAAACGCAAATCATCATCTGAAAATTGGATTATCTAAAGATTGTCAGCTAGGCTAATAGCTATGAAATCTTTAATAATCATCAGCGTGTTTTTCATAATGTCTTCAGCAGCGCAAACAATTTTTGCGGCCGAATTAACTGGTGATCAAATTCTAAGAAAATCTGAAAATTATCGTGGACTCAACGAACAATTTTCTATGGCTGTTCGAATCGAAAATTTTCAAGGTTCCGAAAAAAAAGAAACGACGGCGTTCAGCGTTTTAGTCAAAAGCAATACAACATCGATGGCTGAGCAAACTGAACCATCGGCGGCACGCGGCCGAAAACTTCTCATGATCGAAAACGACATGTGGCTGCACACGCCCGATATTAAAAAAGCGATCCGAATAAGTCTTGAACAAAAACTAACAGGTGAAACCGCCAATGGCGACATCGCAAAAACTAATTTTTATGGCGACTACGAGCCAAAAGTTGTCGAGACCACAGATAAACACATTAAAATGGATATGGACGCAAAAGTACAAGGCACCACGTACAAAAAAATTGTTTATTACGTGCATCCAAAAACCTACGTTCCTATTAAGGCTGAATTTTTAGCGGTCTCTGGAAAACTTTTAAAAACCGCTGTCTACAGCAAAATTAAAAAGATGGCCGGCAAAGATTTGGTTACTGAAGTTATTATTACCGACGGTTTGCAAAAAAATAAAATTTCACGACTGACATATTTAAAATTTAAAAAAGAAAAACTCGATGATTCACTCTTTAACCGGTCAGCACTTTAATAATGATAACCGTAAAAAATTTAACTAAAAGTTATAATTTAATTCCGTCCGCAGAGCCAACATCTGCCGACGTTC
>JAYVHE010000283.1:0-8545 GCA_043771495.1 Bdellovibrio sp. | reverse complement strand
CACCTATTCCTAATACAAATTCAAGCCCAACTTAAAGTAATTCTAGTCGAGTTCAACTTTTCACCTGTGTAATTTATGATCGAGGAATCTTAAGGTTCGGACGCTAAATCAATAATTCTGCTGGGTAATTTGAATTTGTGTTGAATCTATTGATAGATGCAAAGTGAAATTGTGTCGTTGTGAGACTCATCGAAATAACTGTACTAAAATAGAGTATAGAAAACTGTTTCAAATCGCCGCATCAAATAGGCTTAAAGTAAAAAAGCCGCAATCGTTTTTACCTGATTGCGGCTCTATGAAATAACTCAAATTTTTCAAGACTCTATTTAGTCAATATCATTACTGGAAACAAATTAACTGATCTGCTTTAAGAAGTTTTTCTGACCCAGATACAGACCCGAGCGCTTTGAACATGGCTTTTCTGTAGTTAACTAAATTCTCTTGTGCCAAAGAACGATCCGCCTCGTTTGATTTTTTTGCAACTTCAGCCTCTAGACTTGTATCGCAAATTAATATGTTTAGATCTTTTTTTACGTAGTCATAAATTGCGACTGCATCTTTAGGTCGTCTGATATCTTTGAAAAAATTTAACCACGACGTCGACGTATTCTCAGCATTTAAGCCATACTCAGCAATTGGACTAATAAATCCCGGTAAATACGTTTGCAACTGAGTCATCGTCCATTCTGGAGCCGCATCTACACCGCGATTCAATAATAAATCCAACCCACGATTCATGCGACTTAAGTAAAAGTTATAACTATCTGACGTCGCATCGCTGCTTGAGCATTCTGGATTTGAAGTTGTGTCACCACCAGAATCTTCATCTGTACAATACATATCCGTGCGAGTTGGCAGTGTTCCATTGTATCCATAGGCGATGGCCATCACATCGTACTGACCAACGCGATTTAAATGACGATGCGTGCGCGGCACATATTCCATCACGGACCATGAAGCAGTTCCGACATTTCCAGAATCATTATCAGCTAAGCTGCCTTTGAAATTGTGTCGTAAACCAATATTGTGTCCCACTTCGTGTGCGACCATTTCTTTGAAATAGCCATTCATGTAACTCTCGTAGTCGTAACCTTCAGGAGTTGGAACGTAATCCATTCGGAAATCAGGATCCGCTTGAACACCAGGCAGGTCCGTTAAACGTGGATCTTGCGAAGGTATTTTAAACTGCGCCTGTGAATTAAACGAGATCGCAAATTTGAAATTTGATTTTTGCTTCTTAGTTTTACTTAAATTACTCACCTTACTCACTGAACTAACAGATGGGTTAGGATCTTTAACCTGGAACCAATTTGTATATAATTCTTCAACGGCAGGCCCTTGAATTAAGGTTTGTGCCGATAAAACTTCGCCCGTCATTGGATTGGCGATACTTGGACCTAATCCGCCATAAGAGGCGCGATTATTCAAATCCCACTCGATCACATTGTAACGAACGTCACCGGTCACGATTTGATCGTAACGAGGATCCTGGGGATTTAAAATTTCATAAGATAAAAAATCAAAACCCAAAGTCGATTGTAATTTATGGTTCCAATCATACAACGACGAAACAAAGGCCGCTTCCCAAATTTTTGGAACACCTTTGATGTAATATTTAACAGGCTTACGTTGTAAATCAGAAATAGCAAACCGTGTGATCGGGGCTTTTTCATTTGTCCAGCTGGTTTGAAAAAATCCAACGCCTTCTACATTCGGTCGCGTTACAAAAAATGGACTCGTTGCAGATCCCAAACGCATAAACCAGCGTGTCGTAATGACCACATCTTTTTGTGAAACCACGGCGTCATTTTCTTTTTGCGAAATTGTGTAAGTAGACTCAACATCAAACACCAAAGTTTTAATCGAGTAATCCACCGCAACAACTCGTGAACCTTTTAATTCAAAAGCCTGAAACAATTCACCGTAATAAGGGTCTGTTGCTGTCAAGGCTGAAGCGATATCTAAAGACTCACCTAAAGTCGAAAAATCTAAAAAGATTGTATCATCAACACCCGCTTGACGAACAAACGGAACTGTCAGAGTTGTTTGTAGCGGCGTATTTTCAGCGTGTTCACCAAAAGCGCCACGCAATCTGAATTCGCCACCAAGATCGCTGGAATCTTGAATTTCAGTGCGAACAAATCCAATGATGCTACTCATTTTTAAACCACCTAGATCTTCATCTTCACGATCTGAAACTTTAGTAATGACCGCACCAAACGTCGACGACTCGCCAATAAGTTCAACCGGATAACCCACAACTAAAGTTGAATTTTGATCTGATTCCATTTTCGATTTGTTAATCATTTTCTTAGTTACAACAAAACTGAGACCATCTTCAGAAATAATCTGTGACGTTTTAACAGCCTTAATTGTTTTAAAGTTTTCTGTGGCAAACACAGAAACTGTAAATAGAGTTATTAAAAAAGTAACCAAAACTAACGTTAGCGCTCTAAAAAGCATAGATCCCCCTCAAGAATAAGACTTCGAACCTGATTGATTCAAACAATGTATTAACGAATATCCGAAAGAGGAACAAGCTCTATTTAAGAAGATTGATTATTCACAAAAGTAATGACAAGCCGCTCACAACAAGACTCACAAATACAAAACAAATTAATAGAGGACGAAGCGAAGCGACAAGCTCCGATACTAATCCACATTATACTGCGCAAAATAAAAAACCCGGGTGTTTAGGCCGGGTTTTCCAAGAGTTAAACTCTAAAATTATTCTCAGTAAAAATTAGAACGAAACAACAGTTACTAATTCGTAAGTTGTATTTAATGGATGTAAGAAAGAAGCTGCAGTTCCTTCAACCGTTTTTCCGCCCGCCTTCATACCAGTCGTCGAACTAATTTCTGGATTAAGAAGCAATTTTCCACCTAACATAGAAAATTCCATTCCGATTCCAACCAATTGATCGTCACGAACTTGAGTCATTCGCTCAGTAGCCATTCTGTTGTCAAAACCAGCGTAAGCATATGTGTTAACTGCATCATTGATTGTGTAAGTAGCAGATAACCAGTGAACTAAACGAGTTGTTGCTTCTAATGTAGAAGCTGTTTTACCCTTAATCACGTCTTGAGTCGGGATCAAAGTTTGACGTGGATTTAAGTAGTAACCAACAGACCATTTCGGAGACAACGTCCATGCGATGTTTGCATCAGCACGCAAAACACCAAATGCTTCTACATCGTCACCATCAATTTGTTCGCCGAAGTTTTTCTTCAACGCAACAGTTGTTGGCACGTAATACCAGAAAAGTGGTGCGATTTCGTCAGAACCCATGATTCCAGAAAATTTTGTTCCGAAAGTTAAAACAGTCCAATCTTGCTGAACTGAAGTGTCTTCGCCAGAAGTGCTTTCGTAAGTAAAGTACTGACGTAAACCAACTGAACCTGCATCTAATTTATAAGAAGCACCTAAGTAATTAATTGTGCTAACAGTTGCATTAGAGATATCTTGAACACCATCTTTACCTGTGAAAGCGTCGATCATTAGCTTCGCGCCCCATTTTTTAGATGGTGCTGCTGCAACTTCAGGAGCTGCTGTTGAAGTTCCGGCAGCTGGTACTGCTACGGCTTCAGTTGCTGTTGCAGAAGTTTGCGCGACTGCAGGTGCTGCTGCTTCTACTGCGGCTTTTGTTTTCGCAGGAGTTGCTTTTTTAGCTTTAGCGGCTTTTTTTGCTGCTGGAGCTTTAGCTGTTGTTGTTGGTTGTGCTGCAGGTGCTGCTGTTGGAGCAGTTCCTTGGGCCATTGATGTTAGTGCTAATGCTACTACACCGGCAAAAATAATCGTCTTCATTAATCCCCCTATAGGTTTGTTTAAGTCTCTGTAAATCGTTTTTACAAATATGTAATTACAACATTGAATGGCAAACATAGTGCCACTTTTCGGAGTCAAATCAACACTAGAATTTGAAGTTTTGAAAGAAGTTTAGGTTGGAAGTGTGCGTTTTTTCATCAGATTCTGAAAAAAACGGAAAACAAGTGGTGCCAAAGAAACAAAGATTATTCCCATCACCAAGGCTGTAAAATTTTCCTTAATAAAAGGCACTTGTCCGAAAAAATAGCCCATCAATAGGAATAAACTGATCCACGCAATAGATCCAATCACCGACAACGTCACAAACAGTGAATACCGCATGGCTGTAAGGCCAGCGACGAAGGGAGCGAAAGTTCTAACGATCGGAAAAAATCGCGCCAGCGTGACCGCAATGGGCCCCCGTTTTTTATAGAATTCTTCAGTGTCGTCTAAATATTTTTTTTTAAAAAACCGCGCAAAGCTGTGATCGGGTTCAAAAAGCCTGCGTCCGTATTTGCGACCAATCCAATAATTTGTCGAATCGCCAAGGATGGACGCGCACATCAAAAGCGGCAAAAAAATCCAAATATTAAAATAGGGTGAAGTTGCACAGAGAGCGCCAACTGCGAATAATAACGAGTCTCCTGGTAAAAACGGTGTAACGACCAGGCCCGTTTCGCAAAAAATAACCAGAAATAAAATAATAAAAAGCCAAGGGCCGAACTGGGCTGCCCATTGGTTAATAAGAACATCTAATTGTAAAAGTGATTTTAAAAATTCTAAGACGGTAGCAAAAATTTCAGTCATTGAAAAAGCATAGAGGCTTTTAGAGCAAATGACAAATGCGTAAATGAACTATTTTTGTTTCATTGAAGCGATCGAAAAAAATTTAGGGAACAAGCGGGCAATCGTTCTCTTCTCCGACGCTCGAGTTTGCAAATTTTGTTTCTACAGCGTCCAGTGTACGGTAAAGATTCGAATTCACCGCAGCATTAATGTTTTCTACGTTAAAGCGACAAGAATTACGATATGAAACGACCGCCACTTGATGATAAGCGTTTCCGCCTTTAACGACCGTCATGAGCATCGTGTATTTCGAGCATGATTCATCACTACAGCGCGCACGGAATTCAAGTTGCGCACCGTTTTTATCGTCAGTGTAAATACCGTAAGCTTCCCGAGACGTTGAATGATCTGTTGTAATTGGTAAGTACATTCCAGCCGGAGTTTTAACTTCGATGGAGACTTGTACATTTTGATCGGGTCTAGAAACACTCACCATTTCATAATATAAATTCTGTTGAACAGCGGCTTGAATCGACTGGGTCGATGTGGCTGCGTTAACTAGGTTTCCTGAGGTTTGCTTGACGGTTCGCACCCCTGATGGGGATTTTGCGCATGAAGCTGTGATTAAAGCTAAGAATAATGGGGCAAAAATCAGGGCTGCACGGTAGTAAGTGTGCAATGTGGTCATTGATTTTGTATCCGAAACATTTTTCATAAATTCAACCTCTTTATATCAGTAATAGTTCAAAATCGATGCCTGTCTCGGTTTGAGTTGAATTGTGTCCCTAAATAAAACACCCATCTTGTTTTGAGATGGGTGCTTTTATAATTGATTCTGGATGATTTAAAAGCGTCGACCGACGGGTTTTACTCCGAAGCCACATCGATTTTAATGGTGATGTTATCTTCAATCGCCTTATCTGCCAATTTTGCGATGGGCGCAAACTGTTTAGAATTATAGACGATGTCGAATTTGGTGCGATCTTTGATCTCGGCGTCTCCAGTCGCTTTCCATTTGGCGCCATCTCTGGTGACAATCGCAGTGAAATCCAAAGGATTTGTCTTACCTTTTATCGTTAAATCACCAGAGATTTTGTGAGTTGGATCACCAGCTTTAGCGGGCTTTAAGGCCTCGACTTTTTTAATCACGAATTTAGACGTCTCAAAACCTTCCTTAGCAACGTCAAAAAAATCAGCTGATTTAAGGTGACCTTCTAGGCGTTTATTTTCTTCAGAGATCGTGTTCATGTCAAAAATAATTTCACCACCGGTTAACTTGTCGCCGTCAGTAGTGATCGTTCCTGATTTGATTTTCAAATCACCTGTGTGACTTTTTCCAACGCCGTAACCGGTCCACTTTAATCCACCCGTTACTTTATGGTTCTGAGCCTTTGGCTCTTCTTTTTTAGCGGTTTTTTTTGCTTGTGCAAAAGCCGATAATCCCATTGATAAAATCACCGTCATTAAAATCGTACTCATTGTCGTTTTATTCATTTGTTGAATCTCCCTTTTCGTAAAAAAATAGTAAGACGAAATTGTTTAGAGATCTAGTTTATTCATATTTTTTAATTTGAGAACAGACTTCTTTGACACATGTCTTAAAACATATAGACTTTAATCATGGGTCTAAAAGAATCAAAACCTTCTGCCAAAAGTAGCGCGAAAAAAACCGCACTGATACTCTCAGGAGGCGGAGCTCGCGGCGCCTACCAAGTCGGAGTGCTTAAAGGCCTTTCGGAAATTTTATCTTTAGACGACAATCGTTTTCCATTTCAAATTATTTCCGGCACCAGCGCCGGAGCAATTAATACCGCTCATTTAGCCTGCCAAGACAATAGTTTTAGTACTTCCGTTGAAAAACTTGTTTATTTATGGGCCCAGCTAACGCCAGATCAGGTTTTTAAAGTCAACTTGTTTCCAGGAAATTCGTTTTCATTAAAGTCGCTCTCTGGTTTTGGACAGATTTTGAATGGGCGATCTTTTAATGCCTTGTTAGACACTTCGCCTTTAAAAAAACTGATTGAATCACATTGTGATTTTGAAATGCTACATAAAAATGTAAAGTCGGGGAAATTTGACAGCATTCTGATCACGGCAAATAATTACATGAAAAATAAAGCGGAGAGTTTTGTAGAAAGTTTTGATGGCGTCGGCGAATCAAATTTATTTTGGAGTGAAACTCGGCGTTCGGCAATTCAGACAAAACTTAATGCGGATCATGTTATGGCTTCGTCTGCAATCCCTCTGCTGTTCCCCCCAATTAAAATTGGCCATGAAGTCTACGGCGACGGCTGCGTCCGTAACCACACTCCGTGCAGTCCTAGTATTCGTATGGGCGCCGAAAAATTATTTGTTATTGGTGTGCGCACGCAAAAGCAAACTGAATTTGTCGCCAAAGAAAATGAATCTAAGGCCACGAATTCAGATAAGCCTGAAAGTGAAACGGTATCATTAATCCGCGTTTTAAATACTTTGCTGAATGCGGTTTTACTGGATTCCGTCGAACAAGATGTTCAGCGCATTCAGCGCATCAATGAACTGGTGGATTTAGCGCTGAAGAATCAAAATACAGAGACTTCGGAAACTGTTTCACTTAAAAAAATTCCGGCGCTGTGTATTTCACCGAGTGCAAATTTAGGTGAAATTGCGCGCAGTCAAGCCCATCATCTTCCGCGCCTTTTGCGCATGACTATTGGGGCCCTGGGTGATCTTGATGATGCGAATGAAATTATTAGTTACTTGATGTTCGATAAAAACTTTTGCCGAAAATTAATTGAAATTGGTTACAACGATGCCTTTGAAGCTAAAGATGAAATCATCGAATTTTTTAAAGAATAGGTTGGAGTGTTAAAATGAAATGGTTTTACACATTAAGAAATCACGTTAAAGGTCCTTTTGGAAATGATGAATTTGAGATTGCTCTTAAGAACTTAGGAGCTGACCTGAAAGAAGCTTTTGTTTGGACGCGCGGCAAAGCTGAATGGTCAGAGGCCGAACGTTGGACCATTGCAGATGCCGAAAAAATCGAAGCCCAAGCCCACTCGGTCGCTATAATGCAAACCTTAGCTCCAGCGTTAGCAGCACCAGCACAAAATCAACAACCAGCAAAAGCCAAAGCGACGACAAAACCAGCTCAGGCAGTACAAAAGCCGGCGCGTCCAAATTTAGACCCGCAAGCTACAAATATGAGTGCGGCCACCCTCAAGGTTAAAATGCCCTCACAGCCAACTCTAACGACTGAACCGGTCGATATTATTCTTCCAACCGATGACGAAATTACCAAATTATTGGGAGTTTCTGCGATCGAGGTTATCGAAAGCATTAAGCAAAATGCAGACGAGAAGTTCAAGGTCCAATTCAGTGGCGTGGATCAACCCGCGATGACCAAAGAAGAACTTATTAAATTTACAGCCCAGCAAGAAGATCCATCATTGATTATGGTTTTTGATAAAAAATTAAAAGAATGGAAAGATATTTATACATTTCCAGACATCATTGAAAAGTTAGGTCTATCGCGCCGCCAGAATCGCCGAGTGACACTGCTTGCAAACTTTAAGGGAAAAATCAAAGACGATAAAGAAATTAATGCCCGCTTAACCACAATCAGCTTGGGCGGTTTTGGTCTTACCGATGTTTTTGATTTAAAAATTGGCGACACCGTCCAGGGCCAAATCTCGAGCCCCCATTTTTATGCGCCACTTTCGATTCACGGTGAAGTCACGTACGCAGGAAGTCACGGCAGTATCGGATTAAAATTTACAAAAATCACCGATGAAGGCCAAGCTTTGGTGATGGATTATATTAAAAAATTCGGTCAAGGCGTTAAGACCGAACCCGTCTAGTAACTCATGCTTTGTTTCGTTCCGCCCAAGTGCTATCGCGCTTGCCTTGAAAGCCTGGTTTTTTAATCACTGAAAATCCGTTATTTTTTAAAGCCCGAGTCAGCACACCAGT
>JAYVHE010000282.1:0-2018 GCA_043771495.1 Bdellovibrio sp. | reverse complement strand
ACAGCTGTGGTTTTTAAGATGCCACGGATATTGTTAACAACCAATGTTGCTAATGCTTCGCCATCAACATCTTCAGCGATGATTAACAATGGACGGCCTTGTTTAGCTACTGCTTCTAGAACGCCGATCATGTCTTTCATTGAAGAGATCTTTTTGTCATAAACCAAAATGTAAGCATTTTCTAAAACCGCTTCCATCTTTTCTGCGTTTGTTACGAAGTACGGAGAAAGGTAACCGCGATCAAATTGCATACCTTCAACGATTGTTACTTCAGTTTTTGCTGTTTTTGAATCTTCAATCGTGATAACACCTTCACGGCCAACTTTTTCCATTGCGTTTGCCAGCATCTCGCCGATTTCTTTGTCGTTATTTGCAGAAATAGCTCCAACCTGAGCAACTTCGTTTGATCCCTTTACAGGTTTCGCCATATTTTTTAATTCATCGATAATTAAAGTTACAGCTTTATCAATGCCGCGTTTGATCGACATTGGATTGTGTCCTGCAGATACTAACTTAGCACCTTCACGGTAGATAGCCTGAGCCAAAACCGTAGCTGTAGTTGTACCGTCGCCGGCTTCATCATTTGTCTTAGACGCAACTTCTTTAACCATTTGTGCGCCCATGTTTTCGAATTTGTTTTCCAATTCGATTTCTTTAGCAACTGTAACACCGTCTTTAGTAATTAATGGTGAACCGAATGATTTATCGATTACGACATTACGGCCTTTAGGACCCAAAGTTACTTTTACGGCGTTAGCAAGTACGTTTACACCTTTAAGGATGTGAGTACGCGCGTCTTCTGAAAATATTAAAATCTTGCTCATTGAATTTCTCCCTTTTATTAATTAATTAAACGTTTACGTGCTTTCAGCAGTGGCTTATTGAATGATTCCTAAAATGTCTTCTTCTCTCATCATCAAATACTCTTCACCTGAAAGTTTGATTTCAGTTCCTGCGTATTTAGAGAAAAGAACTCTGTCTCCGGCTTTAACTTCAAGGGGCAAAGTCTTGCCATCTTCAGTTACACGGCCTTTACCGGCAGCAACGATCTCTCCGCGCTGAGGTTTTTCTTTTGCTGAATCCGGAATAAAAAGTCCACCAGCGGTTTTTTCTTCTTCCGCCATTCTGCGAACCAAAATTCTATCATGTAATGGGCGTACGCCCAATTCTGCTTTTGCCATAAAAATAACCTCCAGGAAACGAGTCTTTATCTCTAAAAATCTCGGGTTTGTTAGTAATGTGTTGCTAAGGTAATATGAGGTGCAGATCAATAGTGTCAAGGTAACTCACTAAGATATTAGTTTGCCGAAATTATGTGCATTTATTGACTAGATTCAGCTGGAGAGATGGACTTGAGTGCTGATGGCTTAGATTGGAAAAAGTTCTCTGCGTAAGCCGACATGAGCTCAGCTACTTCCTCAGAGGTCAGTTTGATTGAAACATCTTTTATCGCAGCATCCAGAGAAGCCTGGCGTGTTAAATAGCCTACGAAGTAATCTGAGATTGTTAAATCCTGTGTTAAAGACAAATTTAGTAACTCTCTTTCAAGTTCCTTACTCAAGCCGGCCTCAGTTCCGGTAGTTTTCAATTGAACGTTCGGATCTGTACCATATTTTTCCCTAACGGATTTTATTTTGAGCTTGGCGTCTTGAATTTTTGAATTTTTCCACTCGCGATAACTGAGCACCCCGGAGCTGACGTTCTGATTTGGGGGCAAAGCTGAGGTGAAAGAAAAAGAAGACGCCGGCGCTAAAGCAATAAGCGCAAGCAAGGCTAACATCAACGTTCTGCATGAGAATACGTACAACTTCACAAGCCATCTCCTTAACAAGGTTCTGTAATACAAAATGCAAACCAGGCTAAAAACGCATATGTTTGAGATGGCGTATTTTTTGACTAAATTTAAGACACTTGTGACGCCAATTAGTGTTTGTTTGGGCTAAGTTGTTACTCAAAATGGCAAAGTCATAATTGTACCTAGATTCAAGTCGAGATTTTCCAGACTAGCCCAATGTTTA
>JAYVHE010000281.1:0-14544 GCA_043771495.1 Bdellovibrio sp. | reverse complement strand
AGTCTTTGAGATCGCCGCAAACAAATACGCACCAAGGTCCCGCGACGCGTTGATTGAAGTTAGCATGATTTTACTTTTCTCTAACGCAAGCTTTGAAACATCAGAAATCTTTTCTGAGGATCTTAACGTCGCTTCAATTTTTGCAACGTAATCAGTAAATCCTAACTGTTTTAACAACGTCTGCGCATAAAGGTGATTTTGAGCAACCTGAGTGTTTGACTGAAAAACACTTTCAACATTAAATTCCGCTGCCGCAAATACAACTTTAAAATTAAAAATACCACTTAAGATTAGAACAACGCTCAAAAAGCGTTGAGTATTACGATCCCCCATTAATTCGCCCCCGAAACACAACATATAGCTAATGCCTCGGTAAATTGACACACCAAAGGTTTAGTTTATTTGGACCGTGAATTTAATGCTAACTTGGGCGTCTATAGTGTGGTCATTCAGAAAATTCTTACCTGGGCCTATCGATACAAATTGCTAGGATCTAGCCGTCCCCAGCACCGATGTTTGGCCGAGGCCCCCATCCGGATTTGGATTTTGGCGCGTCCGACAATTCGATTGAAATCAGAGTCTCGCAAAATTTCTTATTTTTATTGTTCGCCGCGAAAATAGATAAGAATTTCTCAAAGTTTTCATCTCTGACATTCGGATCAATGTATCCAGAATACTCCAACATCAACGCAACTCGGTTTAAAAAATTCACGCAAGAAAGAGTCGATGACGACGCTTTCTTAGATTCAGCTGATAACTCTAATATGACTTTTGATTCTAAAGCAAATGCACGCATCGTTGCCAATGTGACTAAAAATTTTTGAGAATTCAACAGCTCGAATAGAAGGGGTTTCAGGACTTCAATGTCACTGTAAGTTTCGTTAATAGCGTTTTTAAGTCGACCAACATTAATGTTGGAAAGCATTTGACCAAATTCGTGCGTAATTATCTTTATCAAATGTTCTTGGGTCAATAGTTGTGATGATAGAAAAATGTGAATGTTAAAATTTTTGTCCGTCCAACTATCTAAGATTGAATTGTCTGAGCGCACGATGTGAATTCGAAAATTGATTTTTTTAATTCCACTTTTTAGTAAGGCCTGATTAATTTTGGAACCAGCTTGAGTATTGAAAATCGTTTGAATAGTGCCATTGATCAATAAATCGATGGGACGCTCGATCGGGCGAGGTCCAGAATTAATTACAAATTCGTAAGAATATGTATTCTGAATTTCTAATCCTAAATAGTCAGGTGTAGTCATGACCGGATCAAATTTATTGGCTGGATTTGGAATGTACATTCTTGAAAATGCGCGATTGATAAATTGAGGCAATGTATCTAAATCATCGACAGCATGAACTTGAGCCGCAGCCCAAAAGGCCCAGAAAAAAATGGCGTTAAAAAGTAATATACAGAATTTTTTCATGGTTATGCGCGCCTAACTATTTGCAGGTGTTTGTTCAGACCGATGGATTCCTTTGTAATTGAAAATGCTTTTGCAAAGCCCGAATTTTTAAGCAAAAAAGTATTCGCTCTAGATACAATGACTCGCATTTTGGCGTAGCTATATGTATCAAACGATTCTCCAGAAATATTTTTTATAATGGTGTCCGTTGGCTGCACCCGCTCTGCATTAAGCTCAGAAAGCAATTTAAAAATTGTTTTACACTTCTGCATTGGGAGAACACGCCCGTTAATGGCAATCTGATCATTGAGCAGTTCGATTGTCGTTGAATTTTCAACAAGTGGGTAAGCCTTCAATATGACCGCTCGACTCTGAGCAGAAACCCCATTTAAGAGAAATCCGATTTTTTTAGAGACCTCGTTTTTAATCGAAGTATCCGATGAATTGACCAAAAGCAAATGCAAAACTTTAAAAGCCCCTTGGGTCGACATCTGATCAGATCGAGTTATGCTCAGCGGCTGGTGGGGCTCTTGATTTTTTAAAACTAACACTTGATCCCAAAGAAACTTTTCGAATTGATCCGCCTCTAAATAGGTAAATTCAGCCAAAAGATTTAAATCAAATATTGCACCACCATTTGTTCTTAGGCTTTCAAACAGATGGTCAAATACTAACAATCGTTTTTGATAATCTAAACAGTCTTTGCTTTTAAAAAAGTTATTGAGTCGGTCGATGGCCATGGCTTCCCCAAACAGCGACCAGTCGGCCAATAGGAGGGCTCCTTCGATATCAACATAAGCTGCATGCGATTGAGAATTAATCATCCGACAATGATTGTAAAGTTCAACTAAGTTTTGCTCGGCCAAGGGATAGGTTGAAAACAGTCTGAGCTTTTGTGCCAAAAGAGTTGTATCAAGTTTATCAAAAGTTGTTAATTCGTCGTGTTGATAGTCCTTAATGATTTTTAAACACGTGTAAATTTCACCGAGTTCTTCAAGCAAGCGAACTAAAGCCAATACTGTTGATCGCATTTCCTTTTTTGAAATTAATGATTTATATTTATCGTAACAACTTAAAAGCTCTTGAGTATATTTTTTATACAGCAGGTAATTTTCTGCCATGTAGTAGCACGAAGCGATGTTTGCTAATAATGGCAAATTTTCGGGATGAAGTTTTAAATCATTGATCATTACACTCAGAGCAAGGCTAAATTGGCCAGCCTTCATGTGCTGACGGGCCTGCTTTAAATCGTCGGTGTCAATAGTCTGCAACATTTAAGCTCCTCAATAAAATTCTGAATCCAATCCTATTAAGCAATTGAAGGGCCATTTTTTAGAAAATCTGGCCGACTTCGGGAGCAAGATTGAATGCGAAAAATCATAACTAGCAAGAATTGTCGCTTCAAAAACTCCCCTCTCCGTTTTTTAGAAGGGGGTAGTTTGTGCCAAGTTGGAAGGAAGTCGCCAAAACCAGCCTGAAGTCTTAATAAATCGCGAGTTTAAGTACCCACATCGTTGAAGGATTTTGTCCATGTAGGATTGTTCGTTGGTGTAACCATAGCCCGATCTTCGAAGCACTTTTATTTTGTTGTTTAAACCTTCAGATTTGGCAGTAGTTAATCCCGATGTAATATAGGCTTCAATATACGTTCGATTATTTCGGATCAACTTTGCCAGCTTTCTAAATGCTGAGATCTTTGATTCGCGCACCAATTGATTCCAAAGTATTAATGATTTTCTAAATTCAGCGATATTCGTTTTATCCAAAACATTGTGGAAATATTCAACCAGGATCATTCCGTTTAAAATATTCTTATTGATCTTTTTCAGCTGGTCCAACATTTTTAAGTCCGATTTGTTCAATTTCTTTTCACGTTCTACAAGTACAAATCGTCGATGCGGTGCCAGCATCTTTAATTGAAATTCATCGTTTGCAGCATCGGCTAATCTAAACTCGGCCTTACGAAGTTCATCAAAAGCATCATTCACTTTCTGAGCTAAATGGAATCGATCAATACAAATCTGTGCATTCGGACATAACTTTTTTATAATCATAATAAATGGATCATGCATATCCACTGCAAAAAACTTGATCTCAGCACGTTGCTCTGGCGACAACACCTTTAAACACTTAAATAATGACCGGCTATCACGACCTGGCGCGTTTGCTAGTATTTTTGATTCAGAAGAACAAACCAGATTCGTGACAAATTTTATTTCAGGACGTGTTGAACTATCCAACTTCGGCATCGTTCTAAAGTGAACTTCATCAGCACTCATTTTTACAAAGCTAATTTCTGGTGGAAACGTGAGTAGTGGCTTCATCATCTTCATCCTGACTTGATCCAAATCCCACATCGTTTTTGAATTCAATTTAAAAAACCTCGCCACAGCGGCACAAGGAAGTTCTTCCATCCACCGGCCAGCTAATTCACATAATGACAGTGTCAAATTTTGAAAGTTCGGATGAACAAATGGCACCGCTGCAGAACGAACCCGGTCCATGCAAATTGAACAAGTTGCTCGTAGTTGCCATAAAATGATTTCTACATACAAAAATGCTCCTAGTGCTGGACCCCTGATCTTTCGCTCTTTCCATTCCCGAACATATTGCAACGGGCTACTACAGTGATGGCATCTGCAACTTTCTTTTTGCTGTCTTACAGTTAGGGTTAACTTTAAATTTTTGCGATCCGCATCGTATTTTTCAATAACTACATCTTGCAAACCTAAACATTCAATGATCAAATTTTTAAAGTCCATCCGTGGCTCCTTTTTGTTAACTTTTTCTAGTAAAAAAATTAAACCAAAGGATTGCTTATAGATGGACTTTTTTATTTGTCCTTAAATAAAAAAGTAAAGTCGCACCACTAAAATTTGAATTTAAATCGTTCGAATTTGCGACTTATGAAGACCAAGCTTTATTGACCTAAACTTTAGTCCTAACAAAATGTGTCACATTCTGATAAACGCAGAGCCCAAAAACTCAGAGCGGATATTCTCAAATTGAGACGAAAAAAAAGGCCGAGCTTTTGGCTCGGCCTTGGTGGTGGGGTCGGGGGTGGGGTGGGGTGGGGGTAACAATAAATTTTAAAAATTGACGATTTCACATTTCAATAGATTTGGCAGAGTTCGTCCACCTGTGCGCTGGATTAAACTCGCTACTAAAGTTTTGTCTGCCTCGTAAAGGTTAAAGTTTACCGTGCTAGATCCATCTTTAGATAAATTATACTTGGCTTGTACCGGCGACATTCCATCTCCGCCCATTTGTGAATCCTCTAACAAGCCAAATTCCATTTGAATATTTGGATTAATATTTTTCGCAATAAATGCTTTCACGTTTTGTGTATGGCCAGGAAAACGGCCAATGGTGATTCGCTGACCTAATGCCAGTTTTCTAAATTCACTTTGCTCGTCCTTAAAGACCGGACCGATTCCGACTTGGATTGAAACAATAACACTGGCTTCACCAGTTAAGTTGGCATCATGACAAAGCAAACGGTCAGTCATCGGGGCCGCATTTCCAAATGTTGCAACTAACATCGTTACTGCAGCTATTAAAATATTCTTCACATTTTTAGTATTCAAGTTCACGGGAACTCCTTTATGGTTTAGGTTACTTTTCTTTAACGTGAGTTGAATCATAAAATATTTTTGAATTTTTTATATAACTCGTTTGTAACACGACGCTGTCTACAATTTCGACAGCGCGAAAGCTTGATTATTTTTTTTGTAATCCACTCAAATTATTCGGCCGTCATAGCAAGGCAGAAAGAATCCTCATATTTAAAATCCTTTCCGTTGTACCTAATTATTACAAGATTTTTATTTGGTTCGATCGAAACTGTTGCCCTACGTTCAAAAAATTTTGCGCGCGCGTAAAATTTATTATTTTTCGATGTAAAACGCACGTCAGTAAAAAGCTTATTGCTTTCTAATCCTTCGATCCACGCATTAATAACTGGAATTTCATTGCTCTGACCAGTCACACTATCAATGTAACTTCTGGAACTCAACGTGGTCACTAAACGTCCCGCTTTGGCGGAAGTGCAAGCGAATGGTTTCAGTTTTAGTTGTTCGGCACCAGCATATGCAGATTGAAAAAATGGGCTCAATAAAAACGTCGATAGCATTAGTTTAAATTTCATAAATTTTCCATACGTTTATTGAACGATGATCAGCATCGATTTTATTTAGACCTGTTGAATCAGCAAATGAAAAGGTACTCGTCATGCAAATCGACATGAAAGCTAGGTTATTTTTTAAATAATTCACGGATTTATTCGTTGTTGTCATATAAGACTCCTTGTTTTAGTTTCGAAATAGAAATCAATTTTGCTATTTGTAATCGTTTTAAAGAACCTTTTCAAAACATGAGTTGTAACAAGATGACATCAAAAAGATAGACACTCGAAGAATTCTTACCGTAAAGTAATTGGACAGTTTCAATTTCAACCCGTAGGTTCGATTGCACGTCATCGATTTCAACTATAAGAATTCCTAATTTACACGTTTCATCTTATTCGGGCTATGTTTCATCAACGAAGACGAACTAAAAAATTTTCTCAAATTTCTCAGAGGTGGGTTGTTATGAAAAAACAATTTAATAGAATGGATTTACTCTGTTTTATGTTTGTTATTTTTTCGCACGGTCAGGCGAATGCTCAACAATGTATTGCGCTGTTTTCAGAAAAAAAATCGAAGACGCCCCAACATTTAGCATTTTCTAGCAGGATTAAAATCGCCACTTCAGACTTAGACAATCAGCTGAGCCAAAACTACAATCAACTTAGTTCTGTCAGTTCCAATCTAGAAAAAAATCTAATTATTCTAAACATTGTTGATCTGAATAATCGAGCACTAGAAATTTTCGAAGCCATTTTATCAAAAGAGTCTCTTTTTGCCTCTGCAGCTGACAAAAAATTTCAAAATAAATTAATTAAAAACGTACTCAAGGTATTCGATAAGCAGGGCCTACCCAGCCAGCTGGTTGGAGCGATTATTCGCTCACGTGTCGAATTGAACAACGCCTTATTTACCCAGGCCCAGATGGAGCAGCCAACTGCACCAATTGGTTTTTTACACCCGACACCATCACGCGACGTTGAACCTGCGCACAAAACGATTGGCTTCAACCAAAACAATTTGCAAAGCGAACCCTACGGTCGAAATGTCGATCAACATCAAAATTCAACGGATCATCCTGAAGTTGCCGAAAAGGCTCCCATCGGATTTATTCATTCAAAAAATAATTCTGTGGTAGCGAAGCCGTTTAAATCTATTGGGTTCATTCAGTCTGAAGACGCTGTAGATGTTTCTTACACTCTGTCGTTAGCTTTTGATTTCGAACACTCAACGTTTATTTCTTTCTCGGGGCGCCAGCCCATGGGGTTTAATCCAAAATGAGTTTGCTTCTTTTTATAATTATTACTGTCAAGGATTCGGACAATTTCAATTGCAACCACCTTAGACTATACTCCAGGCTCAAATGAAAATATTATGGGCCCTGTTTTTTTCTGTGTTGCTTCAGAGCATTCAAAGTAACGCAATGTATGCGGCTATTTATCAAGATGGTCGAAGCGCTTTAGATATAAAACGTCGAACCCATTTTGTTGTGGCCGGAATCGGCAAAGAATTACTGGTTAAAACTCAAGAAGCCGCTTTAACCAAGGCGCTTTACTTGAAAAAAATGTTTCCGCACGATCAAGTTATTTTTATATCTAATTTTGTAGATCCTGAGGATTCTGCACCTTGGACGCAATTGCAGATCGTCTATTATAGTCAAAGTCGTGAACGCCATATGCAACAAATCTCTGCGGTCTCGATGGTCGACTATATGAATAATTTCCCGCAAATTGCGTCGGTACAAATTTTTAGTCATTCAAATATTCATAATGGCGCATTGCTATCTCCAGAATATCACTTCGGTGCCATCGCTCCACACTTTGAATACGCTCAAAAATTAAAGGACAATTTCACAAACGACGCTTACGCCATTATGTTTGGTTGTAACTCAGGCTGGATACTAGCTCCTCGATTGTCAGAAGTATGGGGAATCCCGGTTGCAGGTTCCTTTACCGGCTCCATCGTCGAACGCATTGGGCCTCAAGGAATTTTTTACGATGTAGACCATAAAACTGTTCAATTTCCTGATTCAAATCTGGGTGTTCCTTGCACCGGAGGAGCTTGTTTAAGAATGGTTGTTCAAAATGCACCTTACACTGGTCATTGGGGCCGATTCGAAGTCAACTCGCTTAACTTTTTTAAATTCTTTTGTAAGGGTATGAAAAACGCTATGGATCGCTGTCATCGTGGAATGGCATATTCCATTTTAGGTGCAGTTCATAGTTACAAAAATTTAATCACTAGTGGACGAGTTAAATTCTCAACATATCGGCATCTTGTGAATGAATTTCTTTGTAGTAAGAACTGGCGAGGAAGTCGCGATCTTTGCATTGAGTTTCTAAATAGTTTTAATACACAAACGCGGAAATTTGCAATGCCCCGCACCTCATTCTATATGCTGGGCGGAATAGCTCAGTTACATGCAGATTTTGAAGGTCACAATTATAAAATTACTACGATTGATGATCGCCTCATGATAGAATTAAAAAGAAAATATGATTTCGTAGAAAAAGGAAAAATTAAAGACGTGGATACATTAGCCCGGGAATTTGAAGCTTTCATGGACGCCTTTGGGTACATCCAAAATTTAGACTTTTATACTTTGTAATCCCTTAAAATGTGAGCCAAATAGCGGCCGCTGTAAAAACATTTGACAGCTATTATTTTCAAATTGCATAAAACCCTTCTTCAATCGGCCCGAATTTAGCTGAGTGAATTGCATGAAAAAAACATTATCTCAATTCATCGCAAAATCTATGGCCCTAACTTTAGCAATCCCCCAGTTTGCGTTAGCTCAGACGACCGCAACTAAGCCTTCCGCAGTCGCACCTGTGGCCGTAGCTCAACCTCTTAAAGCTATATACTTAGAAGGTTATGTGCCGACTCCACAATCTACAACAAAACGCGTTTACATGGTCATTAACAATGGAGTTATCGAAACGTTGTCGGATGAACAATTAACTGCTGATCAAATTCCTGCGGGCGCCATTAAAATTACTGAAAAATCTGCGGGGGCCAAATTATTATTAAGCCCTGGGTTTATCGATATGCATAATCACTTGGATCACGCCGTGATTCCACTTTGGAAGGGCGCCGAGGGTCAGTTTCACAATCGCTTTGCTTGGCGCGACAATGACGATTACGAAAAAAATGTTCGCGGGCAGGTTACAACTATTAAAGCTGGAGCGAAATCTTTTGGGATCGAATCTAATTTTTGTAAAATAATTCAGTACGCTGAAATGAAAGCGCTTTTAGGTGGAGTTACGACGATCCAAGGCATCGGCGGAACCGGAAACAACGCCTGTGCTTTTGGTCACTTGATTAGAAATGTCGAGAACAAAGCGGACTTCGACGTAACGACAGATGCCCGTGTATCATTTGAAGTTATTAATCCTGTTCATGGTCTAATGATGCAGAATCATTTACTTCCAATCATGAAGTCAACAGGCGCAGATATCGATGAAGCCTACTCGCAAGTTCCACAAGACGTTAAAGACAGTGAACCATTTTCGAAACGGTTTAAGCCAACTGAACTAACTAATTTGGTCGAAATTTTCTCAAAACTAAAAGGTTTACGCGAAACGTTCCAAAACATGGTGACCGTAAATCCAGAAGGTAACGGTAAAAATCGCGCCTACATTACTCACTTAGCGGAAGGAAAATCGGCTGATCCATTTTCTAAATCAGAATTTAAAATGGCGCAAGCTATGGGGTTTGCTCAGCCGGGCATGGTTATGATTCACGGAATTGGTCTGGATGCTGACGATTGGATCGAAGCCAAAAAGACGGACGTCAATTTAGTATGGTCACCGTTTTCAAATTTACTTCTTTACGGTGAAACAACTGATGTAGCTTCAGCAAAAAAAGCAGGAATCAATATTTCATTAGGTTCTGACTGGGCTCCATCTGGATCAAAAACTTTATTAGACGAAGTTAAAATCGCAAAACGTTATTTAAACGCCAGCGGTCAAGGCATGATATTCAGTGATAAAGACTTTCATGACATGTTAACGATCAATGCAGCAAATGCTTTAAAACTTGAAAAGAAAATTGGTTTAATTGAGGCCGGTTATTTAGCCGACATCGTGGCTGTACCACTTGGATCTGCGAAAGAAAATCCATATTCTACAATCGTCAATTCAGATAGTAGCAACATTAAGTTAGTTATCATTGGCGGAAAGCTCGTGATTGGATCTAAAAAATTAGTCCAAGTTGGAGATAAAGTTGAGCCTATCTTGGCGCAACAAACACCAGCATGCGCTAAACTAAAGGGCCAGGTTGTTATTAATTTAGGATTTAGCTTGCAAGGTACTATTGCGACGTTGACTCCACTGGTCCATGTTATGGATGGACACATCACGTGTGCTGACAAACTTTATCAATCAAAAATTAATCAGCTATTTGATACACAATTTAATCCAGCCAATCGCGGCCAAATTGATTTAGCCCTCGATGCAGAACGCTTTGAGAATTTAAATTTTGGTTTAACTGATTTACTGTCTAACAGACAGCCTGTTAAATAATTTAAGATTCCGTTAGTGAACTCGACCATGGTCTTGCGTCATTTTCTAGGATTCGATGTAATGAATCCTAGAAATCACCTCTAAAATTAAGACTTTTGACACCACCAAAATTCATTTATTCTAATCCAGTAACGAAAAAGCTAACAGCGAAGGAGTGCCTATGACGAAACCAGGGACATGGTGGAGTATTTCATTTTTAGTTGCAATCATTGCAGGGTTAATTACAACTGCAGGTTGCTCACATACAGGAACGCATGCTGATGACCGTTCACCAGCAGCTATTAAGGCGAGTACCAAATATGGTGATCGTGGTTCACCAGCAGAATATGATTCTGGTGCACCAAAAGAATCTAAATGGTTTGATCTATACGGTGCAGTTCCAAATTACCGTTCGATTGGTTTAGAAGCGATCGGCGGAAAACCAATGTTCGAAGAAAAGTTCCGTTGGCAAATGGGACCAATGTGGTATCGCGGCCGCTTAACTCCACAAAGTGTTAAGGCATTTGTTGTTGGACAAGAAGGCGCACAAGATGAAAACGTTTCTAATCGCGCCTTCACTGGATCAACTGGAACTCGCGTTCAAAAGTTTTTAAATCACATGGGTATTCACCGAAGCTATTTATTTATGAATACGTTCGTGTACACCATCAACGGACAACTTGAAGACGATCCAAATTTTAAATGGATCGAACAAGGTAAGGGTTCACCAATTGTTGAATATCGTCACAGCTTATTTGATTATATGTTAGAAACAAATAATGAAACTGCTGCGTTGTTCATGGGAATCGGCGCCGGCGGTAAAGCCTCTTTATCATCATGGATTAATGCACGTGGTGGCGAATGTAGCCCAAATTCAGAATTAAAATATTGTAATACATCTGGAATGAAAGCTTGGTTCAAAACCAATAAAGGTATCGATATTAAAAATGATATCTTAGCCATCGGTGTACCGCATCCAGGTGGAGCAAATCCAAATCTGGGTGGAGCCGATCAGCTTGAGCATATTAAAGCGCAATTTTCTATTTCTGCATCGCGTGTTGCGGCTTTCAAATCAAAAAATCCAAAATGGTTAGTTAAAGATATCGACGAAAAATTAAGCGAAACTGATTTGATTAAACAAATGAATTCGCCATTTAAATATGGTCACGGCGCAATTCCATTTCGCGATTTTGCATTCAACACAAACTGGAGAATGGGCGCCGAAGGCACAACGTCTAATCGTTGGGGTTCTGAATCGATCCAAGTTTTCTCTGATGATGGTGTTTACAACGACAAAGAATCTTACTTTAAAAAACCAAAAGATCAGCCCACTGAAATGCGCGCTGACGGTATCGGACCAAAAGAAATGGCTGACAACGAGTTAGCCTATGAATCACCGCGCACAGCAGATTACGATTACGGACCTTGTGGAATGTACAACGCAAACACAATGCAGATCTGTAATTTAGCGACGTTATTAGTCAGCTGGCCAAATATGGCTGACGTTGGCGTTAAAAACATGGGTCACGAATCATTTGGTTACACGGGAACTTATCGCGGTCGTATTGCAAACGCTAAAGTTTTTGTTTTAGCGGATCAAACGTCGCAAGACGATTTGTTTTCAACGCGTGCTTTAACGGGAACAGAAGGACAAAAATTAAATAAAATGTTTGCTGTCGCAGGTGCAGGAACAGATTATTTTATCTTAAGAACTTTCCCAGTTGATACAATGGGTAACCCAACGGCGACTTTAGTAAAAGGGGCTACATCAAAAGCGATGGTAGATCACTATGCTAAAATCTATGCCGAAGTTAAAAAATCGTCTCCGGGAATGAACACTGTCGTTGCTTTTGGACCTGCAGCTGTAGCGGCGGCCAAGGCCATGAAATTAAAAGCGATCGAAATCGGTGCCGACTGGAATGCAGCTGCTGATCAAATTGCAAAGGCTTTGGGAACTAAGAAAAATGGTTCTTACAATGGCGAATTAGCTGTTATTCCACGTATCGATATGCCTTACCACACACGTTGGTGGATGGGAACTTCGGGCGATCGCGCAGCTCGCGGCAATAACGAAGCGTCTCCGGGCAACTACTACCGTTTCTGGGCTCCAGACTGGGTTGAAAATTTACAACCACGCCGTTTAACTTCATCTGAATTAACAGCGCTAAAATCATCTCAGCAAAAAAATCTTAATAATTTTTATAATCAGTAATTAGATGTAATAGAAATTACGTTTTAAAAAGAGCGGGTCAACCCGCTCTTTTTTTTTCAAAAAATCGAACAATTTTAATCTAGTTTTGGATGTGCAAAATGCAACCGGCGATCACAGCCATAACTAATAACGGCTGAGTCTAAATTAATTTCACCAATTCGAGTCCAACCCGAGGTCGCATCGCGATCTTTTGTGGTATCTGAAACTTCGATAAAGTATTTTAAAGTTTTATTGTCATCTATGGCTTGAATGATTTCGTTACGGAAATCAGGTTCGTCATTACGTTTTGAATTTCCACTAGCAGCAAGTCGAATCCAGCGTGGTTGTACAACCTCTTCCTCTGGGCCGACATTAATTTCGGCCACTTGAGTCAGCGGACGAAACGAAGGATTGTTATCTGCAGAACTTAACGCTGCTGCGATTCTTAATCCCAATGCAATAAGGCCTAATTTAAAACCGGTCTCTGGCTCATTTGTGGTTTTTGCGTCCAACACACGGTCCAACATGGTTCCCAGTAAAACATCGATTGTAAAAAAGTTTCCAGTTTTAACAACTTCATTGGGATCCATCGTTGGAAAAACTTTTCCAGCAAATCCAAACCCACGTTGATCATCAAAACTGGTGTCTTCCATCGCCACAGAAATTCGGCCAATAAATAATCCTTTGCTCGCTGTTGCAAATAATCCTGTGTACGGTGTTTTCTTTTTAATAATCCATTCACCAGAAACGCAAACGCCATTAGGATGCAATTTTTTTTCTAAACGATCGTAATAATCAAAGCGCTCGCTGACAGTTCTTAGCGAGTCTCGCTCTAACTGAGCGCTGCCATTAGCAAAAATGCTGGTCATGCTGACTGGGTATTGCGGCAAAAACTCCGTATAAACCGCGAGTTCTTCTTTTTCAATGGCCGACTTTGGAGTAAAGCCAACATCATTTATAATATTCCAAACTTCAGAGAAGCTTGAACCTTTATATTCATCTGCGGCCATTAGAAAACCTGGAAATAACTGAACACTAAAAATAAAAGCTAGTAACGACGTTGTTTTCATAGGCGTTGTTTATAGATCTGAAAAAGGAATTTTACGACAGTTAACTTTTAGCCGTATACCAATTATACGGTCTGAAAAACTAGATTATTAGCCCAATAATTTTTTAAAGAATGAAGTCACCTTAGAAACGATCCCAGCAGGCGCTTGCGATGATCTTGGTGCATTTGCAGTTTTTGCACCCTGTGGTTTTCTGAAGCTATTCTTGCGGTATTGATTGCCGTTTTCTTGCGATGAGGCCTCTTTACCATTTGGACGTGTGAATTTATTATTAGGTTTATTACCTTTGTTAAAAGGTTTTTTGCCGTGGCCGCCGCCGGAAGCATGCTGAGCATTCTTGTTTTTATAATCGCCCTGCTGTTGTGGTCCCTTAGCTTGCTGCGGGCTTGTTGTCGCCGCCGCGCCTGCCTGTTGCTGACCTTGAGGTTTTCCTGCACCAGGTACATACGGTTTTCTTGGGGGATGACCTGCGCCTTGTTGAGGCCGAGGTCCGCGTCCGCCGCCATCACGACCGCGTCCGCCAGAGCCTTGACCATCACGACGAGGTCCGCGGCTATCACGATCACGGAAAGGAGATGCTTCATGCAATGGTTTAAAATCTTTAATCAAATCAGCCTCTTCAAAAAAACCGACGTCGATTTTCTTTTTTGTGTAGTCTTCAACGCGCGATAATGACTCAACATCGCGATCACTAATTAATGAAAACGCTTTTCCTTCAGCACCAGCTCGGCCCGTACGACCAATGCGATGCACGTAAGATTCAGCGTCCTGAGGCATTTCAAAATTTACAACTAAATCAACACCCAAAATATCTAATCCGCGCGCAGCCACATCAGTAGCGACTAAAACATTTTGGTCGTTGGTCCCTTTAAACTGCTCGATCACTCGAGTCCGCTGAGACTGGCTCATCAAACTAGAAATTCCCATGGCTGGGATTCCGTTAGCCGATAAAAATTGCGCCACTCGGTCCACGTTACTTTTAAAGTTTGTGAAGACGATGGTTTGTTTCGGTTTTTCTCTATTTATTATCGAAATTAAAAATCGTGGTTTTTCATTGTCGCCAATATGTAAAATGGCGTCTTTAACATTTTCGGCCTTAGACTGATCACGACTGACGTTGATTTCAACTGGCTCGGCACCAAACTGATAAGCGGTATTTAAAACGTCAAAATTTAAGGTCGCACTGAAAACTAAAAATTGACGCTCGCGTTCGATGCGGCCCAAGATGTATTTCATATCATCTTTAAAACCCATA
>JAYVHE010000280.1:0-3339 GCA_043771495.1 Bdellovibrio sp. | reverse complement strand
ACATTAACTTGGCTTACCATCACTATGATTTTGAAAAAGAAATTTACGATCAAGCCATGAAGCCCGACGCCGCAAAAGCACCCGGTGCCGGTGGGACGGGGCAGCCGCAGGGACAATATCCATTTGATCCTCAGCAAAATCAAACTGGTCCTAAGCGCGAAAACAAACGCGAAGATCCACGCACAGAATTTATGGGCGAAGCCGATAAAATAAATTTTGTAACCATGAACCAAGCGCGACTGCTCACCGGAGAACTGACCGCCGATTTTATGGAAGTTGGATATTTAGCAAAGCGCTGTACTTCATTAAGCCGCAAAGAAGAATCCTCAACCTGTTTATTTCGTCGTTCGCAAAAGATTTTGGACGCCGATGTCACTGAAGGTGGAATGGAAACACCCATTTTAGAGAATGTTTCTGAATTTACTTTAAAATATTTAGGCGAAGGTAAAACCGAATGGAAATCCGATTGGAAAACCAAAGGCGGAGTCGACAATACAACCAACGGGCAATTTCCAGAGGCCGTTGAAGTCAATTTGGCGATCGAAACAGAACTCGATGGCAAAAAACGCAAATACTCGATGCAAACCATTGTTCCACTGCATTTTCCCAACAACATAAAACAAAAATCAGCTTCGCCCGGAGGCGCTCCTGGGCCATAGTCAGTTAATTGCTTTTTTTAAATCTGTAAAAAGTCGGCTGAACCACAACCCACTAAATCCAGCGTTCAGTCGTCGCGGAGTCGCACTCCTTTTGGCGATGACGTCTCTTTTGTTGATGGTCTTTATCGCAGCTGAAATCGCAAAAGATTCAGCCATAGAGTATGTGGTTAATACCCAGGATCTGAAAAAATTAAAAGCGTATTACGCGGCAAAAAACAGTTTAGAAATCGCTTTGTTACGCGTTAAAATATTTCAGCAAGCATCTAAACTGCCGCTCCCCGATGGCTTTAAAACTCAGCTCGATCAATTGTGGCAATTTCCACTCGAGTGGCCACTTCCGATCGGTGCGCTCTCGACTGGTTTAGCCCAAGAAGAAATGGAAGAGACCACAGAGGAAGCTCTTTTTGATGGAGCTTTCATTCAACAAATTATGGATGAAGGTTCAAAGTTTGACATTAACGATTTAGCTTCGCCATCTAAAAGCCTGCGCGAGGTTTCGAAACGACAACTCCTCACCGTTTTTCAAAGCAAGATTGAATCCGACGAAGACTTTCGGCAAAATCATCAAAATTTTAGGTTTGAAGAATTAGTTAATCGCATTCAAGATTGGATGAGCGAAAAAAACACCAGCGAAAACGGTGGCGACAAACGCGACCCGTTTAGATCGTTAGGCGAAGGTTACCCACCGAATCGTGGGTTTCGTACCATCGACGAATTGCGTTTAGTCCCCGGCATGACGGAAGAATTCTATCAGCTTTTAGCTCCGCAAATTACGATTTATGGAATGAAGGCCATCAATCCGAATACAGCCAATGAAAAAGTTTTGAAATCGTTAGATTCTGGAATCACCAACGAAGCCATTAAAGAAGCTCTGGAGCGTCGCTCCGACCCCGATAAAGGTGGGCCCTTCAAGGGCGACGCCAAAGCGTGTCGTGAAGATTTTAAAAGCTTTGTAGTTTCACGAGGCTCTCGAGTTAAAGACGAAGAGTTTGATAAAATTCCATTCCTCTGCGACAAGGTCACAAGTTTTCGCATTCGTGCTGAAGGACGTTCAAGTTCTTTACCCGGTGCCGTTAAATCAGTAATCACTGTTGTCATCATGGATTCTAATCGTGCGGCCAATCAAATTAAAAGTTTTTTAAAAGAAGAAAATAAGGCGAACCTACCTCCAGTTCAACCCGGGCAAAACCCTCCGCAAACTGGACCAACGGCTGTAGCGCCACCACAAGAACCTCTTCCCAAGGGACGCCCACGCATCGTATACTACCAGGAGAATTGAATGCCTGGCACGGCCTTCCGGCCGTCGCATTTGGCCCAATTCAAGGAGTGAGCGTTGCGATCTATTGCGATTGATATCGGTGAAAACTCAATTAAAGTTGTCGATATTATTGAACACAAAAAAAATATCGTTGTTCAATCCGTTTCTGAAAAAAAATTATCGCCTTTGGCCACTGACCACGATCGCGAAATTGAAGCCATTGAATTTGTTCGTAATTACCTGATCCAAAGTGAACGCACAAAAGATTCAAGCCCGGCTCGTTTTGTTATGGGCATTCGCCAAGATCGTGTCACGATTCGCACTAAAACATTCCCATTTACAGATCGCTTAAAAATTTCAAAAAGTTTACCTTTTGAAATGGAAGACGACATTCCGTTTGATCCCGATAATTGCATTTTTGATTTTAAAGTTATTTCAACCGAAGGCAACACGGCATTGGTTATGGCTGTGGCCGTTCAAAAAACTCACATTGAAAAATGTTTGAACTTAGCCAAAGATTTTGGAATTGAACTGCACTGCATTTCTGTTGAGGGTATTGCGTTTGCGAACCTGATTGAAAACTGGCAACAAGCTCCCCCACAATTAAATTTAAGCTCCAGTGATTTTGAACTTTCTGGAGGCGCGCCAGAAATCGAAATGAAAAAAAATGTCGAGATGATTATTCATTTTGGCCACAAACGCACGTTGGTCACTGCGTTTTCAAATCAACGTTTGGTTTTTGTACGAAGTGCAATTTGGGGAGCCGACACGGTCATCCAAGAATTAATTCGTAAATTTCAGCTTCCCTACGGCGAAGCCCAAAAAATGTTACAAACCCAAGCCGAAGTTTTATTAAGCCGCCAAGGCGTCGACTTTGATACACAGAATTTATCGACAACCATCGAAAAACCTATTCGCGAACTGGTTCGCGAATTGCAAATTACTTTTCTGGAATTAGAAAGTAGTTTTAAAGGTCATATTACAACTATATTTTTATCGGGCGGGTTTAGCCGATTACGAAACATTGCTCCGTATTTAACTCAGCATTTAGAAATTGCCTGTAACCCCGCAGAACTTGCGCCCAACTTTATGAGTAGCCAAACGCAAGTGCAAAGCGATGTAAATCCGTCGCTGGTCGATGCGGTCTGTGCACCAGCAATAGCCCTAGCTATCGAAGGATTAAAAAAACCACGTAATCCTGCTTTACAGCTGATTCGTGGAGATTTTAGTGGCGACAATAATCAGATTAAAGTTTTCTGGCAAGAATGGGGTAAAGTCACGACAATCGCAGTAAGTATTGCGATTGTGCTTTTTGTCTGGTCGTCATTTAGAATTGATTTTTCAACGACCTTAGCCGAAGAGAGCGACGTCACTTTAAAAGACCAAGCCCGCAAACTTTTGCAATTGCCAAAAAAGCAAGCC
>JAYVHE010000279.1:0-2781 GCA_043771495.1 Bdellovibrio sp. | reverse complement strand
GCTGAAGCAAACTGCCTACCGAAACTTTTGCAAACGACCCCGCACAAAATGTTTTTATGTAAACACAAACTTTTGTGTCTAGTAAAATTTTGTCTTGATTTGTGAAAAAATAATATCCGACAAAAGATTTTGAAACGCTGCCGATTAAAAATTTCTCATCAAGATCGCCGTCAGAGAACAAAATTTGGGCATTTTTTTTAATAATTATGCTGCCGGATAGAAAATGATTTTTTCGAAGATCCGTCCAATGGTTTTGCACAGACGCTACAAAGTCAGTTTCATTGCGACTCCCATTCGGTTGTTTCACGCATGAAATGTAAAGCAAGCCGAGCAATGTCCATGTAAATATATGATTTAAAATATTAAAGGGCGTCATTTTCTGTTTCTTAAAAATTTTCAGGTTTTTCAAAAATTGAATAACTGTTCTCATGATTTAGCTCCCTCAAGTTCGTCGGTATTAAAAAAACTGTAACTCATGCACATGGCCAAACCGAACATAAACAAGCCCATGCCAATTGCTATTGATAAGTGCAACGAACTTCCGATTAAAACCATCAGGGGTTTTAGTTTTTTATTCCAGATTAAATAGGGAAATGAAATCTGAAAAGCAACTGTTCCCAACGTCAATAGCGCGACGATGGCGGGGTAGCTAGATAAAAAATTAAAAATCTCTTGGTTGCCGAACTCTGGTACACCCATCGTATAGTACAGCGCAATGCCTTTGTTCCACAAGGGACCCATCACTTTTAACAGTCCCGCGGTGGCATAAACAAAGCAAATCTGGCATTTAATCATCAATGATGAAAGATTCGTTAAAACCATCGATGTTGAATTTTTTTTATTTTTGGTATCGATAAAAATTAAATAAAACCCGATCAAGTGGACCAGATTGTTACCGCCATCTAAAATGACATACGCTTTATTATCAAGATTTAGCATTAATACATACACCAACAAAGAAGATATTCTTTGATAACGGCCCCAAATGCCTACCAATGATACCCCGAGTATCAACACCAAAAATGTCGAATACAAGAAATTTAAATTCTGAAAGTTCAACAGATTCAAAATGGTTTGTAGTCCCGAGAATTCACCGACGGTTCTTTTGGGAATGTAACTTTCCATTGAATAGAAAAATGAGGCCTTGCTTGATAAAATCAGATAATTGGCAAATATCCACGCGAAGTAGAGTTGTCGTGCTTTTGTTAAAGCTTCTCGGTGACTGATGCGCTGATCTAAATTATCAGACCAGCGTTTTATTGATTGATAGAGTTCCATTTTCCGCCGCCTGTGTTTGTTAAGTAGTTAAACTGTGGTGTTGAGTTTTTTGCGATTGTTGTTTTTTTGCGTTCTGAAAAATTCTTCGTAAAAGCTCTTTCAATATTAAATTCAGCATTGAATTTTAGGTTTAAAGAACCGCCGCTTAGTTTTTGGCACGACTCCTCAATAATATTGGATAAAATTTTAAATTCCGCCAAATTTTCCGGATTTCGTTTTTTAATTTCCGTGTTATAAATTTCACGTGACAGGTGCTGATACACATAGGTTTGCTTACCTAAAGACGTTATTAAAGATTTTTTGTGCTCTTTAAACATGGGTTCTAAAAGGGTTTTCCAAGGGTCACCCGACTGACAACGATAATTGATGTTGAGTGCGGCAACAGCCGGCTCCGGCGCAAACAAATGCCAGTTCTGAGTAAAAAAATAGCTCATGTAGCGCTC
The DNA here is from genome assembly GCA_043771495.1 of Bdellovibrio sp. Taxonomy (GTDB): domain Bacteria; phylum Bdellovibrionota; class Bdellovibrionia; order Bdellovibrionales; family Bdellovibrionaceae; genus Pseudobdellovibrio. The sequence continues at coordinate 1,060 of JAYVHE010000279.1, read as the reverse complement.
TACTGTCTTTGTATATAATGTAGTTGCGGGGTTAATCGGCGCCAGATAGAGCACATGAAGCACTCCGTTTATAGCAAATATAAAGATCAATACAGACTTAACAATTTTTCGAAGCATAACCAACCGACTTCCCTTCGTTTCAAGCCTACCAACGCAAGGTGTGTGCCATTTTAATTCGAACTGCAGCCGACAGAGTTAATCTGCGCTAAATGGCTGTAATAGTTTAGAAACCATTAGAAAATAGAAAAGCATAGTGTTCGATTCAATAATCGGATTTCCTAAAAACAGGAATGTAGTTCCGAAAATCTGGAATATGGAATTATCCGGTTTAATTCTGAAACTTACGGAAAGCCGACCATTTTCCGCGAACTTTCGTCCCACAGTCTGAGTTTCAGGCATTTAAGTGAATTTTTGAGTGTGACGGCCGTTGGCTCAACCCCGTATTGCACCTGTGCCTGCGGCAAATTGTACATCGGAATTTTTACGTCAAAGTGGTGCAAATGATGATAACCGATATTCCCGTAAACCCAGTTCAGAAAGGGCGGCAGTTTAAAATACGAACTGCCGTGCTCTGCTATCAGACTATTTTTAAAATCGTCATCGCGCAGCCAAAGTGTGCCTTCGAACTGGTGCTGAATATAGAAAAGGTAGGAGGCCATGCCAAAACCGAGCAACAGCGAAGGCGCCTGCACAAAGATAAACTGCACAAAAAACCCGGGAAAACCGAACATCAATACCAATAATACCAGATCCAGAAAAATAATATTAATTACTGCCTTTTTGCTGAAGCTTTCAAAGGGCACTCTGAAAATCAAGAGAAATAAAAACACCGGCGCAACCGAAAACAAAATCACCTGATGGCGATAAATCCGGTAAACTGTGCGTTTCAGGGCGGCGGTTTTTTTGAATTCTTCGGTGGTCATCGTCCACACATCCAGGCTTTGATCACGCCGATCAAGGTTACCCTGATAACAATGGTGTTTATTGTGCAACTCGCGCCACATTAAAAATGGGGTGTAGAAAAAAAATGCGGTGATATGGCCAACGAGATTATTCAAGC
>JAYVHE010000278.1:0-3488 GCA_043771495.1 Bdellovibrio sp. | reverse complement strand
ATAACGACTTCGATATGATTGAAGCCGTTGTCGGACACGAGTATTTTCATAATTGGACTGGCAATCGCGTCACATGCAGAAATTGGTTTGAGCTTTCTTTAAAAGAAGGACTGACGGTATTTCGCGATCAAGAATTTTCTTCCGATTTACATTCTCGCTCAGTGCAGAGGATTAAAGATGTCGATGCCTTACGTCTGCGCCAATTTCCAGAAGACTCTGGGCCCAACTCTCATCCTGTTCGTCCGGAATCGTGCTTAGCTGTCGATAACTTTTATACATCGACCATTTATGAAAAGGGTTCTGAAGTCATTCGCATGATGCAAAGCCTTGTTGGCCGCGAAGGTTTTCGTAAAGGCATGGATGAGTACTTTAAGCGTCACGATGGTCAAGCCGTCACTATCGAGGATTTTGCAGCCGCTATTAGCGAAGCTAACAAAGTTGATTTTACGCAATTTAAGCGCTGGTATTCTCAAGAAGGCACTCCAACAATTGAAGTTATTGAAAATTACGATGCCACTAAAAAAGTTTATAGTTTAAAACTTAAACAAATTCCTTTTAAAGAAAACCATAAGCCCTTTCATATACCCTTAAAATTTGGCCTGATCGACCAGCTTGGTCAGGAAATAAAATTATCTCAGACGCTGTTGCAATTGACTGAAGTTGAGCAACAATTTGAGTTTCCGAATATTCAAACGAAACCTATTTTATCTTTAAATCGTGAATTCACAGCTCCAGTAAAATTTAAATCAGCGACTTCAAATGCAGACTATATTCACTTGATGAAGTTTGATACGGACGAATTCAATCGTCGCGAAGCTAGCGTTAAACTATTAACTGGCGAATGCCTACGCCTGATCGAAAGATTAGAACAAGGTCAGTCTGTAAAGGCGCCCGATGTAAACTCCGAAATTATTGAAGCCCTAAAAACAGTTCTGAGTGACATAAAAATTGACCCCAAATTTAAAGCATTGATGTTGCAAATTCCAAATGATGTCAGCCTCGCGCAGGAGCAAAAGACTTTAAACACAGAACACATTTCGACAGTGCGCCAAGCCATTATTGTTGCGGTGGTGACTCGCCATCAAAATACAGTCATTGAACTCTACTATGCGCATAGTCCCAAAAACTCTTCGGGTGATCGAGCCTTGAAAAATATACTGCTAGGTTATTTATCGGCCGCTAAAAATCCAAACGCGGTTGGATTAATTAAAAAACAATATCAGTCTGCAGATAATATGACAGATCGAATTGCCGCACTTTCGCTTATTTGCGATCACATTGTACCTGAGCGCGACGAATTGTTAGCTGATTTTAAAACTCAGTGGAAAGACGACAAAGTCGTTATGAACAAGTGGTTTCAAATTCAAGCTTTATCAACGGCGACGGATACGTTTGAACGTGTTAAAAAATGTAAAAGTAATCCGCTGTTTGATTCAAAAAATCCGAATAATCTTTACAGTTTGCATGGGGCGTTTGGAAATAACATCAGCCGCTTTCATGTTAATAATACCGAAATTTACAATTGGTATTTAAATGAACTCGCTGAAGTTGATCTTATCAATCCACAAGCGGCCGCCCGCTTAGCATCAGCGTTCCAACTGACATTAAAATTAAAAGACAAAATTAGAATGGAACTTCAAACTGAGCTGAAGTCCAAGTTGTCAGGATCGACACTTTCAAAGAATGCGCGCGAAATTTTAGAAAAATATGTTTAGCTGACGTTTATCTGGCATTTAGCTATAACATTTAGCTATAAGTTTCTAAAAATTCAGACGGCACTGACTTAAAAACTCAGTGCGCGTTTCAGCGCGCGTTTTAAACGATCCACGTAAATCTGAAGTTGTCGTTGTGCTGTGTTTGTCTTGGATCCCGCGAGAGATCACACAGTAATGTTTTGCATTGATGTGAACAGCAACGTCTTCGGTATTTAATAAATACTGTAAACAATCTGCGATCTGCTTAGTCATTCGCTCTTGGACTTGTGGACGACGTCCAAAATATTCAACGATGCGATTTAATTTTGATAATCCGATGACCTTTTGATTAGGAATGTAGGCTACTGTTGCAAAACCATCAATGGGCTGAAAATGGTGTTCGCACATCGAAATCATTTCAATATTTTGCACGCAAACCATTTGGTCGTATTGCATTTTGTTATCGATCACAGTGATCTTCGGAAAATTGTTTGTATCTAAACCACTAAAAACTTCGTTAACATACATCTTAGCAACACGTTTTGGAGTGTCTTTTAGACTATCATCATTTAGATCTAGGCCTAATGTCTGCATTATTTCAGTGAAGTGATGTTTAATTTTTTCGACTTTTTCTTCCGCGGTTAAGCCAGTCTCTACTGTTGGCGAGGCTCGAACATGTGAAAGGATTTCTGCAGCTTTGGAATTTTCATTTTTATATTTCATAAGATCACCCGTTGTCATTTATGGAGGACATCGTATCACAATGCCCCGGCATACTCCACGGATTTTGCGTTTATCTATAGCTCGATTGATAAACGCTACAATGTCTTAAGTAACTGATATTACATGCTATTTAACTGTACAGACTCAAAAGCCCGGCCGTTTTTTGCGAAAGCTTAATTACATTTTCAACTCGGCCTTCGCCAGCACTAAAACTGTCGCTGATTAGGTGTAAAGAACTCCGTCCATCAAAAAACGAAGTGCTTAGATCAGATTTAAAATCTATTCGGTAATAACCTGAATTAATATTTTCACGGACTCCCCAATCCAAAACTGAATCCGTTGAAGTGATTAATTCATTGCGACCATTCCCAGTTGAGTAATTTTTAGAAATTATTTTTTGAATTTCGTTAAGTTCTCTGAGTGGTTTGCGATCTGTACTCAAAATAGTGAAGTAAGTTTTATTTTTATTAAAACGAACTTTCATTAAGCGTTCATCTTCAAATTCTGTGACCAAGACACCTTTATTTCGCTGGAAATTATTTTGGTTAAAGAGCGGTGGCTTGACCAAACGAACTGCGTGAACGACTTGCCCGGTCTTTAATGGCTGCATAATACTGAGCTTAGGTGCAAACTCTTCGATACCTTCAATATCTAAAATTTGATTGCCCGGCAAACAAAGTACTACATGAGAAAAATCTAAATCGAGTTCGTCATTTGGTGTTCGGAAATAAAGTCGAAACACATCGCCCATTTTACGAATGCGAATCAGTTTGTGCTGCAGTTTTAAACTGCGGTGTTCAAGCAATCCAAAAGATTTTTCTTTGAGGCTATTTAGAAACTCTGTCGAGCCATTTTCGAATGTCCAGGTCTCGTTATCTAGAGACGATGATTTTAAATTCACAGCTTGTAACAATTTTTTTAAACTGGCGTCGGTTTGCGAAAATTCATAGGCGCCCCATTCCGTTGAATCGGTGCGATACATGCGCCCGCCAATGCGGCTTGAGGCTTCAAACAAGGCAAATTGCTGTTTCTGATTTTTGAGGAAATAGCTCAAACTTAAACCGCCAATAC
>JAYVHE010000277.1:0-9261 GCA_043771495.1 Bdellovibrio sp. | reverse complement strand
GAGCTGATTGGTCAGAACCATCGGATCATTAATTCGGGTACGCACCCGAAAGATTTTTTTAAACTGATGTGGCAAACGATATCTACGGGAAAAATATGGCGCGGGGACATTTGCAACCGAGCCAAATCGGGTCGGCTTTACTGGGTCGGAACGACCATTGTGCCTTTTGTTAATTCGGACGGAAAACCTCATCAGTACTTGGCCATTCGTCAAGATATCACGGCCTTAAAACAAGCGCAGCGGACGATCGAAAGTCAACAGGCGCAGTTGATTGCCAGTTCTAAACTTTCGGCCATCGGTGAAATGTCGGCCACCATCACGCATGAAATAAATAATCCGCTTGGAGTTATTCTGGGGCGAAGTGAAATGATCAAAACTTTAATCGCGCGCGGCAATGTCGATATGGAAAATCTAAGTCGATTGGTCGATACCATTGAAGTTACGGCAAAACGCATTGAAAAAATAATAAACAGCATGAAGACGCTAGCGCATGAAGGACATGACGATCCGGTTTTTAAGACTTCAATTCACGCCATGATTAATGATCTGCAAGATTTATTTTCGGATAAATTTCAATCACGACGAATTCAATTTTCAACCAATGACTATGATCATTCCATTAGTTTTGAATGTCGAAGTCACGAGATCATGCAAATTCTTGTCAATTTACTTAACAACGCCGTTGACGCCATTTCTGATAAAGAAAAAAAATGGATCAGGATCGATGTTTCACAAAAGGGTAACGAAGTCGAAATTGCCATAATGGATAGCGGATCAGGCATTCCAAAAGAAGTTATTGAAAAACTTTTTATGCCGTTTTTCTCGACTAAAAGAGTCCAATATGGAACGGGACTTGGATTAAGTATTTCAAGAAGTTTAATTCAACGCCATCACGGAACGCTTGTATATGATACGCAAAGTCCGTTTACCAGATTCGTTATTTCTTTACCTAAGCAGCAGCCTTAAGGTTGTTGTATCATGACTACAAATCATGTCCCAATTTACTGCGCTATTGAGCAGAATTGTCCCGGAAATATCACCAAATCTAATTAAAGTAAGGAAACGATTTTGCTTTAATCTTTGTAAAACACAAAACTGGGAAGTCATATGAAATTGATCGTAGGCGCAATTTTAATTTTATTAAATATCAATTTTGGATCGAAAACAAAACTTTCAGCAATGATGAGGTCGCGGCTAGATTTCATCACCGCCTTGTGCAAATTCACGTATTTCCAAATGGAAATGGTCGCCATGCGCGTTTGATGACGGATTTGCTATTGCAGAAACTTGGCGAAAATAAATTTACTTGGGGCACTTCAGGTGCACATACTCCGCTCGAAGCTGAAGGCAAAACAAGATCTGATTATATCGCTGCACTTAAAAAAGCGGACAAAGATGATCTTAAAGAATTAATTAAATTTGTAAATAGCTAGAAACGACTTAACCCATCCCGAATCCATCAGCTGAAGAAGTCGGACTTGGTTCAATAATAAAAAGAAACTTCAAGTTGTGATGAGTGACGAATCATGGTCAGCTTTAGAAAATCTCACGAATGAGGCCAACGATGGATTTGTAAACGGTTCCATTACGTTTTCATCAATCCAGAACTTCTAAAATAAGTTCCTCAATCGTTGTGCTAAATTTTGATTTGGTATCGTCGCCATCGACTGAAATCCACAGCGCCACGACATCAAGGGGTTTGGTCAATTTGTGGGTGATTGATTTCGTTTCGGGAAAACTAGCGATAACCTCTTCGAGCATCAGATCGGATTTTGGATGCTGCCGTTTTTGACCAACTAATTCCTTTGATGTAGCGATGTTATAAAAGTAGATTTTGTCTAACCCGATGTTCGCTGGCGCTAGGCTAAACAATTCTAAAACCCAATTGGCTGCAATTTTTTTTTGAAACCAGCTCAGACGCTGATCTCCTTTGGCCACCAGTCCAATCCGCATTAAAAAATCCTCCGGGAATGTGGACGAATTTAATTTGGCCAATTCGCCAGTCGCGGACCATTTTGCTGAAAGAGCCGAAACTTTTTTAATATCTGACAATTTATAAATGAGTGGCGAGGCCGACTGATTCACATCGATCTTGATTGTCTTGTTGGTTGTTACGCTGACTGTATTTTGGGGGATTTTATTAAATCCCAGTTCTTTCCAACCGTCGAGTGCGCCTGTTGGAACGGTAAAAAATGCAGACAAAAAATAAATTTTAAGTTCTTTTCCATTCATGAAATTTCTCCGATAGGGCCAATAGTTGAGTTGGAACATGTTTTTTTTGCCAAGCCAGGGCCGCCAATTTATTTGCATCCGACCAGGTCGGATACGCATGAACTGTGGCCAATATTTTTTTAAGCCCTAGTTTCCAGCGCATGGCTAAAGTAAATTCAGAAATCATTTCGCCGGCACGGGGAGCCACGATGGTCACACCAAGTATTTGGTCTGATTTTTTTGCGGTGAGCAGTCTCACAAATCCATTCGTGGCTTGGTCGCAAACAGCGCGATCAAAAGTGGTGAATGGATAATGTGTGATTTCGAAATCCTGCTTGGTGGCTTGCAGCTCCGCCTCAGACAATCCCACCGATGCAACTTCTGGGTAGGTAAACGTACATCGAGGAATGACCCGTAGATCTTGTTTGAAAGTTTTGAACATTGAAAACAAAGAATTCACTGCGGCATACCAGGCTTGATGGCCCGCCACATGAGTCAATTGAATTGGTCCCGCGACATCACCGCAAACGTAAATATTTTTGAAGTTTGTCTGTAAAAATTCATTGTGTTCCACTGTTCCATTTTTTGCCGTAGAAATTCCAAGTTCTTCGAGCCCTAAATTTTCAACTCTGGGTTTTCGACCAATCGCGAAAAACACAGCATCAAAGGTCTCATCGACAATTGTTTGATCTGAGTTTCGTAGTCGACAAATATTTGAAGTAACAAAGCTTTGCAATTCGGTGTTAAAACTCACTTTTATTCCGTCATTTTTAAATTGTCGAAGAATGGTCTCAGAGGCTAACGCCGACTCAGTCGACAGCAATCGATTTGACTTTTCGATCAACAAAACGTCCACGCCGAGTTTATTTAGCGATTGTGAAATTTCACAGCCAATGGGCCCGCCACCGATCACGATTAATTTTTTCGGAAGTTGTTCTAGATCCCAAATGGTCTCGCTTGTTAAGGCCCGAACCAATTCTAACCCAGGAATTTTGGGAACAAAGGGGGCAGCTCCACTGGCGATGATGATGGACTTGGTCCGTAGCACAACGCCATCAACACGCACTTCCCAAGGACTAATTATTTTTGCAGTTCCTTGATAAACGTCAGCGCCTAAGTTTTTGAAGCGATCGATCGAATCGTGGGGTTCAATGGCTTTAATAGAACCTTGGATGTGAGCCTTAACCACTTCGAATTCCGAGCGAGTGAGTGGACCGCTTTTTTCTGAAAAGCGATTGAATTTATGCGAGGCATGAATAAGGGCCTTGCTGGGAACGCAGCCATAGTTCAAACAATCGCCGCCCATTTTGTGATTCTCAATAATGGCCACTTTGGCTTTAACTGCTCGCGCGATGGCTGTCGACACTAATCCGGCCGCTCCGGCGCCAATCACAACCAGATTGTAATCAAAGGCTGAAGGTTTCTTAAATTTTGAATAATTTTTTCTTTGCTCATATTTACTCATCAACGACTTAACTAAATACGGAAACAACGCCAAAACGGCGAAGGCCAAAAAAATCTGCGGTGAGATCAGCCCAGAAACGGTTGTGACTTGGCCCAGTTCGGTGCCGGCCCAGACGTACAGTATTGTACCGGGCAACATTCCAATTTGACTAACGACAAAAAAGTGAAAAGTGGAAATACGTGTTAGCCCCATCAACGCATTGACGGCAAAAAATGGAAAAATTGGTAAAAGCCGCATAGAAAATAAATAAGAATTCCCCTGCCGGTTAAAGCCGTCGTCAATTTTTTGAAAAACACTTTGAAATTTGTTGCGGATCCAATCTCTGAATAGGAATCGACTTAATAAAAACGAGATCGTCGCGCCAACGGTCGATGCAAAAGACACGACAATCAATCCCGCATAAATTCCAAAAAGTGCGCCGCCGACCAAGGTTAAAACCGTGGCCCCCGGTAAGCTGACCGCTGTCGAAACCACATACAATGAAAAAAACAATAAAATGGATTGGAAATAATTTTCTTGAGTAAATAATTGCAATTGCGACCGGTAGTTCTGAAATGATTCGAGCGACAGGTAGCTGGAATACTTAGCCCCAAAAAAAACAATAATAACCACAAAAACAGCAAGAATTGCCCGTTTGATAAAAAGTGGACTCACAAAACCCCCAGCAACTAAAATACGGATCAAAACCGACAAAGTAAAACAAAATGTTTTTATTGCGTAACCGCCATAATATTGTAAGCTGGTTACGTGAAAAAAACACTTTTTGTTAAAATTTCGGGCAAACCGATTTTAGACTTTGTTAATACCAGGGTCCAGCATGCTGATTCTGTCGAAGAAAAAATTGATTCATCGAAATCAGCCGAGGCCTTCTTTGGCGATGTCTTCAAAAATAAACTTAAATTTAATCGACAAGACCATGAGTGTCTACTGGCACGAAGGCAAGACCTTCGAAAACTGTTCAGGGCGATTTCACGCCCGAAAAGTCAATTGGACTTGATTTCAACTTGGCCACTTAACCAGACGATGCTTTTTAATTTGAAGCTCGGTCAACAGTCACGATCAAAAGTAAATCCTATTAAAATCGAATATCAACTTTTGAAGCAAAGTGCCTCTGACGTTATACTTTTCAATAATACGATCGATTTTCTAAAGGATTGCGATCCACATCGACTTAAGAAATGTAAAAGCGCAACATGCAGTCATTTATTTTATGACGAATCAAAATCCAACACACGCATTTGGTGTTCGATGAAATCCTGCGGTAATTTAGCAAAAGTACGAAAATTTAGAGCCTTTTCAAAATCTTAAATCTGAAGGAATTGTCATGTTTCGAATTCTTATTTTATTAAAATGTTTTTATTTTTCAAGTTTTGCTTTGGCCAACTCAGACATCGCCATAGAAGGACTGCGTCGCACAGACCCAAGTGTTATTTACACCGAGCTGGCACTTTGTAATTGCTTAGATCGTACTGACGACGTCGAACAGGTGGTCTTGGCGACCGGGCTCTTTTACGATGTGCAGACGACATCAGAAAATGGCCGAGTCAACGCCATCAAACTCAAAGAAAAGTGGACGACAATTCCCATTTTGAAATTTAACTCGGGCGGCGGAGTTTTGCAGACAACTGTTGGAGTTTACGACCCCAACGTGTGGGGGCGTCGAATTGAATTGGGGACTCAATATGAATCCCTGGCCGGAGCACCGTCTGTGGTTTTCTGGAATAAGATTCCACGGTGGTTTGAGTCGCGATTTTTTACCGATTTGCAAATTTGGAAAACCCAGCGAACACGATTGAAATACGATCCGACCACAAACGATCCTGTATTAATTAAGGCCTTGCTGCAGAAGTCTAACCGAAACTACGTGGCTTTGGGTTACGAATTGAATTCGTTATTGAAAACACGTGTGGGATTTGAAACTCAAACCGACAGTTTCAGTACAGACCGAATTCCAACTGAAACCTTAAACCAAGTTTCAGGTCAAACCGTTCCAAGTGAAACTGAAGTCCATCTTCTGAGCGGTCAAATTGATTACGGTAAACTTAAAATCGAAAGACACTCGCCCATTGGGCTGCTGACCTCAGTCAATTACAAGTTGGGTTTTGAGCAATCCAATAATCAATCGCGATTTGAATCCCTACGATTTGAATCGAGTTATTTTAAACTGACCGATGATTTTCTTTTTGCGGGACGATTTCAATTGGGCTCAACCAATACAGAGCTGATTCAGTATTGGAACTATTTGGGCGGATTTGAAAGTATTCGCGGTTTTGTCGACAATCGATTTGCAACCAAAAAGTTTTGGCTGTTGAATTTAGAATCCCGCTATTACCTGTTGGAGAAAGAAAAATACGTCATTCAGTCTTCGAGTTTCTTGGATTTGATTGGTCTAGATGAGCAAAAGAACGAGCTTCAAAATGCGCACGCAGCAAGTTTTGGAATCGGTGCGCGCATCATTCTGCCGTACTTTTACAGATTAACCATTCGATTCGACTATGCCGTTCCAATTATAAAAAAAGATAACCAGAATTTTTCATTCGGTGTTCAGCAATTTTTTTGATTTTCTTTCGAAGGCTTCTTAATCAGAACCTTATTCTGAGTTACTGATCCATACAAAGGGATTGGGGAAATTGAGCTTTTGTGACGGGGTGTTCGCACGATATAGTGTTTCCATCAACGCGTTTGATTGGACAATGATAATTGATCAGCGCAAAAGATTCTAAAAAGCTGATGCAGGTTTTTCCAAGTTCACCGATTTTTTCGAAGATGCCATTATTACAACGACTAACTTCGCCGCGGCTTCCTGAGGAACATGAACATGAAATTTGACCGTGTGGAACCTTGTATCCAGTTCCGAGCTGGCAATTTTTGGTGGAATTTGATTCGGGATAGACCGGCGACTTAAAATTTTCTTTGATCGCTTTAAGAAGTAGGTTAGTTATTCTATCATAACCAGCTGTACTGATGTGGATTCCATCCCAAGTATAATAAGTCCATTGGTCTGAAATGAGCTGATAGATATCTACAAAACTTACGGTAGGAAATTCTTCAGACAATCGATGGATCAACGAATTATAAACTTGCACGCGATTTGAATCGACTGAAAAGATGGCTTGATTTAAGGGCGCATAATTCGGGGTCGAGTAAGTGGGGATTGTCATTAATATCACTTTTTGACCACGAGCAGTTGCTGTGGAAATCATCGCATGTAAATCTGCATAGGATTTTAAAAATTGTGGAGCATTTTTCAAAACATTATTTGTTCCAAGCCAAATGATGATCGTATCTTGACTGCGGCCCTCGTAGCGCGAGTAGTCGTAAAATGCAGCCGTATTTTCTGACTCAGAAATGTCTAAGGTGCAATTGGCAAAATGACCTTGTGATATTTCAAAAAATCTTAACTTGGCGTCAAAAGTTGTTTGACCGCCGATCCCACAGTTCAATATTTCGAATTCGTCTCCGAGTTGATTTTGTAATAAGGGAACATATCCTTTTAGACCTGTGTTGGACGGATTTTTAGGGTTTGCTCCTCGAGTTAAACTATCTCCAAACCCAACGATCAATTTTTTCTGTAAAGCGACGGGTGACGCCGTGGCCATTGCTCCCGTAGAAGGACTTTCGTTACTGCCAGAGGTCGCCAAAGTATTTACCGAACAGTTTTGGAAATAAATCCCTAGCGCCCCAGCAATTAACGTGAATTTAAAAAATGCGTAAAGTTTTCTTTTTATGTTAGCCGCCTTAGACAATATCAACTGTTCGGACATTTACTATAAAAAGACGAGATCGAATCAAAAATTATCTCAAATTGAGCCACAATTTTAATTGGATTTGCGATCCTATAGCAGATCTATCGTTATTGATAAGCCAGAACAAGCCCTCTCAATTCAATTAATTTTTCTTGTTATTAAAAAAGTAAAACAACGCTCCGCCAACGATGAGAAGTGCAAACACGCCTAAAATTGGATACAAGTGTTCCGTTTCGCCTCCTGCTCCGTGCGAGTGGCCATGGTCTTGTGCAAAAGTGATGGCTGAAGAAAACAGGACTAAAATTGCAGTTAAAAGGTTTTTCATTATTTTAATACTCCAGTGTCATTGTTTCTAAATATTGATCCATCTAACAAGAAAAATAAATAAGTTTTATTTTTCGTCGTGTCTGTTTCCTTTTCATTTAATAGGGTTACAACCCACGTTTTTAATGTTTTGCCGTCTTTTTTTTCAAAATCTTTTCGAGTTACGCTTTCTACTTTTGCTGGTCCCCAAATTTTTGCATCAATTTTTTTCCAGGTGTTGAGTTCGTCAATACCAGCTGTAACCGCAGCTTTAATTTGGTCTTCGGTACACAGCCCTTCACATTTTGCCACTTTCTTTGGGTGAAAATGTCCGCCGGTCGCTGACGCGAATGATGAGACCAACAGGACTAGTGCTATAATTAATTTTTTCATATGTTTCCTTTTTGTGTTTCTATTTAATTTTTGGTTATTGAAATGAATCTAACTCTTCCGTTTTCATATCTAAATGGATGTGCTTGTGATCGTCTTGATTTAATGGAAATGAATCTGGCGCTGACGTGTGCCAATATCCGTGGAATTGCATGAAGAACAAGAAAATTCCTCCGGCAATCAAACCAAAGTTAGCAGCAAATGCAAACTTCGCCCAACCAGCCGTTTTTCTGAATCCGCTCAAGAAAAAGAGCATCGCCGCAAGCGCTGCGATCTGACCGACTTCTACACCAATATTGAATGATAAAATGCGACCGAGTATTCCCAGGTTATCATCGCCCAATGGCAATTGTTGCAAACGTGTCGAAAGTCCAAAGCCGTGAATGAGTCCGAATGCGAAAACCATCGTTAAAAGTGATGGCGGCGTCCAATCGAAAACTTTTTTAAAACCATCAATATTTTCAAAGCCTTTATATATAACGCTCAAGGCGATCACGGCATCAATCAAATAGTAATTGGCCGTGATCTTAAAGAAGGTCGCAAAAATCAAAGTGATACAGTGTCCTAATGTAAAAACACTGATAAATTTCACGATATCTTTAAAAGTCGCTAGAAAAAAAATGACTCCAAAAATAAAAAGTAAATGATCGTATCCGGTGAGCATATGAGTCGCCCCGAGCCAGATATATTTTAAGTAACCGCCGTCCAGCATGGCTTGTTTATCCGCGGCGGAAATACCGTGCGCAAAGCTCAATGCCGGAATTAGAAATGAGAGCATAAATCCCCAAAGCGGGATGATTCGTTTCATCTAAAACCTCCGAAAAATTATTTAGTTAGAATGTATTTAATTATTTTAAAAAACTGGACGAGTCGTACTAAGAAAAAATGGGAGGTTTAAGAATTTCTGAATAATAGGAATAAAGCGCAAGTGGGCGCTCGTCGGTTGGCCATTCTAAATTTATAACCGGAAACGAAAAATCAATCTGGGCCAATATGAATACCGCACTCGTGAGTGCCCCGTTGTAATGATGTTCATGGGGGTGTTCATGATTGCTGTCTTCAGATTCGTCATGTTCATGGCTATGGGTAACGCTACCGGTTAATAGAATCTGAAGAGCTTCTAAAGCGGAATTTTGGTCGTGGTCA
>JAYVHE010000276.1:0-2983 GCA_043771495.1 Bdellovibrio sp. | reverse complement strand
CGCGGCCTTGTTGGGCGCGTGGTTGTTGAAGGAAAAATTTACCCAAAGGCGCGTGCTGGGCACACTGACCATTGTTGCGGGGGTGATGGCGTTGCGGTTATCGTGAGCTTTTTGCGGCGTTTGGGGGTTGCGGTCGATTGGACTGCTATGCGGCCAAGGGCGGTCATTTGAGGCTGCGGGCTCAGTGGCCAGTTCAGGCTGATTGCGGACTGTCTGTAAATCTTCAGTCTGTTCCGAGTTTTACAGCGGCTTCAAATCACGCGAATGCAGGAATAGCGTTTGTCAAAGAGCAAAACCAAAGAACCGCTGCTTGACTATTTGGGAAGTCCTTGTAAAAGGCTAGGCTCTTTGAATAAATCGACGGCTGATTAAAGTTGCCATACTGCGCTTCTTGCAATTGAAATGCCTATCCGCAATGCGCCTAAAAAAGACCAAGATTAGTCTGAGAGCCATTAATGAATTGCGCCATGCGATACGCATATTCATCAGTCATTCCGCTTATATAGTCGACAATTAAATGCAGTCGATATCGTAGCTCAAGTGCCGACTTCTCCATCGACGATAAGTCTTTGGGAATACTATATACAGATCTCTTGTAAGCAGATATATATTTTTTTGGAAATCTACCCAGTAGACTGAATTCTATGCTGAGTTTTAAATCATTTACCGCATCCGCGTTGACAGTCAAAACGCCATTGAATTCTTCTGCCGATAATACTATGAGCTTATAATGAATATCTAACAATGTGTAGATAACATTATGCGCAGTAATTTCGTTGTTTCTAACGACAGCGGAGGAATACAAATTGCTTCTCGCATATTTCTTTATAACCCCAAGCAATGTGTTTGCAATGCTTGGGCCGTCTAGAAGAGCTTTGCCATTTTCATATTTTCCATCTAATATAGCGTCGTGATTTTCTATATATTCATGTGCGGCCTGTTGAATTAATATGTCAAGCAAGCTGCTTCGAAAGGTTCTAAGTGGTTCGAAATATTTTTCTCCTTCTGCGGAGGAAATATTTATCAGAGTCTTCTTTAGTCTATTCAGTTTCTTCCCCATCTCTAAATCATCACTATCCTCAACACTCACTATTTGCTTATATATTTCTGTAGCAAAATGTTCGGAACTTATTACTCTCTTCTCAATTCCATCTTCTATATCACTAAAACAATACGCAATATCGTCGGCGGCCTCCATAATATACGAAATTGGAAATCGCTGTTTTTTATCTAACTTAAGTTCGCTCCAGATGTCATTTTTTATATGCAGTTCGGTCGAAAACACTCCAAATTTTTTGGCGTCACCCTGATCGGAGTGACCATTCGGATATTTTATTGTGCTTGCTAACTGTGGTTTAGTTAAATTCAGTGAGTATTCGTCGCCATCAATATCAGCTAGCAGCGTCGTAGCAATTCGAAATCCCTGTGGATTCCCGTCAAAATGACTCAGTTCTTCAAGAGATGATAGAAGTAGTTTTCCTGCTCGGCGTATTTTTTTCTTATTGCTTTCGCTATGCTCATTGCTGATGGCGGAGCTATCCAATTTGGATGCGATTAATATTTCATCGGATTTGTCTGAAAACCATTTTGATATGCATTTTTCACCAAAGTGACCAAACGGAGGATTGCCAATGTCATGCAGCAGGCAGGCAGTTTGGGCGAGCAAAATAACAGCCTCTTTATCGTGCGAAGCAATCTCTTCAAACTTCGAATGTTTAACAATCCGTTGGGCAATAAAGCGCGCACGTTCAGCGACCTCGATGGAGTGTGTCAAACGAGTGCGAACTGAGGCATTTCTTTCTAGAGAAAATACTTGTGCTTTGTTGCCAAGTCTTCGAAAAGGGGCGCTGTCCAGAACACGCCCGCGATCACTGTCAAACTCTTCTACTAAGGATCGCCCTCCAACAGTAGTTTGCCTTCTTCTCAATTTTGGAGGATTAATATAGGAAGTGTATTTCTCTTGTGCGGTCATTGCCGATTTTCCAATACAGAACGCATTGCTTCCTGAAATTTTAGAGATCCAAGTGGATATCGATCACTAACATATCGCCAGTTGATACTCTTGACTCTTTCCCATGCGTATGACAACAAGTACTCTTTGTCTTTGGAGGAAATATCCAGTATTGGGAAATCATACAGAATCCGTATTAATCTTATGACAAGCACCAATAAGTCTATATCATTGGATAGATTCCATCTTAAAGTATTAATTCCGACCTCTGATTTTGCAAAGTTTTCATTGAAATCATTTGCACAAATAATCGTTTTAGTTTTATAGTGAATCGCGACCGAGTTAATTTTTAGATCAAAAAACTCAAGCGCAGATAGAACTGTTTCGAAACCTTGATAGAACGTATTCGGGGAAAATATGTCGATGGACAATCGATTCCATCGATATCGTCTATGTTTTTGACTATTGGTTGTTAAAGCTAAACCCAGTTCCCCAAACTTGCTGTAGGATCGAAAATCCTCATTTGGTATCATTAAGTCTAAATCTTGACCTATCTTATCGAGAAATATCGAATTTCTTATGGTTCCACCCATAACATAAAATTCACCCAATGTTGCATCATTGATTGTTTCCAAAACGCAGTGAGTATCGAAATCAGCATGAAGTTTACTTAAAACTATAGCTGCTATTTCATCGCTGGATATTGATGGATGGCTGGGGTTTTTTGTCATATGAAAATCTTCTTCAAATGTTTTATTTATAAACTGAGTTTCTTCCGTCAGGGTCTGTCGCATTCTTGCAATACTATTTCTCCTGAAAATATGGGTCAAACTTCGCGCGAATTAAATTCTTTATATTTGCCGATTAGTTGCCAAGTCAATCACAGAAGGTCTTTTGAGCCAGTACCAAATCGAGCATGGGCGACAACTCGCGCGATTAATTGCGGAAAACTATACCGCACTCACACCGACTGTTGCGCAAGTGATTTGCCCACTTTGGTTTGCCAGGCATGTTACTCTTAGTTGTAAATTC
>JAYVHE010000275.1:0-4643 GCA_043771495.1 Bdellovibrio sp. | reverse complement strand
CGCCGCCCCCATATCCTGCATAGCTACAACCAAATTTTTTCCTAAAACTTCAAGGCACGATTCGATCAATAATTTTTCAAAAAACGGATCACCCACTTGAATATTTGGTTTTTTAGATTCAAGGTCACTATCAAATGAGGCCGAAGCCATGGCTGCACCATGAACCCCGTCTTTACCCGTTTTTGCGCCAACATAGACGACGTCATTTCCAATGCCGGCCGCTTTGGCTAAAGCCATCGGCTGATCGGGCCCAAAATAACCAATGCACATCGCGTTGACTAAAATATTTTTCTCATACCTAGAATTAAAATTAGTTTGGCCAGTCACCGTCGGCACACCAACACAATTTCCATAGGAAGAAATACCTTTTACGACGCCGTCTTTAAGCCCTTTCATAAATGCAGATTCACTGTCACCAAAACACAAATAATCAGCAATAGCGATGGGTCGCGCACCCATGGTAAAGATATCTCTTAAAATTCCGCCAACACCGGTTGCTGCACCTTGAAAAGGTTCGATGTAGCTTGGATGATTGTGACTTTCCATTTTAAACGCAATTTTTTCACCAAAACCTAAATCAACAATTCCGGCATTTTCGCCTTCCATATCTGGTGTCGATTCATTGCGGTATGAAAATTTACGAAGATGATTTTTAGATGATTTATAACTGCAGTGTTCGCTCCAAAGCGCACTGAACAAAGGCCACTCGATTTGATTCAGCTCACGTCCCAACGACGATTTTGCTAAGCGGTACTCCTCTTCTGTCAGACGATAATGTTTTAATTTTTTTTGAAATTCATCGGAGGTTATTGATTCCGTGATCATGCGCCCACCTCGGGTAAAAATAAAAAGCCATCACCTGAACCCATCCACGAATAGAGTGCTCGCTCTGGATGTGGCATCAAACCAAAAACATTATGTTTCAAAGATTTAACGCCAGCAATTTCATTTAAGCTGCCATTGACGTTACCCGTATACTTCATCCACACCTGGTTGTTGTCTTGGATCTTTTTTAAATCATCGGCTGAGCCGTAGAAGCGACCTTCACCATGGGCAATCGGAAGCTTAATCTGAGTTGATCCAGTGTTCGCCGAGGTTCTAAAAAAATAACTCGAAATATTTTTAACTTCTAAATCAATGATGCGATCTTGAAATTTCTGCTTTTCATTGCGGACTAAAGCGCCCGGCAAAAGACCAGCTTCACATAAAATCTGAAAACCATTGCAAATTCCTAAAACCGGTTTGCCTTTTTCGGCAAATTCTCGAACTGATTTCATCACCGGTGATCGCGCGGCTAGTGCTCCACAGCGCAAATAATCCCCGTAACTAAAACCACCCGGAATGATAATCGATTCGTAATCGTTGATATTAAACTGATCTTGAAACCATAAAAAATCAGCTTCATAACCAGCCAATTCAACCCATTTTTTAACATCGTAATCACAGTTGGTTCCCCAAAAGCGTGCGACTCCAATTTTAGTTTTTCTGTTAGACATTTTAAGTCTCCAAAACTTCGTATTTTTCGATCAATGGATTATACAAACCGTTTTTTAAAATCTTTTCGATCTCGGCTGGTGTTGCGGCACCGTCATTAAATTCAAGCTCAATGTATTTTCCGATACGGCAGTCATTCACTTTAAGACCCTCGGATTGTAAGTGCGAAGCGACCGTGCGGCCTTGACTATCTAATAAGACATCTCGAGGCATAATTTTAATTCCGATTATTTTGCTCATTTGTAATCCTTATCCTAGGTTTAAAGAACTTAAATCATTTAAAATACGTGTATAACCTTGACCGACATCACCAAGGTCTAAACGGAAACGATCTTTATCGAGCCGCTCTTTGGTATTTTGATCCCATAAACGCATACAATCCGGTGAAATCTCGTCAGATAAAATAATTTCCCCGGTTTTATTTTTGCCAAATTCAATTTTAAAATCGATGAGTTGCAATTGTTTTTGCTCAAAAACTTCAACGAGTGCGTCGTTAATTCTTAAAGCTTCTAGTTCAATTTGCTTCAGCTCTTGAGCCGTGCACCAGCCAAAATAGGTAATTTGACCCTCACTCACAAAAGGATCTTTAAGTTCGTCGTTTTTAAAATAGTATTCAACCAGAGGTTTTGACATTTTAAGGCCATCTTGAATTTTAAATTTCTGCGCAAAAGAACCAGCGGCAAAATTTCGCACCACAACTTCTAAGGGAATAATTTTAGTTTTCTGCACGCGCATCTGGTTTTCTGAAATTGTTTCCAGCCAATGAGTTTTGATGTTTTTCTTTTTAAGCGCCTTAAAAATCAATGTCGAGATTTTACAATTAATTTCACCCTTTTTTGCAAACTGACCCTTTTTAACAGCATTAAACGCCGTCAGCTCGTCTTTAAAAAACAAAATCACTTCATCTGTGTTCGGGCTTTGAAATACTTTTTTGCCTTTGCCTTCGTATATTAATTCCATAAAATTCCCTTTTTAGTTTCGCGTCTCATTGCCGCTAGCCAGAAATTGTTTAAAGTGTTTCAAACGTTTTAATGTATGTTCCAAGTGGACATTGCCTGAGAAAATGTGATCTAAATCTTTTTTAGACAATTTCTTCATTAAATTTTTATCCGCTAATATTTTTTCTTTCAGTGTTTCGCCTTTTTTGAGCGAGTGGGCGTGAGCTTGTACAATTTTATAGGCGTCTTCCCGCGAAAGACCGGCTTTATCAATGATATAAAGTAATACATGCGACGAAAACATCACGCCCCCTAATCCTTGAGTGTTTTCCTTCATTCGATCGGTATCCACAAATACGTCGGCAATCAAAGCCGACATCCGAGTGACTAAATAGTGAGACACAATAAAAGCATCGGGAAACATCACCCGTTCGTTGGACGAGTGACTAATATCACGCTCGTGCCACAGCGGAATATTCTCAAACGCCGTTAACATGTAGCCTTTTAGTAAGCGAGATAGCCCCGTGATATTCTCGGCGCTGATGGGATTTTTTTTATGGGGCATTGCTGAAGAGCCCTTTTGACCTTTGCTAAATCCTTCGATCACTTCCGAAACCTCGGAACGTTGCAAATGCCGTAGTTCTACCGCGAGTCGTTCTAATGCAGCTCCTAAAAATGCTAAGCTTGTGAAAACATCGGCATGGCGGTCTCTTGGAATGACTTGGGTGGCGATCGGTTCTGGTTTCAATTGTAAGTCGGCGGCCACATTTTTTTCAAATTCAGCGCTTAAAAAAGAACTCGTCCCTACAGCACCACTTAATTTTAATCGCGAAAACTGAGACCTAGACTGTTTAAGTCTTTCGACCACCCGATGCATTTCACTTAAATGCCCGGCCAACTTAAAGCCAAATGTCGTGGGCTCTGCAAAAATTCCGTGAGTTCGCCCCGGACAAATACTGTCTTTGTATTTATCAACTTTTTTAGACATTAACGCTGTTAGTTCTTGTAAATCATTAATCAAAACACCAAAGGCATCGCGAATTTGTAGGCTCAAGGCTGAATCTAAAACATCAGAGCTGGTGAGGCCAAAATGAATAAATCGACCATCAGGTCCAACGGTTTCGGCCACTTGTGAAACAAACGCAATAACATCGTGCTTTGTGGTTTTCTCAATTTCTAAAATTCGATCCACTTTGATTTTAGATTTCTTTTTAATATTTTCATAGGCTTTGGTTGGGATCATCCCAAGTTTAGCCTGCTCTTTGGCCACTGCAATCTCAACATCAAGCATATATTCAAAACGTTTTTCTTGCGCAAAAACGGCGGCCATTTCTGGCGTCTGGTAGCGAGCGATCATAGTTTTTTCTCTTTCGGTTCGGTATGGAATACAACTTTTCTATTTAATTTCTCGATTTCCGACCAAAACACATTCTCGGTTTGACTAGGATTTAGAAAGTTAAAATGGGGGAACGATGAAAAGAACTTATTCCCCTTCATCTGATAGCGTGAAGCTGGGTTCAGCGGCTGGGTCAGAAATTCCTTACTCGTTAAAGAAAACGAAATAAAATCAAACTTCTTTTCCATTCGGTTACGCACCCGTTGACTTATAAAGCGGAAATACTCAGAACTTTTTAACTGTTGCTCAGGGATCCACGTCCAAACATCAGCATGTGAATTTTGCGCATTGATAAAATAAAAATTGTCATAGATGGATTCATAAAGACAATCATCGACCATCCAAAAATAGTTATTCGTTAAGTAGTCACTCATTAGAAATTTAAAACCAACAAATTGAAACGAAACAAATTTAGTCACTTGAAAATACTTTGGACAAAAGCGTTGCACAAATTCATAAATACGATCGTTGTTTTCTAATAACACATGATCGTAATCCAAAAGTGAGCTTTGATTAATTTCAAATTTAATTTGACCGCTTTTTTGATCAATCGTCATATCTTTAATCTGGCTCGACAAATAGATATTGTTGGCGCCTTCTTTGTCGTAGCGACCCGTCTTTTGCGCATGCAAACTACTTTTGAAAACTGAGCCCACATCCGATTTGTCAAAATCATTCTGAAAAATCAATTTCTTTAATTGATCCGTTTCTCGAGATAAATAATTAAACTTTTGGTTTTGTAATGCCGTTCTTTTCTTGAGGTCCTTTTCATAAATCGGAATCATCACATCATCGATCAAAATACTCTGGTCCGA
>JAYVHE010000274.1:0-4105 GCA_043771495.1 Bdellovibrio sp. | reverse complement strand
TTATTTAGAAATTAACATGCGATCACCAGTGAGTAAATTGAGTTCAACTAAGCCCCCATGTGCGCCAAAATAAATTTTGTTATTTGGATGAATATTTTTAAATTTACCGAATTGTGTGCTCGCCGCTAAGACGGTTATCAGGGGATTCTAACTTCAAGTAGAAATAATTTTTTGTAACGACAGATGTTAATATTCAATAAGTTCATTAGCATTAATCCATGGCAGTCAGTTTTGAAGAAACACGTTTATTCGAAACTGACTGTCTCGTTCAAATTACAAGTTATAAGTGGGACACTGAACTACAAAATTGATTTTGCGATGTAGAAATTGAACCTTTTTGCTCGCTGAGCTGAGCTGCAATGAAAGGAGCTGGTTTTATTCAAGTCCTTGAATCATTGCGATTCGATGATCGTATTTAAACTTCAATTGTAACCAAAACCATTTATAACGGCTTGAGGCTTTCAAATAAAGTGGGAATGAGCTCTGAAACGGTCGGGTGAATGTGCATCGTCTTTTGAATCAAAGTGTAAGGCTGCTTGGCCGACATAACATCAAGAACTGAGTGTATGGCTTCATCCGCCTCAATTCCAAAAAACGTAGCGCCCAAAATTTGTAATGTGTCGGCATCAACAAGCGCACTCAAAAAACCGTCGGTTTCCCCGCGCTCTCGCGCCCGTCCCACACTTGCCATTTGCAGGCGAGCACTCAAAATCCGCTTACCCGATTTGCGAGCCTCGGTTTCGTTCATACCAATGCGCGCGAGCGGTGGATCTGTATAGAGTGCGTAGGCTGGAATGCGGTCCGACACTTTTCTTGATCCCTGGTCTAACAAATTGGCGGCCACAATTTCGTAGTCGTTATAGGCCGTGTGGGTAAAAGCGCCTTTGGCATTGACATCACCCAACGCCCAAATTCCGGGAACCGATGTCGAAAGATCATCATTCACTGTGATATAACCGCGCTCATCCGTGTTGACCCCCGCTAAATGCAAATCTAAATCGGATGTATTAGGAATTCGGCCGACGGCCAAAAGCAAGTGCGAGCCACGGACCTGAACCGGTGCTCCCGCGCTCGTCAAATTCAAGCAAATCGAGATGTCTATTTTTGAGAGGCTCAAACTATTCGCTTCGGTTTGAATTGTAATTCCCTCTTTTTTTAGAACGCTGGCTACGGCCTCAGAGGTCGCAGGCTCTTCACGTGATATAATTCGCGGGCCAGCTTCAATGACTGTAACCTCGCTGCCAAAGCGACGATACATTTGCGCAAACTCAAGACCAATGTAGCTGCCACCAATGATAATCAGGTGTTTCGGTAACGCGTCCAGATCCATGATGGTCGAGCTGGTCAGGTAAGAAACGGTTTCAAGACCTGGAATAATTGGTATTAATGGCCGCCCACCGACATTTATAAAAATCTGATGTCCCGTAAGCTCGACTCCATTTACACTCAGTGCTTTAGGCCCCGTGAACTTGGCAGCGCCTTCGATGAGCGTCAGATTTGGCGTCGATTTCAACCAGCTGGTCAGTCCCTGACTTGATTGCTGAACGACTGCGTCTTTACGCGCCTTCACTTTCTTCATATCGACATGAATTGAGCCCTCGATCATAATTCCAAAATCGCCAGCTTTTTTTGCCACATAAGCTACTCGGGCGCTGGCGATCAGAGTTTTACTCGGTATACAACCCACGTTGACGCACGTTCCGCCAATGGCTTTTCGCTCGATAATCGCTACTTTTTTACCGGTCTTTGCCAGCCGCACGGCCAGCGATGGCCCCGCTTGTCCGGTACCGATCACAATTGCATCATAGAAAGTTGACATAAATCTCCTAGCGAACGGATCAAATTATTTTCCCACCAAGTCTACATTCTTAATAACCCTGATCTCCATCAGGACGAGGCGCTGGCCCCACCCAGTCAGCGGGCCGACCACCGTAGCGCCAATAGTATAAATCCTCAACCTGCAGCCGAGCCCATTCGGTCTTTTTCAAAAATATCAAACTTGATTTTAAACTTGGGTCCTCATTAAAACAGCGAATGTAGACCTTTTGCCCCAATGCGGACCAGCCGTACTCTTCAACAAGAGCGCGGACCATCATTTCTAAAGTGATACCTTTTGGAGGATATTTATTAAACCGAGGTTTTGGTAATTTATAATCGTTCATGTCCAACGTAGTAACATGAAAACTGAACCTTTTCGATGCTGGATGCTCAGTTGAAAAAATAGGTCGGAAGATTTTTCACGATCGTAAGCCCCGTGAACAGTTTAGCGCTCGACCTTGAAGAAAAGATTTTGAGCAATTAAGACCAAGATTTCATTGGTCCCGTTTTCCATCATTCCGTAACTGTTGGCCTTGAGCTGCTTAACGATTTCTTCCTTTTCCGAAAGATTGGGATTTTGAGCGGCCAAAGATAATGCCATCACTTTGGTAGAAAGCGACGATCTTAAAAAATTACCATTTTTTTCAATAACAGAACCTTCGTGAGCTAATGTTCGAAGTTGATAGTTACTCAGTGAATCGAGCTGATTGGTGTTTACAATTTCTGGGCTGTTCATTTCTCGGTCGACCATCACTGAAACCAGTTTAAAAAATTCTTCGCTTTGCCATTTTAAGTCCTCAGTCTGTTTTAAGTGGTCTGCAGTATCTATGACCACCCCGAGCAGTTCATTGCGAATTTCGATTTGATCAAATGGCAATTGTTCTAAAAATTCGTTGCTGACTTCTGCGAATGCCAATGGATTTTTAAAGCTTTGTTCCAATAAATTTTGCTTTTCAGACTTATTAAAATTTAAAACCAGTTGATTCATTTGATCAATCATTTGCAGACGAACAGCCAGATTTTTCTGTTCGTATTGATCAGAAACAATTTTGGTTTCAGTTTGACCAGACTTTTTAGACGGAGCAAAACTCTTTGCAGAGTTGGACTTCTGCACTGTCATCGTGGCTAAAGTCTTTGGATCTTGAGTTGCCGATTTATTTTTATAAATAAAAAATGAGAGTAATGTTATTACAAGACCAATCAAAATAATGATTGATCTTGTTGTTCCTATTTTAATTTTCATTCTAAGTTCGCCAAACGACGTTTACCAATAGCGTAACTATTTGAAGGCCGTTGTGGAAGGCTGGCTTTTGCAATCTGATTCACGCTCGAATTTGAATAATTTAATACTTCGTCGCGAGCGTTCGCATTATTACAAAGTTGATATTGTGCAATACTGGACGCCCGAGACAATGCGAGTGCTTTTTCACTGGCTAATACCGCTGTGTCAGCCGTATTTCTAGCGACACTCATCAAATAGATCGCTTCATAGCCGTACGGACCATTTAAATTTTGATCGGCACTGTCGCCGCAATTGTGGACGCGATCAAAGTGAGTGGCTTCGTGCAACAGCAAACCTGACATTTTTGCATCACTTAATGATAAACCGAGGGCCGTTAAAAATGTAGTGCCGTCCACGGTATGACAGCCCCACATGTTATTGCCATTGCAGCCTGCTGCGTGTCCTGAAACATAAGTGAGTCGCATTTGCCGCGAATCCCAATTAACGATTCGACTCGTATGCGCTTTAAAGTGGTTATAGGCATTAATGGTTTGACCTGAAATTGTAAAGGCATAATTTCTAGATTTTAAAACATTAATTCCGGCTTGAATTTTAGCTCGCTCATTGCCATCAAAACATTTCGTAGATATTCCATCGACGGAACTATCATCACAGTTGGTAACTAAATTTAAGACACTATTAAATACAGAGGCTGTTTGATTAAGGGCGGATGCCACGACGTGGACGACTGCATTTTGCAAGCTACGAAACCAACCCGCTTGACTGTATATCGGTGTGACACAGATTAACGAAATAATTAACGATCCTAAAATGAAACTCTTTTTCATATTTTCCCCTCAATCCTTTTTCTAAACTAAAAGCAAAGCGCAGACCGATTTTAAAAGAAATAAGAACAGCAACTGAGTTGACAGCTGACACAAACAAGTTAATTTTTTTTTGAGGAAAGCTATTAATTCAAGTGGTTATAAAGGCTTATGATCACATTGTATATTTTTTGCAAAACTCTAAAACAATTCAACAAATGATCGTCCGAGTTTTTTGCAT
>JAYVHE010000273.1:0-20256 GCA_043771495.1 Bdellovibrio sp. | reverse complement strand
CCGGTTTGCTACATGCAAACCGGGGAAAAAAGGCCTGGCACCTTCCAACATTCGACAGCAAGACAAAGACATTGTCACTCTTAGACTCTCTCGGAATTTATTTTTTTTTGCTATTCTATTTTTGTAGAAAATTACGATGTTTTATTGACCATTAAATCGCCACTGTCTTTTTTCATCGACTGAGCCGCCGCCTCAATAAACTTTACGAAGTATTGAAGCACAACGTCATTTGAAGCATCTTTTAAGAGCGTTGCTCCATGACGGATCACGCCAGCTTGATTGTCACGGCTCGCATGTTTGACGGTCATTTTCACAGGGAAATATGTTTTGTGATTAATATAAATGCGCATTGAAATTTCTTCGCCAATGGCAAACGATCCGTCCTCGACAGCCGTATCGAAAGAAAGCCCATCTTCAGAAATATCATGTAGAAAAACCTTAAGGAGTCCACGCTCTGGAATAACAACCATCGAACTCATCATTTCGTTAAACATTGTACGGCGTGCTGCACGGCGATCCTTGAACGCCATTTTTTGCTTTTGCTCTTCAAAACTTAAAACGGCTGGAACGTCTTCTTGGTAGGTCGCTTGACCCAATCCTGCGGAAGCTGAATCATTCGTTTTTCCTCGACGTTGCGTAAGGTCGATAATTTTGCTCAAAGAAAGCCCCCATTGCTTATTATTTAACTCTTATCACTACATATCGGCTAAAATTTGTCTTAACTTGAGAAGAACACATGGTAAATTGGCCCCTTCATGAAGATTTTTTGGTTCGCTCTTATTTTCAGTATTATCTATCATTTATTGCAATTCTTTGGGGTCTACTGGATCGGTGGAAATTTTCTCAAGATGAGACAACCGCCAGAAGTCGTAGAAATCGAATTATCGTCTCCAGACCCAGCAGAAAGTATTGATAAACCCATCATCAAGGCGCCTGATTTACAAAAAAAACCGCCAGAGATTATAACCAAACCCGCCGAACTATTTTCGGATTCAACACAACGATTTGAAAAACAAATGCAGGCCAAAAAAAAGGGTGCGTTCCAACAAAAAATGCCTGCACCATCGCCGCGTCCTCAACAACAACCACCACAAGTACAGGTACAAAAGAAATTTGAATTCGAAGGCGCTGTGGGTTCGCAACGATTAAATTCATCGGCCGCGAATCAATGGACTTTTAAAACGGGCGAATCACAACTTGAATATAATTTACCGAAAGAAATTCCTTACGGCGAAATTACAGTTTTAGATACAGATACTCATATTTATGCGAGTTTCTACAATCGTGTCGTCGACTTATTTTATATTCGGTGGGTGCAACGCTTGGATTCTGTGTGGGATCGATTGTCTTACGATGCGAAACGCCAACTCTCTGGCCGGACTTGGCTGACTGAAGTAGAAATTGTTTTAAATTCGGATGGAGTTTATCAAAACGGTCGTTTGCGCTCTCCGTCCGGGTTTCCACCCTTTGATCAAGCCGTACTTTATGCATTTCAATCGGCGCAAGTTTTTCCAAATCCCCCACGCGGAAAAATCGACCCAGACGGACGGGTTCGACTGAAGTACCGAGTTGCTGTCCAGGTTTATTAACCTCGGACTAATCTTAGACTTAGGTCTATCTGTCTTTCACTATGATTCATATTATAATTAAGGGATGAAA
The DNA here is from genome assembly GCA_043771495.1 of Bdellovibrio sp. Classification (GTDB taxonomy): domain Bacteria; phylum Bdellovibrionota; class Bdellovibrionia; order Bdellovibrionales; family Bdellovibrionaceae; genus Pseudobdellovibrio. The sequence goes on along the minus strand of JAYVHE010000273.1, from coordinate 18,597 downwards.
TTGAATGCAAAAATTTTTATTCCATCGTTACTATTCGGTCTATTATTTTCGTCACAATCACATGCTGTTGCCGCCGAATTTGGTGTATCCTACAGCTACCAAAAAAAATCATTTTCCGCGACGAATTTTTATCAGAGTGACTCCAAATCAGCGACGGCTTCAGTTTCGTTAATTGAACAACTCGCTTTAGAATTTAGTTACACGGAATCTTTTTACGAAAGCCAAGAAGCCGACGTCAACTCAACCAGAGTTGTTCAGCAAAAATCTCAGATTACTGGGGCGGATCTCATCTACGTATTAACAGATCGCAAAACCATGATTCAGCCTTACTTAAAAGCGGGCGTGGCTTACATTCAAAAGAAAAAACAAATTCGCTACCTCAATGCCGACGTCATTGATATTCCAACCAAAGACGGCATGGCGCCCAGCTATGGAGCCGGTGTTAAAGTCAAATTAACGGAAAACTTTGCGATCACTTTAGGGTACGATGTTTGGAATACTCCACTTGATGATGGCACAAAAACTGACGATACTGCCTTTAAAGCCGGCCTAAAATGGACCCCATAAATGCGTAGTAGTTCTCTATTGATTGTTCTATTATTTTTCACGGGCTGTCAGCTCACTTACATCATTAAATCGGCGCATCAACAGTTTAGTATGATGACGACTCGCCAACCGATTTCCGAAATCCTTAAAGACGAAAATTTAGCAAGCGACAAAAGAAAAAAATTTGAACTGAGTGAAAAGGCCCGTCGATTTGCTTTCGAGGATCTACAACTTAAAAAAACACAAAATTACGCCACCTTTATTGATCTACATCGTCCCTATGTTTCATGGGTGGTGCATGCTGCGCACAAATGGGAATTAAAAAACTATCTGTGGTCGTTCCCCGTTGTCGGGGACATTCCCTACAAAGGATTTTTTAGCGAAGACGAAGCTAAAGAGGAAGCCGCTTTAATGGAATCCCAGGGATATGATGCATTTTACCGAGGGGTCAGTGCTTATTCAACTCTGGGTTGGTTTACAGATTCCCTATTGTCATCAATGTTAGCTTACAAAGAACACGATTTGGTAAATACAATTATTCATGAGCTGACTCACACAACGATCTATATAAAAAGCAACGCCGATTTTAATGAACGTTTAGCGGTATTCATTGGAAACAAAGGCACTGAATTATTTTACAAAAAATTTGAGGGCGAAAAGTCCCCTACGGTGGCTTTAATTGCCAATGAAAATGTTGATGACAGCTTGTTTTCTGCGTTTATCACTGTTGAACTCGATGACCTTAAAAAGTGGTATCAAGACAACAAAGGAAAAAATCTAACTGAACAAGACCGCCAAAGTCGTTTTGAATTAATAAAAACTAATTTTTTAAAAATACTGAAACCGCAGTTGCAATCAACTTCATACAATCGGTTTCCTGAAATTAAATTGAACAATGCGCGTTTAGGACTGTACACAACGTACATGAAAGACATGGATGATTTTGAAGATTTATATAAAAAGTTAGACAGTAATTTGATTCGATTTATTGCAAAGGTTAAGGAATTGGAATCGTCCGATGATCCTCAGAGCGATTTAAAGAAGATGGCTCAATAGAGCTCAAGTAGCAATCTTGAAAATCCGTTTTCAAGATTTTAAATTGAATAAAATTATTTAGAAAAATGTCTCTGGCTCATAGCCATCGGTTTTATATCCATGGGCGATATCAACGGAGCTTTTGCTCTGCCTTCAATAGCCATCATAATATTTTTTTCCATTCGTTGGTAAAAGAGTTCATCTTCAGGTAACCACGCGGGGTCTTCTTCCTTCAGTTTTTTCAATAAGACCATCGTCTTAAAGCTTTCTAGATTTATAATCGGTGACGTATTTGTTTTCATTCTGCCTCCATTAATTGCTCGTGAAAATCTGTTAGTGCGGCTACTGATTCAAAGGCAATTTTCTTAAACTCTGTATGTGAAGAAAATACTTCCTTGAGCTTCAACAGAGCGTGTCGGTAATTGGCTTTGGCCGTGTCATAAGGACACTGCATAATCGACGCAATTTCTGCAAAACTTAGATCTTCGTAGACACGTAAGATCAAAGCGGTTTTTTGTTTAAATGGTAATTTTTCAATTTCCACTTTTAATGCGGTACCAACCGCATTATGAATTAATTGATTCTCAGCCTTTGCAGCAACTGAAAATTCAACTTCGTCATAAGATAAAGATTTGGAAAATTGATCACGCAATTTATTTTTTGCCGTGTTAACACCAATTTGAAACAACCAGCTTTTAAAACTAGAACGTCCTTCAAAGGAATCTAATTTTTCATAAGCTTTGATAAATGTTTCTTGCACAATATCTTGTGCGCTATTGACGTCTTTTACAAATCTCATACATAATCTCAACAATGCTTTTTGATGGCGTCGGACTAATTCAGAAAATGCCGCACGACTTCCTTTTTTGACCTCGCTAATTAATTCCAGGTCGTCTTTAGGCCTGAGTTGATTCTCTTCATGTCCCCTATCATCAAAGGATCTCCTCTCACTCATATTCGACTCTCCTCGTAGTAAAATCGGTTAAAAATATTTATTTATTTATTTCAGAACTTAAAATTTTTTGAATTTCGTGAAACTTTTCCCCCCTCGTCTAGCACTTCTTCAATGAGTGCCGCTTCCCTAACCGGCGCTCGGCGTTTTAACCGAGTCTCGAGCAACTAACGCGCTCTTGAATATTTTATAAGCAATAATTACACCAGGGTCACCGGGGTCAAAGTGTCTTTAAATATATGTATTTATTAAGGATTTCCAATTATTCGAATATCGACTATAAGCTTTGCTTATGCTTTTTCTTCGAGAGCAACGCAAACCGAACAATGTCAGAACAGATGTTATTTAATTTATCTTTTAAGAGCTCAGACGACACTTCTATCTCAACACCAATCTTCGGGAGCTGATTTTTCACACGCCGTGAATGTCGAACAGTCCCATTCAAATACGCAATTGAACGACGGTGAATTTTTATTGTGAAGGCAATCTTTTGTCCGATTTTAATTTCAGGGATCTGCGCTAACAGCTGTAGCTTAATCCCAGAGATTGACAAATCTATGATATTTGCGGCCATCTTCTTATCTTTCTTCGAGCCAATAATAATAGCGGCGTTCTGCGGCCACTCGTAAGGAATGATGTATCGAATATCTCGCCGGCGTTTAAGTTCAAAAATGTCAAAATCGTTTTTTAAATAGACTTCATTTTCATCAGCGTAAACTTTGGTTTTAAAAAAATAGACTTGCGTGTCGACCCTCATACTAAAGGCACAAGATTTGTTCTTTAATTCAAGCCAACGCTTAGAACTCAGGATAATGCGATCTTTTTTAAGTTCGCCATAAAATGATAGGTCATAAACTTTTAATTCTTCATTAACAGTACAAGCCACAACTAATTTTTCACGAAGTCCTCGCGTCAGCACATCTTTGCTTTCTGCGGGTTTTAGTTTAGAAATATGATCCAGAGCGTGAGACATACTATCACCATCCTTATTCTAATTCGGTAGTGACTTTGTTTCTTCCTGAATTTTTACTGCGGTACAAAGCTTTATCAGCACGATCAAAAAGAGTTTCCCAGGTATCTTTAGTACTCTTTGTTGCAACGCCTGCTGAAATGGTTACGGACATTTTTTTTGATTCAAATTCAAAATTGTGACTTTCAATTGTTTGGCGAATACGCTCAGCAACTTCCACAGCGATTTTCAAAGATGTCGCTTGCAATATAAGTACAAACTCTTCTCCGCCATAGCGAGCAAAAACATCGTTTGAACGGACTAACTTAGACGACATAATCTGACCAAGTTCCTTTAGAACGTAGTCTCCACCAGGATGGCCGAAATCAGTATTAACTTTTTTGAAAAAATCTAAGTCAAAAACAATCGCAGATAAGTGTTCATTTAGAACTTCGGCGCGCTTAATAGCTTCCGGGCCTTTTTCTAACAGTGCGCCTTTGTTGAAAGCGCCGGTCAAAGCATCTCGTTGTGCTTTTTCGAAAATTTGCTGATTAGTGATCGATTCAACGTTGCCTTTTTCAAGAAATTTAAAAATAACATTTCCAGCTTTAATTTGATCATTATTTGCTAATTTTTTTGCCGACATCGGTGCCAAAACATGTCCGTTCACTTGGGTTTTGTTTGTTGAACCTAAATCCATAATGTGAACTTCAAGATTTGAAATTACAATTTTCGCATGAGTGCGACTGAGTGAAGAATCCAGAATGCTAATATCTGTCTCAGGTGCTCGCCCCAGGGTGTGGTCATCCTTAGTCAATAACCACTGTTTTCCAACGTATCCAGCCGGTCCAACTAAAATAACAATAGCTGGTGGAGCATCATCTGCAGCACGCAACTTTCCCTTGAATGTTTCACTGCTTATCACACTGGTTTTTTCTTCAGTCATACTCAACTATTATCTTTGAATCTATGCCTGCAGACAACAACTGCATGAGACAACCACGACTAGACTGTTGACTGGCTGCGCATGCTTGCTTGCAATTCTAGCGGGCACCGCATGCATGCTAGCTTGTCCGACTGGTAGCTCCCGAATAAAAATAATTTAATTATGCGACGACGACGTCGTCTTCGATTTTGTGGAAACCGCGCCATTCTTTGAGCCGACCATTAGGTCGACCATCGGACTCAGAATACTCGAACAATACGTAAGTTAGTTTGGTAATTTTACCCAAAGAAGCGACGTCCAATGAAGTCAGTTCGGTCCAAGTTCCTGTATTAAAATACTCTTTGCGGCTGCCCCATTTTTTATATTCATAAACATGAGTATGGCCAAATACGACCGAGTGAACACGCTCGTCGCCCAGAATTTTTTTTGCGGCCTTACTCAAATCGGGAAAAATTGCACTTTCCAAAAAAATCTTAACTAATTTTTTAAACGACCATTTATATCTTGGATCTTGCGTAAAAATTAATGAATAGGCGTATTTAAAAAGCAAGCCAAATGCTTGCAAGGTTAAGCGAGTCTCATTAAACAATGTCCATCTAATCATTTGGCCGAAAGGGCGAACTTTATCTACATGAGGATAACGTTCTTTGATCTTTAAAACCAACTCAATAAAAAAGTGAGAGCCAAATGGTAAATTCAGAATAGGTTCTGGCAATCCTTGCTTTAAGAAAAATTTTCTTGGATCCAACCGATTAGCGGCCTCATGCATATGGCCATGCTCAATATGAATTCCATCGACATAATAAACGATATTACGGTACTTGAGAGGTTTACCAATGAATTGATCCAAATAGTCTCTGCACGCTTGAAACATCATCGGTTGATCATGATTACCAATCACATAGGTAATCAATCGATCAGGCTGTTCTAAAAATTCACCCATTGCTTTAAAGACTGCGACGTGACCTTTTAGAATTGATTTTAATATTTCAAGAGCAATTCCCTCTGTTATTGTTGTCAAATAGTGACCACGATAATCAACTTGTAAAAAGTTAAGAAAATCACCGTTAATAACGATCTCGACATGGTAATCCCGATAGGCACCCGTTGAGTAATATTTAATGAATTCAGATAAACGATCCGCGTAATAGAACTCTTCAAATGTATTTAGCGAACCGTCCATTAATAAACGACCTCGACCCAAATGCAAGTCACTGAGTACAAGTTTGATTTTTTTTTGGATAGATGTACCGATCGCTGCTTCCATGACTATTCGGCTTTTTTAATAAGTGGTTTACCTTCATCTTGCAGTTCCAGATTCGCCATAGCTAATCTCAAAGCACGAGTGGTTCGCTTAACAGAGTCTTGGTTCGACTCAATCAGTTTATTAAGTTCAATACATTTCTGACGGAAACTCTCAGTTTCCAATTGGAACTGATCGCACTTTCGACGTAAATCTAGAATCATTTCATCTTTACTTTTCACCAAAGCATTTTTCTCTGCACGAAGTAATTCAAGTCTATTTTCTAATTCACGCTCACGCACACGAATTTTCTTCATGTCAAATTTTAAACGCGAATCTAATTCTTCAGCTTTAGCATTTACTTTTTGAATTTCTGAATCTTTACGATTAAGTTGACTGCGTAAGATAGTTAATTCATTTTTAAAAGATTGCTCTAAAGAATCCCGGTCATTTTTTAAATAATTCATTTCTGACGCTAACATGTCTGCGCGCTCTTTAATGATCTCTGCAGCGGCTACTAGCTCTTCGTTGTGATGCCTTAAAGTCTCATTTTCTTTTTCTAATGATACTATTTTGTCTTGGGCCAATTCCATGTTGTGTGCAATATTCAAATTTGAATCTGCTTTATTCCAAGAACTCAGTGGTGATGTTCGTACTTGACCGATTGAAACTTTAACCTTTTCTTCAAGGTTCTGATCAAAGCGATCTGAAAATCCAGCAACAGCTACTGTTTTGTCGCTAAAGCTACTGACACTTGTGTTAAATGCTTTTTTATTTTCAGCCAACGCAACAGTTTTTTCATTGTAGGATTTTTCATCGGTTGTAAAAATTTGATTTACTGAATCCAAACTTTCGTTTTGATCAAGCTCAGGATAATCTATTGAAATGTTTAAGTTGTTTGCTTCTTCCAATTGTTTCAATAATTTCGGATCACGTAAATCTTCAGGTTTGCTAAAAATTGTCGGATCATTAATTTGAATGACAGCTTCTACCGCATTCGAATTGTGAGCTACTCTCAACTCAGGAACCTTTGAAGGGGCCGTGAATTCCTGTTTAGCTATTTGATTAAATTGAATTGAAGAAACTTCTGTTTCACCCTTTACAGAATTGTTAGCGGGCTTAATTTGGCTTTTATCACCTTCAAAATTATTATTTAATAAATGCGCCAAATCGTCGCTCTCTTCAACTCCCTTTTGGATTCCAGGCATAATCATTCCACTGGTGTGCTGACTAGTGGTTAGTTCTAAACCATCAGGTAACGAATTATTTTCGGAAGCAATTTCAGTCTCTGCGGCATCTTCAGATATTTCGGCATACTCGCCGTTCATTTCGCTGATACTTTTCAGCTCGTGCTCATCCAAATTAATGTCTTTGATCAACGTTTTTAAAAGTTCATCCGTTGGATCGACATTATTTTCAATTTTGGGATTGTTCTTCACACTTTTTCCCATTTAAAGCACTCCAATTCCGTTTCAGGATAACGACGACTTGTCTTTTTCTTTTTCGGTGCTAAATTAGCGAAACTTGATCAGAATTTGAAAAACAATCGATGACTTTTTAAAAATTAGATTTCTTGTCAATTCTTAAGTCTAGAGTGTCTCACTTCAATACAATTATTGCTGAAACTCAGCTCGCCACCAGGCTTGAATAGCCCCACAAAGTCCAGTGTTTATCCCACTGTTACAAAAGTTTCCACCATTATGACCTTCTAGACCACTCATTTTTCTAAAAAAACGATTGTTGGTTTGCGATCCGCCACCTAATGGCGATGGCGTCATCAGTGGTCCATAAAACAAGTGTCGCATCGTCCATTCATGACAACGCATGCACTGCCCCAGGTGCTGTGAAATGTTTTGATTATAATATTCTTCAGCTTTCGGAGAGTAAAAAACAAAATTCACTTCACCAGGGCTTACTAAATATTTTAGTTCAGCTTTGTGTGCATAAGCATAAATTTTTTGAGAACTTCCCGTCGCATATTGCGCGGGAATTTGAAACGAAAAAAAATGTCCGGCATAGGTTCCCGCAGATCTAATTTTCGCCACAGTCTCCCCCAGCAAAATACCCGTTTCTACCGGGCCACCAAGATAGAAAATAACTCTTAAAATACTCGATTTGTTTCCAGAATCCATTGCATAACCGTAAGCTGTTCCGTCGGTTCCAACAAACTCCACTTTCGCAGTAAGTTTACCAACGATTTCCGTTGCCAATACAACTTCCGCTTCTGACGGAGCCGTTTCTTCTTCAGGCTGTGCGCAATTATTAAATAGGAATGCCGTGGTCGACATAAATAGAAATATGACGATATATCGCAAATGACGTGCCTTCATAAACCCTCAGCTTTTAGAATAGCATGAAATGCGTTTAATTCTATCTATGTATTTCAGTTTTTTAACTAACGCGTTTCAGTCTGGTACAGAAAAATCAAACATTCTCAATCAGACAAATTTCCTGCGGCATTTCAGTCTGATTATAGCGACTGGCCATTGAATATCCATAGGCGCCCGTATCGCAAATGGCCAAGTAATCGCCTTCCTGACAAAAGGCAAGTTGGTAGTTCCGAGCGAAAAAATCGCTTGTTTCGCAAATCGGTCCGACAACATCACAAGTGAATGCCGCAGCCTCATACTTTTTCAAAGTTAAAATTTGGTGATGCGCTTGATATAATGATGGCCGAATCAAATGATTCATCCCTGAGTCAAGGATCACAAAAGTTTTATGAAGAGTTTTTTTAATGTATTGTATTTGAGAAATAAGCGCCCCTGCATGACCCACCAATGAGCGACCCGGCTCAATCATAATTTGATAATTAGACGGACCTAAAATCTCAGTGACCATTTCTCCGTAACTTTTCAATATTTTTTTTTCGCGGTCAAAGTCAAAACTCTGATAATCAATTCCTAATCCGCCACCCAAATCAATACGCGTTAATTCTGGAAACTGAGCCCTATAACTGTTTGATTTTTCCAAAAGCGTGCTAACGCCAGCGCGCAATGGCTCAACATCAAATATTTGTGAACCTAAATGAATACTTAAACCCTTCCACTTAACTGCACTCTGGGATTTAACATGACTTGCAAACTCATCTAATTGACTGACTTCTAATCCAAATTTATTTTCTTTAAGCCCGGTCGAAATATAAGGATGCGTATCAACGCTAATATCGGGATTAATTCGAACCGCAATATCTACAGACCTTTGCATTTCCTTGGCTAAATTTATAATTCTCTTAAGCTCAGATAAACTTTCCACGTTAATTTGATAAATTTGTCTTTCGATAGCAAACTTTAATTCTGCGACGGTTTTTCCAACTCCGCTGAAAATAATTTGCTCAGGCCTAAATCCAGCCTCTAAAGCGCATTTAATTTCTCCAACAGACACAACATCAACATTAATTCCTTTAGAATTTAGATGTCTTAATAATTGTAAGTTCGCGTTTGCTTTGACCGCGTAAAAAATTTTTGTCTGCAACGGCAAAAATGTCCGATAGGCCTCGATCTGTCTTGAAACAAAAGACAAATCATAAACGTAAGTAGGACCTTGATAGTCTTTGACAATCGACATCAGATTACGTTGCGATAGTCCGAAATGCAGTTCATTATTTAAATAAGAATAGAGCTGATTATCCTTCAAATCCTAGTCCTTCATGAAGTCGCTTAACAACTTCGGCTCCTTTGCCTTCTTCAACCAGAAAACAAAAGTTATGCTTACTTGCGCCTAAACAAATCATACGAACATTAACACCTTCAATCAATTCGAAAATTCTTTTTGCAATTCCGGGTGTGTGATTGATTTTGTTTCCGATCAATGAAACCAGCGAGTACCCTTCTTCAATTTTAACTTCCGAAAATTCACTCAACTCATCAATAATTTTCTGATTCAAAACATCAACAGTTCGTGCCGAATTATCTAAAGTAAGTGATACAGAAATTTCGCTTGTCGTGATCGCATCAATAGAAATTTTGTGATCATTAAAAACTTTAAATATCTTAAACAAAAAACCGTGAGCATGTAACATTTCCGGCGTACTCAATGTCATGAGCACTTGCTTATTACGAAGTGCAACCGCTCTAAATACTGGTACTGTATCAACATTCTTTCTAATCCAAGTTCCAGCCGCCGTCGGCTCAAAGGTCGACCCAACATAGACCGGAATATTATTTCGAATTGCCGGTGCTAGTGTCGCTGGATGCAAAACTTTGGCACCGAACGTCGCCATCTCGGACGCTTCTTGAAAAGAAATTTCGCGAATTGGTTTTGCACCAGAACATAATCGCGGATCGGTCGTCGCTATGCCCGCAACGTCTGTCCAAATTTCAAGTTCATCAACCTGCATAGCCTCAGCGATCAACGCGGCCGAATAGTCGCTACCCCCTCGACCAAGTGTCGTCGTTTGAAAATCGATCGTCTGACCAATAAATCCCTGAGCCACATAAACGGTCATTGTCGGATCGCGTTTTAACGACTGCATTCTTAGCGCTGTCGCCGCAACATCGGGCCGTGCTTGTCCAAAAAAATGATCCGTCACCAAATACTGACGAATATCAAGCAAGACGACTTTTTTCGAACTCTTAAGTACTGAAAAACGCGATTTCAGTACTTCTGAAAAAATCAAAGACGAAATGCGTTCACCAAAGCTCATTAAAATATCTAAAGCTTTGACTGAACAATCTTTTAAAAAAAATATTCCCTTAGCAATAGAAATCATTTCCTCGATGAGTTGATCAAAGTCTTGTTGAATATTGATAAATTGTCGTTGATCAATCATTTCTTGATGTCGAATCCGAATATCATCAACAATTTTCTGAACAATAACCCAGTTCTTTTCCTTTTGTGCTACTTTCGATAACTCAATCAACTTATTGGTTGTTCCCGAAGTTGCGGATACAACCGCAACAATCGAATTGTGATCAATAACAATTTGTGCAGATTGTACCATGCACCGAATGTCCATCATTGAAGTTCCACCAAATTTTGAAACGATTTTTTTCATGATGTTTTTGTATCAGCTTACGCTCTATTGTCACTCGAAATTGTCTGGAATAAAGAAAATAAAAAATAATCCAACCAGCGATGTCCAAAATTTTTATTCTGCACCGTAATTGGTTGATTGGAATAATAACCAACGTGCCCACCTGCCGAACTAATGTGAACACGACAGCTGTCTGGCCATTGCGCTTTCTTATACAGGTCATAAGAAACGATTGGGTCATCTGCAGAAGTCAAAACGTACGTTCTGGTCTTTATCCGATTTAGATGAAGATAAGGACTGCATTCATCATAGTAATGATTTTTATTTCTAAATCCTGATTTTTTCGAAGTAAAAAGCTCATCAATAGTTGCGGTATTACCAATTCGTGGCAAACGTAACGTTTTTTCTTTTTTTAAAATCATTTTTTTTAATTTATAGTAAAAACGCCAGTCGTAAAGCTGCGAAAAACCATTCTGTAAACGTGCCGATGCATCATGCAAATTGAGCGGTGCATTTATGACAATAGCCCGATCAGGCTGTGTTTTTCCAAATCGTCCAGTGAGCAAGTTTAAAATGATTGTTCCGCTCATTGAAACACCCAAAACAATTTGTTCACAATCAGGAAATCGATTTTTCGAATAATCCAAAACATCAGAGACATCTTCGCCGCGACCAGAATGATAAGGTTCTGTATACTCTCCAAAAACTTGACCCGATCCGCCTAATCCATGAAATAATAATAGAACTTTTTTACTCCGCTCGAATGGAACCGATATATGTAAACCACAGTAAATTCCTGTTCCGCTGTTTAATTTCAATTTAATAAATTCCGTCGGAAACGAAAACAATTCCGATTTTGCGAAGTGCCCAATCAAGGTTTGCAAATGCCCCTTGACCGAGGCATTGCGATTAACGAGCGCACCCCCAAATGGGCGCATTGGTTCAATAAAGTTAAACATTACCAAATCTTAATTTGATTTTCAGGTTTGTTATATAACTTATTTTTCTCAGTACACTGATAGGCTTCTTGAAAACCAGGTTGATGCTTAACCTGCTCATTGATTCGAGCAAATCCCAACGCATGCGGATCCGTTTTTAACTGTCGCTCTTTAGTTTTTTCACGCATTACTCCGCACCACACACGAGCGTAAGCTACAAAAAACTTCTTTTTATCGGCGATGGAGGCCTCACTCGCCTTTGCGTTGTCTGGGAAAGCGGCATTGTACGCAAACGTTAATCCAACTAAATCGCCAACGTTTTCACCCAAAGTTAATTCGCCATTGTGACCAATTTTACTAAACTGCTCGATCATTTTTTGACTGCGACTTGAAAATGTTTTTAAGTCTTCTTCGGTCATCCATTGCTTAAGTCGACCACCAGAATCGAATTTTGATCCTTGATCGTCAATCGAATGTCCAAGCTCATGCCCAACAACAGCTCCCACTGCTCCTAAATTTTCAACAACGTCGCCATCTGCAGCAAAAAATGGAAATTGCAAAATTCCGATGGGCATTACAAATTTATTTTTATCTGGCGAATAATACGCATTAACTGTTAAAGGACCCATTCCCCACGCTTGCTGATTGACGCCAGTTCGCAATTTCAAAAATGTTCTTTTCATTCCAATTTCAAAAAGTGTTAAGGAATTTTGATACGGTTTGTTTTCGCTATACTTGGCGACCGGTTTAAAATCCCATTCTTTTTCCGACTTCGGAGAAATCAATTGTAATTTTGCGGTTCGAATCTTCGCAATAGCTGCTTTTTTACCTTCATCACTCAGCCATGCGTTTTTCTTCAATCCATCTAAAATTGATTTCCGAATTTTTTCAGCCACATCACGCATTTTCTTTTCCGGAAAATTTGGAAATAATCGTGGTTGTAATTCCATGTCCAATTCGCGATTAAAAGATCCCGTCGTTGCCGAAGTACAACGCTCTTGACGATCCGGTCGAACTGGCGAACCACCTAAAAACTTATGACTAAAAGCCAAACGTTTCTTATAAAGCTCAGGATAAGCATCATCCATGTACGACCGGGCATTTCTAAACAAATACATATCCTTCAAAGCCGCTAAATCTTCTGGTCGACTATGCGCTGTAAAAAAATTCCAGCTCTCTGGAATAAAATCACGAATTTTGGTTTTACCGGGTACATGCTTTTTGAAAAACGGTTTCAAATCAAATGGCGCTACTAACTTAAACATATCTTCGCGCGATACAACTCGGGGCTGTGTGTATCGTTGGCGAAATGCCGCAGGCAGTGGATAGGTCTTAACAAACGCTTTTTCGTAATCAATCACAGCCTGAGCACGAGCCATCAGCTCAGCGTCGGTACCTTGGATTTTTAATTCTTTAAAAAATTCCACGATCAGTTTTTTAAAATTTTCTAATAACTCCGCATTTTCGTAATAACTATGCTCAGGCAAAAACATAACATTTAAATCCCAGTAAATATCATAGATCAAAGGATTATCAATGTTTGGTCCAATATCAAAACCAATGATCGACCACTTAGGTTCTGTTAAGTTTTTGGTATTTAGTTCAATGAATTGCTCCATTGTTTTAATCGCATCAACATCTTTCACAAGTTGAGCCACTAATTCGCGCTCTTCAGCGGCTGAAGCTTCTTCATTCATACAAGCCTTATAATAGGCTCGCATTTGCTCAGATCGCGGTTTTAATTTTTTCTCGTTATCGATATTCTTAAAAAAACTTTTTTTCTTTTCTAGGATTCGCTCGGACGAATCATCAAACGCAAAAGTATGTGAACTGCGGTCTTCTCGCAACGTAAATGATTTCTCTGCCGTCGAACAAACGTAAGCATGAAAGTCGTCACATGGATTAATTTTGTCGTTCAACTCGAACACCCGCTTTTCAGGAATTGCACTCGGTCCAGCCGCAGCTGGTGTTTCACTTGGTCCAGCCAATGCTAGACCGGGCCACATGAGCAACTGTGTCGAAATTACAACCAGACAACAAATAAGATTGTTGAAAATTTTGTCGGACATTTTTTTCTTAGAATTATTCACATCTGCACCCGCTTTATTCAGTTTAATTATTTAATTGTTTCAATAAATGTCTGTATATCATGTCAGTATCATTGGTTGCAGTGAAGCTTTTTTTCCACAATATCTAGTCCGAAAATTAAAATCCACTCTCGTAAAACACAAATCAGTGACAAATAATTTTTCTAGGTTGATACTCAATTTAAATCATTCTGTAGTATCGAGACCTTTAGAAAAGGAGCCACCATGAGCATTCCATTTATCGACTTAAAATCTCAATATAAAGCTTTAAAAAATTCAATCGACTCGCGCATTCAAAAAGTTTTAGAGTCAGGAGCCTATATCAATGGTCCAGAAGTTGCCGAATTGGAAACTAAACTTGCAGCACACACTGGCTCTAAACATTGTTTAGCTGTGGCCAGCGGAACCGATGCCCTACTACTTCCCTTAATGGCTTTAAATATCGGCCGCGGTGACGAAGTCATTACAACGGCGTTTTCATTTATTGCTACGGCTGAAACAATTGTTTTGTCAGGCGCAACTCCAATTTACGTCGATATCGATCCGAAAACTTTTAATATTGATGTCAAAAAAATCGAAGCCGCGATCACTAAAAAAACCAAAGCCATTATGCCTGTTTCTCTTTATGGCCAACCGTGTGACTTAGATGCGATTAATGAACTTGCCAAAAAGCATAACCTTTTTGTTATTGAAGATACGGCGCAGTCTTATGGGGCTGGTTACAAAACTAAAAAAAGTGGAGCTTGCACCACAGCCGCTGGAACTTCATTTTACCCGGCAAAACCATTAGGGTGTTACGGTGACGGTGGCGCCGTTTTTACCAATGACACTCGGCTTCATAACGCCATGAAGGAAATAAAAGAGCATGGGTCAGAAAAACGTTACTTCCACACCCGTTTAGGCATCAATGGTCGCTTAGATACAATTCAGTGCGCCATATTATTATCTAAAATGGAACGCTATGACTGGGAAGTTGAGCAGCGTAACAAAATTGCTGATGCTTTTTCAAACGGCCTTAAAAATCTAAATCAAGTTGATAAAAGTTTTAGCACTCCCTTTATTGAAACACACAACAAGAGCGTTTGGGCGCAATATACGGTCACAGTAACAAATCGCGACCTTTTCCAAAAGAAAATGCAAGAGTTGGGCGTTCCAACAACTGTGCATTACCCGCTCACAATGCCGGACCAACCGTGGTATCAAAAGAACACACCAGTGCCAGCAGATATCACAAATTCACGTTGGGCCGCTTCACATGTAATTAGTCTTCCAATGTATCCCGATATGGATCCAACAACTCAGCAAAAAATAATCGATGCTGTACGTACTTCTGTTGAATTTTCTGTAAAAAATTCGTAGGTTAGCTTAAAACAAATCGTACGATTTTTCTTAAAATTTTAACCAAAGAGTAAAGAGTGAATTCAACATCTCAGTCTTCAAATGGCACGACGGCCAACAGCGGCGCATTTTATAATGAATTTGGTCCATTAAAAAACACAGTAAAACTAAAAACTTCCTACGGCGAAATCGTTTGGGGCGATGCCAAAAATTTTGTGCTGTTCGCAGGCCCAGATATTATTGAAGATGAAGGCATGGTTTTAGAAACCGGTGCAGAAATTAAACGTGTTACCCAAGAACTTGGTATTCCTTGGATCCTCAAATGTTCATTCGATAAAGCCAACCGTCAAAGCGCAAAAAGTTTTCGTGGACCGGGAATGGGCTCTGCACTTAAATCGCTTGATAAAATTAAATCTAAAATTGGTTGCGCATTAATCACCGATGTTCACGAAACGATTCAGGTTGAAGAAACGGCTCAATACGCCGAAGTTTTGCAAATTCCCGCATTTCTTTCACGACAAACAGATCTCCTAGTTGCGGTCGCAAAGACCAATCGAGTAATTCACATTAAAAAAGGGCAATTTTTAGCGCCCTGGGATATGAATGCCATTACTCAGAAATCTGTTCAGGCCGGCAATTCACAAATTTTATTGTGTGAGCGCGGAACAACTTTTGGCTACAATCGCCTCATCAACGATATGACTGGTTTAGTTGAAATGCGCCGACTTGGCTTTCCGGTCATTATGGACTGCACTCACTCGACGCAACTGCCTGGAGCCACCGGAGAATCAAGCGGGGGCCGTGGCGACATGGTGTGGCCATTAGCTCGAGCGGCCATGGCCGTTGGAGTCGATGGAATATTTTTAGAAACCCATCCAAATCCAAGTGCGGCACTGTGTGACGGTCCGACCTCCTTACCCCTTAAAGACTTACGTAAAGTATTAACAAACTTAAAAAATTTATTTGCCACGCATAAGATGTAGATGACGACAGAACAACCGGTCCCTTCCGATGGAACCACAGAACAACAGAGCCGACTTTTAAGAATTGCAAAGGCGTCTATTAAGCCGGCTATTGCTTTGTTGATGTTGGCCTTACTATTGCGCTCTGGCTTGTTAAAACTCGATGAAATTAAAACCTCCCTAACGAATTCAAAAATATTAATCGCTGGCGTTGTTTTACTTTCTCTTCAAACCTTGTTTTTTAGTTTTCGCTGGAAATATTTTGTTAATCAAGTCGTTGAATTTTCATTGTTTCAGGCCGTTCGCCAAACTTTAATTGGCTACTTCTTTAATTTTTTTATTCCTGGGGGCGTTGGCGGAGACGTCATCAAGGCCTTAGATTTATCAAAAATCAAGGGTACTAAAAAAAGCACCAGCTTTTCGCTGATTTTCTTGGATCGAATACTGGGCCTTTACGCGATGATTTTTTTCTCGATGATTTTTTTACTATTGGAACACGCCTCATCCGACTTTAATCTTCAGCAATATTTTTTTATAACTCTAACAATGTTTTTGACGGCGACTGCAGGACTTTTTTTCGCACCCGCAATAATACTCCCTCTTAAAAAGTTTTTAGTTGGAATAAATCAACAGTCACTTACATTCAAAATTCTCAACGCTCTTTATCTTTTTACCGAGAAAATCAGCGCGAGTGTTACCAAAAAAAATATTTTTTGGTCCTTAATATTCAGTTTTTTTGCGCAAATTTTTGCAATCCTGTTTCTTTATCAAGTCGCCCAAGAACTAGCCCCTGATGCCATCGCCAACGTTCCATTTATGTTATTTTTTCCCCTGGCGTGTTTCGCATTTATGGCGGCCTCAATTCCAATTACCCCAGGTGGGATCGGACTCGGACAAGCCGGATTTTACCTCATTTTCTCACAGTTTGATAAAACTGTAGCGTCTCAGTTAGTCATAGGCATTAGCCTTTACCAACTCTTTTGTTTGGCCATTGGTTTTATTGGCGGCTTTTTTTATTTAAATTCCAGAAAATACATTTCTATCCCTGAACAAACTCCAGGCCAAAAAAGTTAAATATAAACAAGGAGACCAATCATGACTTTGCTCATTAAACAATTACTCCAAATGATCAAGCTACTTCATTCAGAAAATGGCACTCATCAATTGGCAATTGGACTAACACTAGGAACTTTCTTGGGCTTTTCTCCGTTTTTATCTCTGCAAACAATTCTTATTTTTTTCATCATTTTAGTTTTCAATGTCCAGGTCGGTGCTGCCTTTTTGTCGGCTTTCTTTTTTAAGTTTGTCGCTTTCCTTATTGACCCTGCCGCAGATTGGCTTGGCAAAAGAACTTTAGAAAATCCATCATTAGTACCGCTTTGGACCGATCTTTTTAATATGCCAATCGTGCCTTACACACGTTTTAACAATTCAATCGTGATGGGAAGTTTTGTTTTCGCATTAATTATTAGTCCGATTGTCTATTTGGTTTTTTACAAACTTGTTAAACAATACCGTACTAAGGTTGTCGAAAAATTTGAAAAATCAAAACTATGGAAAGCCTTCAAAGCCTCAAAGGTTTACGAATGGTATATGAAATACGACAACCTTTACGGCAACAATTTAGGATAACGGGAGTTAACTATGGATCAAAACAACAACACTCCAAATTTACAAAAAAATAACGACAAGACTGCCAAAAAGAAAAAACCCCCTGGAATTATTCGATGGGGCGGCATAGTTCCATTTGTTCTTATCATCGTTTTATTTTACTTTTATTTTTTCTTTTTCTTTGATAATCACATGAAAAGTTTTATTCAGTGGTCCGGCTACAAAGCATTGGGCACCGAAATCAATATTGATCATTTCTCAAGTTCATTTATTAAAGGTAATTTTAAAATCAACCGCATTCAGATCACCGACGCTGAAAAGCCGGAACTGAATTCATTAGAAATCAGTGAAGTTCGCTTCGACGTTAACATGGATGCATTGCTCCGGTTAAAATTTGTCATAGAAGACATGTCCATCGACGGGATTCAGTTCGCCTCAGTTAGAAAAACTCCAGGAAAAGTAGCACCTCCCGAACCACCCTCTGAAGAAACCGGACCAAGCTTACTCGAACAAGTCCAAACTCAAGCCGTTAATAAGGTCGAAGGGAAAATTCAAAATAATATCCTTGGAGACATCGCAGGCTTCTTAAAATCTGGCGACGGCAACCAACAATTAAAAAACATAGAAGATACTTTAAAATCCAAGAAATTGGCCGAGGACCTAAAAACAAAATGGCTCACGAAACAAACCGAATGGGACAATAAAGTTAAACAACTCCCAGCGGAAGCCGATTTTAAAAATTATAAAACGCGTTTTGACTCAATTAAATATAAGGATTTCAAAACTCCGCAAGAACTCGATACGTCCGTCAAAGAATTCAACAAACTTAAGTCTGATGTTGACGAAAAAATTAAATTTGTGGACACAACCAAGAATGAACTTAACGCTGATTTAAAAGCCGTTCAAACTGATGCAAGTTCAATCGATTTACAAATCAAAAGCGATATTGCCTCCCTTAAAGATCGGCTTAAAATTCCAAAATTAGATGCCGGAAATTTAACGAAGTCCCTTTTCATGG
>JAYVHE010000272.1:0-4683 GCA_043771495.1 Bdellovibrio sp. | reverse complement strand
GAGTAAAATATTTTGCCGGTCTGCAAATGTTGATTTTTAGTTTTGATTTGAACAAAAGTTGATGAATCGGAAATTGAGTGAATTTCTTCACCTAAAAAGTACGATGTGTTTTTTAGTTTTTCAGTAAAAGTCTTTAAAAGTTTCATTGGATGAATGTAACCGTCTAATTTATAGTAAATTCCACCCAAAAAGTTCTTAACACCGTAGTCGGCTTCTAAATTTTTATCGTTAATCATTTCAACGGCAATTCCGCTTGAAAACATGCGCTGAAAAATACCTTGGTAGCGCTCCCAAGCCTCTAGGCTGGGTGCAACGGTGCAAGACCCTGATTGTTTAAAATCAACTTTATTAAAATCGCCTTGAATAATTTCTTGTAATAAAAGTTCACGATTGTCTTCTGAGAACTTCCAAATATCAACGGCCTTTGCTAAGCCAAATTGTGTGGTTAATTTATCAAAGTGTTCGGCCGAGCCGCAGGTGACAAATCCGCCATTGCGCCCGCTGGCTCCTGCGCCAATAAAATTTTTGTCGACAATAACTATTTTTAAATTTGGGTCTTTTTGTTCAAGCCAGTAAGCAATAGAAAGTCCGGCTATTCCTGCGCCAACAATTGCAATGTCAAAATGGGTTTCAGTCGTGTTTGGGGTGTCCCATTTTTCTTGGTGCCAATAGGGTTGGCCGCTTGCAGGGTTATTCATAATTTAAAACTCATTTCAATCGCAGTACAACGGCATGGTTTGCCGTCGAGGGTACATTCGTAATCGACATCGACCCAGTATATAGGATGTTCGACTACGGATTGAAATCCAAATGAAGATAAATACTTAAACGATGTGTTGCCCGGTGATTCTTTCCAACAATGGGTAATAACGCCTAGATTTCCTAATTTTTTAAAAACCGCAATTGATTTTTGGGACATCATCGGACCGAAACCAAATCCACGCGCGGATTCTGTAATAAATAAACTTTGAAAGTAGGCGGAACGTTCTAAAGCGAATGGCCATAAATCGGGACGTAACTTATTGCCTTTACCATGAGCCCAATTGCCAGCCGGGTAGGCTAAACGTAAACCTTGAATTTTTTGGTTCGCATCTAAAAGAATAAACGAAGTTATTTCTCCGGTGGGAGCCACGGACTTTTTTTGATTTTGCGACATCTCATTCAAGGAGTAATAATTTTTCCCAATTTGTTGATCAGTAAATTGGACCACCTCTGGAATAAACTGAACTGTAAAGGGAACTATTTTAAAACCGTGATCGTGATCAGAACTCATTCTTTAAGGTTTAGCAGACTTAAAAAAATTGTTCGAGGGAAAAGTTCTTATCCGAAAAGTCTTGGTCAATGCCGTCAAACTTAAATTTAAGCTGTTCGGCATGCAGCTGTAATCGAAGCGGGCTTTGTTTGTAAATCTGAGCCAGTTTTTCATTATGTTTTTGATTTCCATAACGATTATCACCGGCAATGGCCTGCCCAGACAACACAGCGTGACGTCGAATTTGATGCTGTCGTCCGGTTTTTAATTCAATCAGGACCTCTGAAAAGTAAGCGTTGTTGCGCTGAAGTTCGGCCAAGGATAAGCAGGTTTTTTGTCCGGCTTTTTCGCCTTGAACATTTTTATATCCTTCAGCTTGGTCTGTTAAGGGCCACGACCATTCCACTTTAGAGACCTTAGGATTTTTCCACGCCCCGCATAGTAAAGCCCGGTAAATTTTTTGGCCATCGTTTATAGCGCTGGCCAAAGGTTCATGGAATTCTGGCTTAAGTGCAACAATCATCAGGCCGCTGGTTTCGCGGTCTAGGCGATTAACAAAGTGCCCTGGTTTATTTTGTTTTTGTAGCCAAACAGCGACACTGTCATCGTCATTGTGAACTGAAATCCCAGACGGTTTACTGATAACAATAAAAAAAGCATTTTCCATTAGGATCTGAAGCATGCTAGGATTATAACCTATGAAAGATAAATCTAAAATTAAAAAGAAAAAGATTAATTTCGACGAGCCACCAGTTGATGATAACGAAATCGTCGAGACGACGGCAACCGAAGTTGATGACAAACCTGCTATTGAAGCGCAAACCACGTCTCAAGCAGAGTCGATCAATAAGACCAGTGAAGATAATTATTATATCGACGAAAATGATGAAGCCGCCAAAGAAGCCGAAAAAGAAAAAGTTAAAATCGATTTTCCATTCAGTGATTTAGTGCGGGCTAAAATCCCAAAATTTTTTAAGGTGGCCGAAACTGCAGCGACGCAGTGGAAGCATAACGAAAAATTCGAAAACTTGGGTGTACCTCATCCGGTGGGAGAGATTGCACTTTCTAAAGCCTTAGAAAAAGCCAAAGAAGTCGAAAAAAAGTTGAAAGAAAAAGGCATTATTTCAGCTGCTAAAATGGGCATTGCTGTGGCAAAATTTCAAGCTCAGGATTTAATCAAAAAATTTAAAAAAGATGAATAGACAGCAACGCATCGAAAATTATTTAAAGGCTTTGGCTCCAACATTTTTGGAAGTCATTAATGATAGTGAAAAACACAAAAATCACGCTGATCATTTGGGTGGTGCCGGACATACCGGCGAGACTCACTACAAAGTCAAAATCTCGAGCCCTCTCTTTCAGGGTTTAAGTCGAATTGATTGTCATCGTAAAGTTAATGATGCGCTCGCTGAAGAATTTAAAAATGGATTACATGCTCTAGAAATTAAAATTATTATTTAACTAAAATTAATTAAATTGAAGAACGAAACGCAAAATGAGTTAAAACTCGGCTAATCGTTCTTTCAGGTTAGATATCAGACTACGCACTTTTTCCAATTGCTCTTCTTCGGGCGTCTTTTGAGGCGCCTTTTTTTCAAGCTCGGTCCAATAGTTCAGAGCCGACGTCAGATCAGATTTTAAAAACGACCACTTTTCTTTCTGATTTGAAGTAGTTGGCTTTGGTGCACTGTCTTGCGCGCCCAGTTTATGTTGCGGAAGATTATTTTGAATAAGAACGTGTGATGACGCTTTTGATTTTTCTATAGTGGGATCCTGATCAGAGTTTTTATTTATCTCTGCCTGTGTCTTGGTGTCGTTCATCTTGTTGCTCATTCAATGCTCTTATGGTACTGATAACTCTTTAATTTTCAAAGGAAATTTTATGTCTCAAGAAATTATTTATACAATGAAGGGCGTGTCTAAAGTTTACCCGCCCAATCGCTATGTTTTAAAAAATATTTATTTGTCTTACTTCTACGGCGCCAAAATTGGTGTCTTGGGTTTGAACGGTTCTGGTAAATCCACTTTGCTTCGAATTATGGCTGGAGTTGATCACGAATTTTTAGGTGAAGCATTTCCTGCCAAAAAAATGAAAGTCGGCTACTTAGAACAAGAACCAAAGCTCGATGAAAACTTAACCGTGCGAGACAACATTTTCGCGCATATGGGTGATTTGCCTAAACTAATGAAAGATTACAACGCGATCAACGATCAGTTTTCTAATCCTGATTTAGATCCCGATAAAATGAATGAGCTGATCGAAAAACAAGGTGAGCTGCAAGAAAAAATCGAAGCCTTAGGTGGATGGGAAGTCGATACAAAAATTGATCTGGTTATCAATGCTCTTCGATGTCCTGAACCTGATTCGGCTGTTTCGCATTTATCGGGCGGTGAAAAACGTCGTGTTGCTTTAGCGCGTTTGATTATGAGCTCGCCTGATATTTTATTACTCGATGAGCCGACAAATCACTTGGATGCAGAATCAGTCGGTTGGTTAGAACAGTATTTAGCAAAATTTCCAGGAACTGTCATAGCCGTAACACATGATCGTTACTTTTTAGATAACGTAGCTGGTTGGATTTTAGAATTAGATCGCGGCGAAGGAATTCCTTGGAAAGGTAATTATTCGTCATGGTTAGATCAAAAAGATAAACGGATGGCTCAAGAGGATAAAGAAAATTCTCGTAAAGCAAAAACCATCGAACGCGAGTTAGAATGGATCCGTCAGGGTGCCAAGGCTCGACAAAGTAAATCAAAGGCCCGAATTTCTGCTTATGAAAATTTATTAAAAGAAGCGTCTCCAGAAAAAATGCAAGAGATGTCGATTTATATTCCACCTGGGCCTCGTTTGGGTGATGTGGTTATCGAAGCGCAAAATGTTAAAAAAGCATTTGGCAAAAAAATATTATTTGATGATGTGAATTTTGTAATTCCAAAAGGCGCCATCGTCGGAATCATAGGTCCAAACGGGGTGGGTAAAACCACTTTGTTCCGTATGATCACGGGCAAAGAACAACCCGATTCAGGAACTTTCAAAGTCGGCTCGACCGTAAAGCTTGCTTACGTTGATCAAACTCGTGAAAGCTTAAATCCCGAAAAATCTATTTTTGAAGAATTGTCGGGCGGACTCGATCTTATTCCGCTGGGCACCCGCGAAGTTCCGGCTCGTCAGTACGTCAGCTGGTTTAATTTTTCAGGCTCTGACCAGCAGAAAAAAGTCGGCACGCTATCAGGCGGAGAAAGAAACCGCGTGAACTTGGCCAAAATTTTAAAAGAAGGCGCCAATTTATTATTACTTGATGAACCAACAAATGATTTAGATGTAAATACTATGCGAGCGCTTGAAGAAGCGCTGTTGGAATTTGGTGGCTCAGTGGTGGTTATTTCCCATGATCGTTGGTTCTTGGACCGGGTGTGCACTCATATTATGG
>JAYVHE010000271.1:0-29270 GCA_043771495.1 Bdellovibrio sp. | reverse complement strand
AAAAATACATTTTTTTACTGGTAAAGGTGGAGTGGGGAAATCCACTTTAGCTGCTGCGTTTGCACAGCACCTGTCTAACACTGCAGATGTGACTGCAAGTGAGTCTTCGTCAAAAATTCTGTTGGCCGAACTGAGTGAAAGGTCCTTTTATAATCACTTTTTCACTCCAAGCTCCAAAAAAGGGTCCGAGCAAGATTCATTAAATTTTGATTTAGAGCAGTGGAGTCCCGATGCCTGTCTTAGAGAATACGCTCTGCATTTGCTTAAAATTGAGTCTTTATACAAACTATTTTTTCAAAATCCCGTCTCAAAATCATTAATTCAAGTCGCACCAGGACTACAGGAGCTCGCGATTTTAGGAAAAGCCACATCGTCACCTCGGAAACACGGACCACCTACTCTACATGATGAAGTGGTGTTAGATGCGTTCGCTTCAGGACATTTTCTAAATTTACTGCGTGCCCCCAAAGCAATGTCTGAAATTATTTCATTTGGCCCCATGTCAGAACAGTCGCGCTCAATCGACAAGTGGATACGAAATCCTGACTTTACTTTTATTCATATTGTAACGACGGCCGAAGATTATGCCGTCACTGAAACACTCGAGCTTGCGAAGGTCATTCAATCAGAATTTAAAATTTCTCCGAAAATATATTTAAATAAAACCTCGGGCCTGACCATTTCTTCAGTGAACAATTCAGACGAAACTGTGCTGACTGATTTAGTCGAACGCGAAAACTTGGCGCGACAACAACTGCAAGCTGCCGGATTTAAATTTTTAGAAATCCCTTTAAATACTTCAGAAAGTAATATCGAGATGATCAAAAAATTAAGTGAATGTTTTGTAAGGGTGAAACATGTATAATGTTTCGGAAAAAACAAAGGCGTTGGTATGTATCGGCTCCGGAGGCGTTGGAAAAACGACTCTTGCCGCCAGTATTGCACTTGGTGAAGCGGCTCGTGGAAAAAAAGTCTACATTTTAACAATTGATCCATCTAAGAGACTCGCGCAAGCTTTACAATTTAAAGCGGACGGTAATGTCCACACAATAAACCACCCCGAAATTAAGAAATCTGGCGGACTTTTACAAACCAGTGTTCTTCAACACGAAAATGTATTTACGGAATTTTTTATCGAGGCGGCTTCTGTCAATTCTTCGGCGCAAGCCGACATTGACCGCATCAAAAACAATAAATTATTTCATCAGCTCTCTACAAAATTAGGAAGCTCACAGGATTTTACAGCTATTTATAAATTGAACCAATTAGTCCGTTCTGGAAAGTATGATTTGGTCGTTTTAGATACGCCCCCGGCGCAACACACCTGGCAATTTCTGCAAGCCCCGGAAAAAATCGCTCAGCTCTTTAACGAGGGTGTTGCGCAGTGGTTTCGCGAGTCTCAAGAAAAAGCCGGGTTAGTTAAAAGAGTATTAAATCTGGGAACAAAGCAGGTATTACGAGCTCTGGAAAATTTAACAGGTTCAGAATTTATAATTGAATTATCTTTGTTTTTTCAGGCCATTCAAAAGTGGCAGGGTCATTTAGAAAAGCAAGTTTTGGATTGTCATAAACTTTTGGTTTCTTCGACGACACAGTTTTTGCTCGTCACCGGATTAGACTCAAGCCGTATCAAAGAAGCTCAGCTGATATCACAAGAAATTATCAAGGAAGGATACAAATTAACCACTTTAGTACTTAACAGATTTCCCGATTGGGTTTTACACGATGAGCAAACGGCCAACGCCTCTTCGAACGATTCCCCTCGCCTAAATGAACTTAAGAATTATTACAGCCGTTTGATTAAAACCATGACTGTCGAGCAAAAAAACTTTCAAAAAAATCTTGTTCTGTACAAATCTGAGGAAGTCAGACAAAGTGATATAAACATTAACGGTCTTTTAAAAATGTATTCTGAAATGCGAGCTCTGGATTTATGAAAAAATCTTTTGTGCTTTTACTAATTAGTTGCTTTATTTCGTTGGGTTGCGCTTATTTAAATTTAAATACGTCAGAACCTCCGACGGCTTCGGACACGGCTCCCAATCGCGAGAATTTTTTAAAAGGTCAATCTTTAGCACTGACTGGCGAATACGAAAAAGCCATTCCCTTTTTAGTTCAAACATTACAGAAAAAAACAAAAGACGATGAACAAGCTCTTCTTTTAATGGCGCGTTGCTATGACCAAATGTCTCAACCTGAAAAAGCGATTTTAGTTTTAACAGAGCTCTTGGCAAAGTCGATTGATCCTGTGACTGAATTAAAGGCGCGAACTCTTTTAGTTAAAAATCAAACGAAAGTTAAAATCGAAACACAAAAATCTGAAGATTTTAAAACATTGCGCAGCTTAATTAACATGGCTAACGAAGATAAAGTTCTTGTATTAGAAAATTTGCGATGGGCTATGGATTTTTCATGTGATCAATTTTGTTTAGCCGAAATTCTATTTTTACAACAAATTCAGGGCGAGTACCTTTATATTATCGAAACGGACGAGCGCGCATCGGCTCGTGCGGCTGGAATTCTTGAAGAAAAATATGCGTTTTTTGTTGGTTTCTTGGAAAAAGATTTTTTAGATATCGAATTTAAAAAACGAATGACCTGGGCGTTAATTAGTTCACTTGATAAGTTTCGCGCCATGCAACCGCAAAGCGTTGCCGATTATCTAGAAAATAAGTCAGAGCCAAAAGCGACACAAGCAGTGCCAACGGAAGTGGGTCCACAGCCGCCACTAAGTTCCCCTATTGCCACCCCCGCTGTCGAAGAAGCTGATTCAGAAGTTACAACACTCGTTAAATTATTTTCTAATTTGAACGATTTAAGAAAAAGGTTAGTTATCCGATATGATTCCATCAAAAGCGCGAAGTGATATTCATAATTCGATTTGCAAAAACTATGACTCAATAAATAAATGGTTTTCCGAAAAAACCAGGCAGCTGGAATATCCAATTTATTCTAGTTACGATATTCGCGATGCCGATTTTAAAATTTCAAATGTTGATGCCAATGTTTACCCGGCTGGATTTAATAACATTTGTCCAACCGACAAAGAAACTGCAGTTGAATTATTTCAAAAATATATTCACGTCCATTACGGTACGGGTATTAAAAAAATCCTGATCATCACCGAAGAACACACCAAAAATCCTTATTACGTTGAAAATGTTGTGGCCATAAAAACGCTTTTGGAAAATGGTGGCTTTCAAGTCCATGCCGCTTTCCCGAAAGATCTGCCGGCGCCTTTAGAATTAACGAGTGTTACTGGTCACAAACTAATGATTCAATCGGGTTATGAAAACTCAACTTTCTTTAAAGAATTTAATCCTGATTTAGTAATTAGTAATAACGATTTTTCACTATCCTTAGAAGAATGGGGCGCACAATCTAGTAAACCCATGAATCCCCCACGCGAATTGGGTTGGTACCAACGTGAAAAATCTCGTTACTTTGAAAACTTTAACAAGCTTATTGGCGAGTTTTCAAATCTTGGTGGATTTGATCCGTTTTTATTTCAGGTGCAAACCGAAAAGTTTAGCCATTTTGAAATTAACAATGAAGCCAGCCTCAATGAGCTTGCAGGTCGTGTCGATGCGTTCTTAGCTGATTTGAAAAATACGTACAAAAAACATAACGTAACGATGGACCCTTTTTGTTTTGTAAAAAACAACGCCGGTACTTACGGATTGGGTGTTACCCGAGTTGGCAGCGGCCAAGAAGTCAAAGAGTGGACTTACAACTCACGAAAAAAAATGAAAGCTGCTAAAGGTGGACGCGAAATCCAAGAAGTGATTATTCAAGAAGGCATTCCTTCAATTATTTCTACAGATGGTGCGACGTCTGAACCAGTCATTTATATGGTCGGTTGTGAACTGGCTGGCGGATTCATGCGAACGCATGCTGATAAATCCTCGACAGAGAGTTTAAATTCACCAGGAGCCGTGTACAAAAAGCTTTGCGTAACGGATTTACAAGATGATCCAACGGAATGTCCGCGTGAGAATGTTTACGGATGGTCGGCTAAAATTGGCTTGCTAGCGATTGGAATGGAAGCCCAGCAAATGGGTGTTAAGTTTAAGGACTATAAGAAAGCCTCTTGCGGATCTATTTAATTAATAGACTTTCCAAGACATTGGCCGAGTCGAGTCCCTTTCGAAAAATCAAAAGAACTGTTATTATTTAGGTCATGGCAACAAAACAAAAAATTAGTATTTTTGTCGGCTTCTTTATCGCGTTTATTTTTGGGTTTTCAGTTTTTCTGGCGGCGAATAAAGATTACTTTATCGACCGTGATCCAGCAGCGATTCCAGGAAAGCTGATGCATTTTAATAATTTAAGTTCCGAACAGCTGCGCACCGAGCTTGAAGCAAAAATTAAAATCAAACCCGTTTTCACAGCCGACAATTTACCGAGTAAATCAATCGTGTTTAGTGGGATGTCTTCGCAAATTTGCAAATCATACTCTGAAATTCATATTGAGTTCTCAGGCGAAGGCATGAGTGTTGATGGTGAAGCTACAAAAATGAAAGTCTCGGCGCCTTGCCAAGCCGGACAAGATCCCGCAGAAATTGCCGCAATTATTTTGCCAATTCAAGAAATCTTAAAACAAAAGCCGCGAGATGCTGAATTTTCATTTAATGGGTTTTTAGGTCGCTATCAGTTTTCGAGTGTGACCGATTCGTGGCCGCAAGTTTGGGTTTTGCGCTCTGTGCGTTTTACAAATCCCACGACCAGTGCTCCAAGTGAGCCTGGTCTAGATATTGCGAGTCCTCGAATCATTCAATTTACTAAAACAGCGACGGCAGAGTCTCAGCCGATTGTTCTAGAGTTTTAATTTCTGCGCGTTTCTAGAGTATAAAAAATCATAATTTAGATTCGAGTAATTTCCACCCAAATCGTGTTGTGATTTATGTAAGGCACATAGGATTCAGTTCCGTTATTACTCATGATGTAAATACCCGTTGAATCCTGGCTCATTACTCGGCCGGTGATCGAAGTGGACGTCAATTCAACCTGACTTTTTGTACCGACACCTTCGATTCTTTTAAGAACGACCGTCACGAAAGATCCTGTGTAGTTCGAAAAACTGTTCAGCTCTTTTGGACGAAATACACGGAGCTGTACTGCCGTTGCCTCATTACGTCCAACCTGGCCCACAATTTTTTGGGTAATCGTTTTTCCTTCGCTGTCGGCAATAACTAAATCTAATGTGCGCGATTGAGTTGGATTTGGTTCGATCGAGATAATTCGTCCTAGATTTGATTGAACACTCGGGCTTAACTCAGCAACTTTAAGGCCCGAAATCATACTCGATTGGGATGAGGTAACAACTTGGTATTGAACCCACCGACCTAAAAACAAATTTTGAATGTCGTGATAGCCACCGGTAATGAATTTACCTTTTCTATAAAGAGAAACAGAAGGTCCGTCCGCGACAAGGTTTCCAACTTCTGTGGCCTCTTGCCCGTAAATTAAGTTGATAGATCTGTTTGCTTGTCTTTTTATCCAACCAATAACTTTCGCAGTTAGTTTTTTCGGCGACGCTTTCAAAGAAAAGACCGTGTAAAGCTGCTCAACAGTCGCTGCGGTATTCATCTGACCTTCGCCGCTTGTATCCAAAACGTTTTGCAAAACTTCAGATCGCAGTCTCTCAATTTCTTTCGCGATCTTCTCTTGTACGGATGTAATTTCTCTTAGAGTATTTTTGGCATTTAAAAATTCATAATTTCTAACCTGTGAATCTAATCTTTTCCACAGATCTGCAATGACCTTAAACGAGTTACGTAAATCTGGTGTAGTGTCTGCAATTGTTGATAAAAAACGATAGGCTCCTTCGTAATTCGCGATTGAACCTAAAAAAGCACGAATGTCTTGCGCTTCGATAGAAAAATCCGAAAGTTCTTTTTCCAACACAGTCGTTTTATTAATTGCTTCAGTCGCAATTTCTAAAGCAGAGCCCTTATGAAAAATCAGGAACGTCGCCGAACTAGCGCCCGTATCAACACCAAAGAGTTCTACGCAAGTTAATGCAAATGAGGACTGACCAGATAGGATCAAGCTGGAAGCTACTAACATTGCCTTTATTCTATTGCGGTTCGACATATAATATTCTCCTTAGATTTTTCTGATGTTACTAGATGAGCTAGGTTGCAAACTTGTATCCATTTATACAGATCTCAGCGGCGGCTATACTTGCAATCGAATTACATTTCGAAATCTAATCGACTACATAATTGAAAACTCACGTGTTTTGTCACCGCTGTCACGATTCCAAACACTTTGCTGCCTTCTGTATAACAATTGATTTTATTAATGATTCAGCTAATTATGGACCTATTCCAGGGGGTTACGTGTTTGAAGCTAAGTGGATCAGCTTTTATTTCTTTGCGCTCTCGGCACTCATTCAATTTGGGCTCTTTGTTGTTGAAGGTTTTATTCTATCGAAAAAATCTAGTTCAGATTACCCCGCAATATTTAGTTTTTTTTCCCTTCATGAGTCTGACTTGGTCGGGCCAAAAAATTTCCTGACCATTACATCGCATTTTCACTTGCTGCTTTCGATTCTAACGGTAGTCGGGCTTCGCTACGTTTTAAAACTCCAGCCTTTTATTGCCGGTCCAATTAGTTCGATGGCGTGCTTTTTTACAATTTATATTGGAATTATTTACTTAACTCGATCAAAAAATCTTTGGAAAGTAGCCGCGATACAGATTATTCCAATGATATTGGGGTTTTTATTTTTACTTTCACACATTCTACCGGCGATCCGCGGAACGCCGGTCATAGAATAAAAACTAAACGTAACTTTTTGCTAACTCAACAAAAGTACGAACCATAACGCCTGTAGCGCCTTTTGGTGTACAGTAATTCAAGCGATTGCCGCAGCCCCATCCGGTGCCTGCAATATCAAAATGCGCCCATGGAATTTCTGAATCAACAAACTGCTCTAGAAAAGCTGCAGCTGTCGCTGATCCCGCGCCACCAGTGTATGAAATATTTGAAAGGTCTGCATAGGCACCCTTCATATCTTTTAAATGGTGATCATGTAATGGCATGTTCCACAATAATTCGCCAGATTGACCAGCTGCTTTTTCAATACGAGCTTTTAATTGTTGGTTGCGAGTGAAGTAGCCTGTGTGAATATTTCCAAGCGCGATAATGATAGCGCCCGTTAGCGTTGCCGTATCAAAAATAACTGCTGGTTTTTGTTCGCTGGCATAAGCTAAAGCGTCTGATAAAATCAACCGGCCTTCAGCATCTGTATTGTTGATTTCAAAAGTTTTCCCATTGCGAGCAGTGTGCACATCGCCTGGCTTGGTGGCGCGGCTGCCCGGCATGTTTTCAGTCGCAGGAACAAACGCAATGATATTCACTTTTAATTTTAACTGTGCAATGGCAAGCATAGCGCCAATAACAGCACCGCCACCGCACATGTCGTATTTCATTTCTTCCATTTTTGCGCCTGGTTTAATGCTGATACCACCAGAATCAAACGTTAAACCTTTGCCGACGAAGCAAATGGGTTGTTTGGTTTTAGCAGCACCATTGTATTCCATAACGATGAAACGAGGCTCTTGTGCAGAACCTTGTGCGACTCCTAAAAGTCCGCCCATTTTTTCTTTTTCGATTCGTTTTTTATCCCACGCCGTAACTTTTAGACCAGATCCTTTGGCTGCAGCCATCGCTTCATCAGCTAAAATCGTTGGAGTCATTAGGTTTCCAGGCATATCGCCTAACCAACGTGTGAACATTGCGGAATTTGCGACGACAACCGCTTCGTTAAAAGCTGCTGAGAGGGCTTTATCTTTTCCAGACTTGGTCACGATGTGAAGGTGAGTTGGAGTGTGAATTTTTTTATCGTCTTTTTTAGTTTTTAAATCATCAAACGTGTAAGACGCTAACATCGCGCCCTCAACAAATGCTCGCATGTAGTCTGCAGCTTCTTTTTTATTTGTAGTGAGTCCATCAAAATGTACGAACGCTTCGTCGCATTTGATCGCTTTTAACTCTTTACATAACGCTGCACCTAGCTGGCGAACGTTTTCTGACGTACGAGTTTTATCGGCTCCTAAACCCGCAACGATCACGTGGCGGAAATCATTTAAATTTGCTTCGCGAAATGAAACCATTTCGTTAGCAGCACCTGTAATCATTTTATCTTCTAAAGAATTTGCGAAAATTTTCGAAACTTCTTTTTCAGTGATAGTTGCTGGACTAGTTTTAGCTTCTTTACCTTTTTTCTCAGATGAAGACGGCCTAGAAAAGAACACCACTGCTTTCCCGTTAAGGTCGGATAAGGTTTTCGCATGCAGATGAGCGACTAAATTTGGGCTAGATGGGTGGCTTAAATTTGCCATTGTGGATACTCCTTTTTCAGTACTTTTGAGTCGTGATTTTTTTTAAAAAAACCGAAGAAATAAGTATGTCTCAAAATGAGCAGTTTTTTAAGTAAATTAACGCGGCTTAAGGGTTTCGACTAGACTCGTCGTGAGTCGTTTGGTGCAGACTGAGACAGTTTCGCTCATTCACTAAATTCGAAGGTATTTTGGTCGCGTGTTTTGCAATTACAAATTGTAGCAACTAGGTCTAAAGTCTTTTGTGCTTTTTTAGAACACTTTTATAAAACGACATGTTTTTTGAATTTGGTTTTAAAGAGTTGAGTGGAAAAAACCGAATAAAATTTGGTAGATACCTTCATCTTAGGCTTAACAACACTGGAGTAAGAAATGCCACTAATACCGTATGTAATCGAACAGTCATCTAAGGGCGAACGCTCGTATGATATTTACTCAAGACTGCTTAAGGATCGTATCGTTATCCTTGGTTCAGCGGTAACAGACGAAGTAGCCAATGCAATAATTGCGCAGATTTTGTTTTTAGAAGTCGATAATCCTGAAAAAGACATTCAATTTTATATTAATTCCCCAGGCGGAAGCGTTTCAGCAGGCATGGCGATCTACGACATGATGCAATTTGTGAAGTGTGACGTAGCGACTTATTGTTTAGGAATGGCTGCCAGTATGGGCTCGTTGTTATTGACTGCAGGCACAAAGGGAAAAAGATACTCAATGCCTAATTCTAGAATTATGATTCACCAACCGTTACTGCATGGTGGTGGCTTATCAGGTCAAGTCACTGATATCGAAATTCATGCCAAAGAGTTAATTAAAACTAAAGAAAAGTTAACTAGGATTTATGTGGAACACACAGGTAATGATTACGAAACACTCTTCAAAGCTATGGAGCGTGATAACTTTATGGATCCTAAAATGGCCAAAGAATTTGGCCTCATCGATCATATTATTGAATCACGAAAATTATCTAAGAAGTAAAAGGAAATAAAACCAATGATTAAAGATTCACAATTAAGATGTTCATTCTGCGGCAAAGGCCAAAAAGAAGTTAAAAAACTTATTGCTGGTCCTGGTGTTTATATCTGTGACGAGTGTATTGACCTTTGCATGGATATTATCGACGAAGAAAAAGCAAAAGAGACTTCGGTTAAGGGTGCGTTTCGAGTACCAAAACCAGCTGAAATTAAAATGTTCTTAGATGATTATGTAATCGGTCAGTTAACTGCGAAAAAAACCATTGCCGTTGCAGTTCACAATCACTACAAACGTATTAACTCATTAGGTTCTAAAAAATCTGGCGACGTTGAATTACAAAAATCAAATATTCTCTTAATTGGTCCTACTGGATCAGGTAAAACATTAATCGCTCAAACTATTGCGCGCATTTTAAATGTTCCATTCGCAATGGCTGATGCAACAACACTTACTGAAGCCGGCTACGTCGGTGAAGATGTGGAAAACGTTGTGTTAAACCTTTTACAAGCGGCTGACTACGACATCGAAAAAGCTAAAAAGGGTATCATCTACGTGGATGAAATTGATAAAATTTCTAGAAAATCTGAAAACCCATCAATCACGCGTGACGTGTCTGGTGAAGGTGTTCAACAAGCTTTATTAAAAATCTTAGAAGGAACTGTTGCGAACCTACCTCCAAAAGGTGGCCGTAAACATCCTCAACAAGAATTCCTACAAGTTGATACAACAAATATTTTGTTTATCTGCGGCGGGGCTTTTGTGGGTTTAGATAAAATTATCGAAAACCGTACAACAAATAAATCAATGGGTATTGCAGGCAACATCATCAATCGATCTGATGATCAAACAGAGCAGTTGTTATCTAAAGTAGAACCAGATGACTTATCTAAATTTGGATTAATTCCAGAATTCATTGGTCGTCTACCCTGTATCGCGACACTAGCCCCACTGAATGAA
This sequence comes from Bdellovibrio sp., assembly GCA_043771495.1. Lineage (GTDB taxonomy): Bacteria > Bdellovibrionota > Bdellovibrionia > Bdellovibrionales > Bdellovibrionaceae > Pseudobdellovibrio. The sequence continues at coordinate 18,990 of JAYVHE010000271.1, read as the reverse complement.
AATGCTTTAATGGAAATTTTAACTCGCCCGAAGAATGCAGTTGTTAAACAGTACCAAAAGCTTTTTAACTTTGAAGGTGTCGAATTAAAATTTACTGAAGAGGCTTTAAAAGCCATTGCACAAGAAGCTTTAAAACGTAAAACTGGCGCGCGTGGATTACGCGGAGTCATTGAGTCATCAATGTTAGACGTTATGTACGATATTCCAGGTATGACTAACGTTAAAGAAGTTATCATCGACGAAAAAGTTATTCGCGACGGCGCAACTCCGAAAATGGTTTATTACACTGAAGACGAAGCACGCGTAAGAGCCGAAGCTGAGCGCATGAAAAAAGACGAAAGCGCTTAGGTAACCTTAGGTAAAACAACCTTAGGTAACAGTTCCCTTTTTGTATAGCGCTGTTCCAAAATTAAAGCCAAGGCTACAAACCTTGGCTTTTTCTATTTACAAGGTCCTGTACAATTCCATACCTCGTAGACTATGTCTCTATCAACAGGATTGAATCCCGCACTGATAAAATCTTTGCGGTCCTTTTCAAATGTAAACTGATGCAATTGCACCGAGGTGGTGTTATCACACATGGCTTTTACAAAATTACTATTCTTACTATTGGCCTTTTCGTAAGGGTAACGGCCAAGCACGGTTGGCTTTAGACTATCGACCGTGACTTTTTTATGAGCTTTAGATTCAAAGTCGTAGATAGTTCCAAAGTCATACTCGCTTATTCGTTGAAATAGGCTGCTACGGCGATTTTCTTTTAACGTCGTCACTGAAACCTTTGGATAAATGGCATTACCAATTTGTCCGTTCCCATTGTTTTTGAATTCTTCGACTGAACCAAATTCAAGAACGATATTTTCATTTACACAGAGTTCTGTCGACTCTGCCTTTTTAGATAAATCTTCGATGTCACTTTTTGTAGCTGGAGTAAAACTTTTTCCGCAACTTAATAATACAAATGCAAATAGCAATAAAATCCCAATGTTCGTATTCATAAATGCCCTTCTTTTTGTGACAGCAAGCACTACGAATACCGTAAATTATTGCATTAATAAAATTACTTTTTGAAACCGTAGATTTCTACGTAAATAATTTAGTTTTGAAAAATGTTTAGACAGTCCTAAGTTTTAGACCACGCGAGGTAGCGCCTTGCGCTGCCGAAGTCGATATAAAAATTGATTAAATCGTTTCAAGAAAAAATCTTGCTCGCGAAAGGCAAGTTCGAATTTACGTTGTTTGCCGTCGAAGTACGTTCGTAAACTCATTTCATCTAATTTATTAAGAAGAATGCGCGTGTAAGCCAGGCCATCCCAAAATTTTCCAAAGCGGTGGCCTTTGCGTGCGCCTGTGATCGTTCGCGCGAGCGTTCCTGCAAAGGATTTTAAAAACTGTCCCATGCGCTTTCTGTCTCGGAAGCGGACCTTTAAATGAAGATGGTTTCCCATATTAACCCAGTCTAAAATTTCGATCGCGAATTTTTTTGATTTATCTTTTAACAGCGTCGCCACTATTTTTTTGTGCGTGTAAAAAGAAAGTCCCCCAGTCGCCTTTGAAGATTTAAAGACGACATGGGTTGTCTTTCCAGGGAGGAGAGGTCGTGCAATCTTGCGCCTTCTTTTTAAAGCAACGCCGCCGTGACTAAAAGTCTTAATCGAACGAAGGTCGTTTTTAGAAAAGAAACTTAACTGCATATCGGGCAATATAATTTCATTCGGTAATTACGTCAAATATTAATTCTTAAAATAAATGAAATTTAACGGAGCGCGGCGTTCACAAGCTATGGGCAGAAAGCAAAGAAGGGCTTGCGAACTGCGCAAGCCCTTGTAGAATTCTTAAAAGAAAATTTTTTTAAAATTAGTTGTATTGAGCGTTACAGGCAGAAACTTCCGCAGATTTTGAATCTCCAAGGAAATCTAAGATCGTTGTTAGTACTCTCCAGTAAACTTTGATTGTCGTTTTAATTCCTAAATCATCTTTATCAGGAACGTGTTCGCCAGCGTGAGTTTTAACGCGAACATCATTGCCATTTGTTTGGTAGATGTTTGCTAGCTTCATAACGTTGTTATCGTAATTAAAAATCTCGTCGTCTTTAGCCGCTAAGAAAAGCATTTTGCTGTTGCGAGCATTGTGCGCCCAAGTAAATGCGTCGATGTCATAAAGTAACTCGCGAACTTGTTCTTGTTTCCAAGACTTAACATTTTGTAGCGCCCATTTTATGGCCCCACCAGCTTCTTTGCCATTATTGTATGAAGTCATAATCGCGCCGTAATCACCGCCACCAAGGCCAATCAAGTGATATTTAAATACAGGATCGTAACCAGCCATAGTGGCCGTTAATGCTGCACCTAAAGACAAGCCACCAATTTGCATTTGGTTTGTATCAACTTTTGGAACGCGTTTTAAAACTTGGTAACTCACGCGCAAATCAACTAACGATTGAAAAATTCCACGCTTGAAGTCATCTAAGTTTCCGTTGAATGGAGAAGCCTTAGAATCATTACCTGTTTTACGAGGTCCATACTCAGGTAAATAAATAATCATAATGATGCCTTTAGATTGTTGTGCGGCCAATAAAGCCATTTTTCTTTGAGCACTGATATCGTCATCGACGTGATGAACTAATAGCGTACCCGGAAATTTAACATTGCAATCATAAGAAACATTTGGAGTATATAAATATCCATATACTGTATTGCTCTTGGAGCCTTCGATTTGAATTGGGCTTGCGAATTGAAATTCTTGAAACGCGCCGCCACCACCGGTTTTCCAAGTTACTTTACTTGGATCAAAACCAGCGACTAACTGATTGTATTTTGCTTTGGTTTCTAAGGTCTTTACTATTTTTTCCTGAATCTGCGATTCAGTTAATGTATTATTATATAAAGCTTGTAGTCCTAACGCTAAATCTGATTTTACATCGTTCGCGTAGGCCTTTGATAAAGACAACATCACAATTACGGCTGCTACAAAAAAAATTTTGTTCACGTTGACCACCTTCTTGTTTGGAGGTGTTTGTATACCATCATTTCCAGAACTCGTCTGGTGTCAGGATTATCAACAGAACTTATTTCATTTTGAAGTCCGAGAACTACTTCTTTGCCGACAGGACAACTGTTGACGGCGGTTTAGCAGAAAGGGGCGCCGAAATCACGGGTGGTGGTACCAATTCGCTGGGGCCTTCGACAAGGTCTTCGTCGTAATTTTCGAAACCGTATTGATCCATCAGAGCTAAATTAGGCTTGTAAGGAAACGCAACTACGTCTTTGGTTTCCTTTACGAGCGTCGCCAGTTTTTCCGAAATTATTTTTCTAGCTTGATGCTCTGAAACAATGTTTCCCTGCTGTTTTGCGCCGACGTTAAACATAAAATATCGCAAACCGTTTTTAGTATTAATGGCACCCGCCAAAGCAATATTAGTTCCCACTGTTCCCGTTTTTGCAACGACTTTGCCTTTTGTAAATTCATTTGAATAAACCGCGCCACTAACTGTACTTCCAATATCAATACCAACAACCGCAAGCACATCTGTAATTTTTTTTCCTTGATCAGAAACCCGCTTATTTAAAGTTCTGACAGCCCTAAGTACAACCGAGCACGAGGCCTCATTATAAACGCGGACGCCACTACCTGCTAAATCATGATTTTGCCCCGAGCCGTTAACAAAAGTTAACATCGTCGTTGGCACCTTAAATCCCGTGTAAAAAATGTCCTTGAATTGAGAGTCGCCGCCTGAAATCGTGTAAATTCTGTTCGCGGTATAATTGTTCGAATTCCAATTCATCATTTTTAGCATTGTTGTCATGGTTTGTGATTCTACATGAAAATTTTTCTGGTCATCCCAAGGTCTAAAATCAGTAGAATCTAAAAGATCCACTTTGCGCACCGTAAATTTCGGAGAACTGACCATTTTAATTCCGACACTTTTCGCCGACTTAAAACTTTTATTATAATCCGCCAGAATTTTCCAAAATTCTTGGAATTGATGTTTAACTAAAACATCTGACGGAAAATCCATTTCAGCTTTTAACGTTAGAGGCGTAACAATTTGCTTGCCAATATAAAACCCTGATTTTGAGTCCGTGTGTGAAACAAACTTTACGTTTTCGTCGAATGTTAAATAATCAATTTCAGAGACACCGCGTTCATTAAGCAGTGAAATTGCTCGATGCATTTTAAAACGATTGAAGTAAGGATCTCCGGAGCCCTTTATATGTACATGAAAAGATGGCTTGCCCCGAGCTGTCGTAATGTTACGAATAAAAAACTCAGTTGAAAATGGAGCGCGAACTGGTTTCGAATTAATTACTGCTCTCAGATTAAAATTTGTGGCCGCCATAACTGAAGTAAAAACCTTTGAAACAGAGGCGATTGGGAAACGTTCATCCGTGGTATTTGGAAGCAATTGCACTTCTTTATCTTTTTCATCGAAGTAACAGCCACTTTTTAAATCAGTCGACGCATGAGTTGTAGAAAACGTCACAAAGGCTAACGTAAACAATAGGATTTGATTTAACTTCAACAACAACATAACCACCAATAAATCCTTATAATTAATAAAAAATATTAACACGAAAAGCAGCTATGCTTCTTTGGTAAATATGTTTGCAAATCTGTCGACACGACGAAAGACAAGCATTCAAAGTTCTGTACGATTGTAGCGAGTTTGAATGAAGTCGACTGTCTAAAAATAGTACACCTAGGCCGAAAGAATTTCTCGGTTGATTAACTGTTTTAGAAACAATCAAAAAACTAGACCACATTTTGCATGGCTTTCTATTATGCGCTTCATAAGCGAATTTTTCTTTGCACTCGGTGGGTAAAAACTTAGACTAATAGAGGGTACAGTTCATAAATTTCATGGAAGGGGTTCAAATGGCTACACCGCAAACTCAACAACTACCGCTACTTCCTCTAAGAGACCTCATCATATTTCCACATATGATGATGCCTTTATTTGTAGGACGCGAAAAAAGTATCAATGCGCTTGAAGAAGCCATGAGCAAACAGACCGACATCGTTTTGTCGGCGCAAAAGGACGCGAAAACTAACAACCCCGAAGAAAAAGACATTTACGCTATCGGGACACTCGGAACAATTATTCAATTGCTTCGTTTGCCAGATGGGACAGTAAAAGTTTTGGTTGAAGGTAAACGCCGCGTACGAATTAAAAATTTCGTACCAAATGAAAGTCACTTTGTGGTGATGTGCGAAGCGATCGACGAAGATGTTGATAACGCGACGGAAGCATCTGCGCTGATCAGATCGGTCAAGTCGACTTTCGAAACTTACGTAAAATTAAATAAAAGAATTCCTCCAGAAATTTTGATGCGCGTTTCCAGCATTGAAAGCGCGAGCGAGTTAGCTGACATAATCGTCGCGCAGTTGAATTTAAAATTAGAAGACAAACAATCTGTCTTAGAAATTTTAAATCCAACAAAACGTTTAGAGCATTTGTTAAATTTAATGACGGGTGAAATCGAAATTCTTGAAGTTGAGAAGAAGATTCGTACCCGCGTGAAAAAACAAATGGAAAAGTCGCAAAAAGAATACTATTTGAATGAGCAAATGCAAGCCATTCAAAAAGAACTCGGCGAAAAAGATGACTACCAAGCTGAGTTAGAAGACTTGTCGGCAAAATGCAAAGACAAGAAAATGCCTCAAGAAGCTAAAGACAAAATAAATAAAGAAATAAAAAAGTTAAAAATGATGTCGCCAATGAGCGCCGAAGCCACAGTCGTTAGAAACTACATTGACTGGGTGCTGTCATTGCCTTGGCAAGAATACTCAACCGACCGTCATGACGTTAAAAATGCTAAAAAGATTTTAGATGATGATCACTGGGGATTAGAAAAAGTTAAAGATCGTATCTTGGAATACCTTGCTGTACTTTCGTTGGCAAAAAACATTCGCGGTCCGATATTATGCTTAGCGGGTCCTCCAGGTGTTGGTAAAACTTCACTTGCAAGGTCAATCGCTGAATCATTGAATCGTCCATTCGCCCGAATTTCTTTAGGTGGCGTGCGTGATGAGGCCGAGATTCGCGGCCATAGAAAAACATACGTTGGCGCTATGCCAGGTAAAATTCTACAAGCACTGCGCAAAGTTGATAAAGGCAATCCGGTCATGTTGCTTGATGAAATCGATAAAATGGCGAATGATTTCCGCGGCGATCCAGCATCGGCAATGTTAGAAGTTTTAGATCCAGAACAAAATTCAAATTTTGCGGATCACTATTTAGAGTTAGAGTATGACTTATCGAAAGTGATGTTCGTTGCAACAGCGAATAATTTAGGAAACGTTCCAAGACCATTATTGGATCGTATGGAAATCATTTATATCGAAGGTTATACAGAACAAGAAAAGTTTCACATTGCTAAAAATTACTTAGCGCCAAAGCAAATTGAAAATCACGGCTTAAAAGACCTTAATGTTTCAATTAATGATAAGGCGATTCGCGATACAATTCGTTACTACACTCGCGAGGCCGGCGTTCGTAACTTAGAGCGTGAATTAGCTAACACTTTTAGAAAAGTGGCTAAAGATTTAGTGATGAATAGCTCGATCGAAGATTTCAAAAGAGACACTGAAGACACCAAAGGACCTAAAGGCAGTTCTGCTAAAGGTGCTAAGGGCGCAAAAACTAAAGCTAAAAAGTCAAAAGGCAGCGTTTACCAAGTTACTCCAGAAAAATTGGTTGAATTGCTAGGACCACACAAGTTGAAACATGGCGAAATTGAAAAATCGAACGAAATCGGTTTAACAAACGGTATGGCTTGGACTGAAGTGGGCGGAGATTTATTAGCGGTTGAAGTGAGTGCGGTTCCTGGAAAAGGGAAATTCACAGTTACAGGTCAATTGGGCGACGTCATGAAAGAATCGTGTTCGGCAGCCATGTCGTACGTTCGATCACGCGGTCCTTTATTTGGCTTTGACAAGGAATTCTACGCTAACATCGACATCCATATACATTTGCCTGAGGGCGCTACGCCAAAGGACGGACCTTCTGCGGGTATCGCGCTGACGACTTCAATCGTTTCAGCGATTACGAAGATCCCTGTGAAACGTACAGTGGCAATGACCGGCGAGGTTTCATTACGCGGAAAAGTCTTACAAATTGGTGGATTAAAAGAAAAAGTGTTAGCGGCTCATCGTGGTGGAATTAAAACCATCATCTGTCCGAAAGAAAATGAAAAAGATTTGAAAGACATTCCAAAAGAAGTCCTTAAAGATCTAAAAGTAATTTTAGTGGATCACGTTGACCAAGTTCTAATCAACGCTTTGGATATTAAGAATCCGAAAGAGATTTTTAAATTCCAACAAGAGCGCGAGTTTGGGATCAAGGCAAACTACACGGGCCAACAGGTTCATCCGACTCACTAGTCACTTTCGCTATTTTAGCCGCATCAAAATCTTAAATGCTTTAAAAAGGGCTCTGGAAACAGGGTCCTTTTTCATTCTTAGAAGAGAAATCTATTAAAATTTAATCAAAAAATGCCCGTTTGCGAAAAATGTCATTACTTTGTTGACGTCTTTTTTAAGACTTTGTAAGTTTCCAGTCCATATCACTAGGAAATAAATAAATGTCTGTTCAATCGACTCAACTTAGTCCTCTAATCAATTTGGCTGAAACGCTTGAAATGGCCAAATTGTATTGTGACCGTGGAGATTATGAGCTGGCGCTGCCTAAATTAAATCTCTGTGCACATGCAGCGATCGAAGCAAAAGATTTCTCCACCTACCTAAAAGCTACTCAGTTTATTTTACGTATTCATGCTGAGCGCGAAGAATTCGAACAATTATCCGCTTTAAAAGAGCGCCTACATGACATGGTTATTCGCGAAGGTTTTGAATTAAACTCGCGCGTCTATTACGTGTTTGGTATTGCGGCTCTTTACAAGCAACAAGTTGAAACGGCTTTAGAGTATTTTAAAATTGCTCTTGAGCACGCGCTAAAAGCAAATGTCAAAGAAGACATCTGCTACGCCATCTTGGGAATAGCCAATTGTTACCGTCATCAAGGTAAATTTGAAGAGGCTTTAAAGGAAATTTATAACTTAAATATCTTTTTAGAATTTATTGATAATGCAGATTTAAAAACCGGTGTGTTGTCTTCAAACGCTTTAGTGCTTTTAGACCTAAAACGTTATTCGCAAGCCATTGAAATTTTATGGCAAGCTTACGAGATGACGAAGTTCTCTAAAAACATTTCGACGTCATTGGGCATTTTAATGAATATCGGTGTTTGCCTTTTTGAAATGGGCGAAAGAGACGCTGCTAAGGTTTATTTTGATCTTATTAAAAAGACGATCAATCCTAAAAATTCGAGCAAGAATTTGCGTGCGCTAGATAAATACACCGAATTAATGGAAAACAAATCTCCGAGTTCGTATGATTTAGCCATCGATTTAGAAAATCACGCGGTCACTGAAAAAAATCTTGGAAAAATCGATTTTAAAAATCAGTTTATTTTGTTAGATCTTTTAAAATTATTTATATCTAGACAGGGCGAAGTCTTTTCAAAAGAATACCTTGTTGAAAATATTTGGAAGCAACAGTACGAACCTGATGTTCACGATAATAAAATTTACGTGACCATTAAACGACTTCGTAAAATGATCGAACCTGATTACGATCATCCAAAATATATTTTTAGATCTAAAAACGGATACTTTCTAAATAAATCTATTAAAATTACCGGTCCAGTTTCAGTTGAAAGAGAGGGGTCTCGACTATGAAAATATTTTTAGTTGTTATTCTAATGTTGTTTTCGGCTCTTAGTGCACAAGGCTCTACTATAAATACTTGTCACAAAGATATTCTTGGTGGCGGATCTGATGTGTTTCCGTGGGGTAAAGAGGAGCCCTTTCCCTGGAAAACCATCCAAGGGGTTTGGCGCGTTCATAATAATCCAGACATGCTTTTCCAATTTAGAGTAAACAATCCGAATAAAAAGAACCGTCGTTTGCTCGTTCAGGTTTTCTCGCGCGAAAACTGCGTGGAACCTTTGTATAAAGTCCCTGGCGTGTTTTCTGAAACACAAAAAGACGTCCTTAACTTTCAGATTGATGACAAGTTAATGAAGTTAGCATGGTTTAAAGCGACTGATTTAAATATGGCCCCTGACCAGTGCGGAAAACATGTTATGGCTGCCTCTATAATAGCCTCAGCAGACGCTAAAAATTTCGTGCCTATGGGCGGACGGGTTGACGTTGAGTTGCCTCCTGATCAGGAAGAGGAAGACTCAACAACTGAGAATTTTTTCTTAAAGAAGCTTTCAAACTCGCTGGAAATCTATTGTAAAAGAAAGATTTAGGCGATATAGAATTAGAACAATTTTTACAGGGAATTAGCTCAGTTGGTAGAGCGCCACCCTTACAAGGTGGATGTCATCGGTTCGACCCCGGTATTCCCTACCATCTCAAACCCGCTCACTGCGGGTTTTTTAGTTTTTGAAATCTGCAATTGGTAAAATGGTAAAAAATGTCGAAAGTTATTCCTTTAACAAAAAATCATAAAAATTACGAAGATGTTCCTGACACTCTGAAATGGGCTTTGCCTATTCATGAATGTTTGGAGAAGCCTGAAGCTCAAGAAGCTAGACGACGGCTTGAAGCTGAATCTAAGTTGCGAGTTGAAAAAGAGTTTCGTAAGAAAAACATCAAGATTGTTTCATTAAACCCAAATAATAACAATGGTTTGGCTCGGCGGTTATAAAACCGGTTCCGTCGAACAATCTTTTGACGTGAAAGTCTTAAAAAAGAATACTTGTTACTAAGTAATCTATTCTCAAGGACTAAATGATTTTACCAGAAGTTTTTAAACCAAACTTCCGACTAGATATGGTATGCAACTTATGAAATTAAGAAGTGGTACAAAAACTCCCGGCTGGTCATTGTTGTCGAATAAAAAAAATAACCTTTTATTTCTAGTTATATTTGCTGTGCTATATTTTTTAATGAAGACGCCAGTTTGGATTTTTTTGACCGCGACTATTCTTTTGGTAAAAATATTAGACAATAAAAAATATTATATTTTAGCAATAGCCAACATTATATGTTGGCTATTTACCTGGAAGGCCTTTGATTATCAATTATTTGAGTTTGCTACGAACACGTATTCAAATTCAGTCGCTATTGCAACGATAAAGGCCATCATCATTTTTTTTGTGCTGACAGCATTTTATTTTTTTCACAAGAAGTCGAATAAAAAATTAAAAACACTTTTCCCCGGCATTGTTATACTTATTTATATCACGACGATGGCTATATTTTTAAAATATAATGAAATAGAAACAAGCCTTTTCTGGGAGGTTTGGCGTGTTGCTTGGGGCCTGGTCGTAGGTTGTTCGATATATTTTATTATATTGTTAAAACAGGAAAAAATAGGACTTATAGACTTAGTCTATGTTTATCCGTTTTGGGGGGGGGCGCTGCCGATACCGGGCAGGTATCAGGATTTAAAAAAATCTGAAGACACTCAAAACAGGGCAAGCACAGAGCTGAGTGGATTGATAATAATTTGCAGCTGGTTGCTGTTATTATTTGCTGCGGATATATTGAAGCTACTTGTTTTAAATAATTATTATTCAGGAACAGTTTTTTTTCGACTCACGGAGGCAGAAGTTTTTTTTAGAAGCATAAGTCTTTCGGATTATATAAAAGGCAATGTTTATCTGAACACTACATTTAGACCCATAATGTACTTTAGTTTTTATATCATAGAAGCTAGCAGTATGTTCGGGTTGCAGGTCGGCCTACTTAGATTGTTGGGCTTTAATGTAATGGAAAATATAAAACCATTTTGGTTGGCACATGGGTTTTATGATTTTTTTAAAAAAATTAACACATATTATTCAAAAATTTTATTAGAGAACTTCATTCTTCCGAGCTTTGCGACATTTAATTTTATTAAACATTTTAAAGCTCGAATAGCGATAAGTGTTTTTGTTTCAACAGTTTTTTGGTCAACATATTCCCAACTTGTAGTATTGCAAGGCGCGAGATGGTTAACGGTAAAAAATCTTAATACAGCGTATATTAGTGTGTTGCCAATAATCTATTACAATCTCATTATAGCAGTGATGTTAGCTATGTCGACAGCGTTAAGCTCTGATGAAAAAGATAAAAATAAAATAATTCCAAAAAAGCAATTTATTCAAGGGGTCGGATATTATCTTATTTATGCAGGCTTGGGGTATTATTTTATTATGGTTGCTTATCACCAAGCGCAAAGCCTTAGCCCAGATTTAAAAAATCCAGTGCCAATGAAATATTTAAGAGCACTGTTGAAATAAGCGATTATAAATCAGACTGAGACAATTTTTTACTAACCAAAAGCCCAATGGTATGAATGTTCTTAAAATTAGAAGGAATGAGTTCCTGAGGAGTAAAGCGAAAGCCGAAATGTTTTTCTAGGATAAAAATCAGCTTTAATGTGTTAAGTGAGTCCATAGAGTATTCACTTTGCCCAAGAAGAGGCTTTTCGATTGTCAAATTATTCATTGACGGAAATGTTTCTCTGATCAAGTTCATTATATCAGAGAACAATTTTTCTTGTTCCATTATGCCTCTCCATAAACTTGATACTATAACTCCCTTTTCTTCTGTCAATAAAATTGCTAAGTTAGGTTATGGGGCATTTATATCAATGGTTTCATGACAGAGCAGTTCGCCAAAATCAAATTGATCGGCCATTTTTAGTGATGTCGGATGGCGCGTATATTACCTTTGGGCAATTTCTTGAAAGAGTTAAAAATAATAATAGGGCAGATGGATATAGGAAACTAAATGAAAACTTTTCTATTGTCGTGCCAGTTGACTACTCGATAGAGACACTTATTGATATTTTTTCTTTATTAAAAGAAGGCAAATCCGTATTGGTTACAAATCCTAAGCAGTATAGCAGAAATGATATTTATCATTTTGCAAATGGAAATCATAACCCAATTGATAAGAATATTCAGGCAGGGCGATATGATGTTGTTTACAGCGGAAGTAAAACAAATATTGACTCAATATGGATGTCTTCCTCGGGCGTAACAAAAAAGCCAATATATTGGTCTCACAATCACGAAAGCCTTGGTTGGAATATCGATGAATACTGCGACGCTTTCAATTTAGATGAAACAAGTTTTTTCTGGCCCGCGTTCCCCCCCCACTCGATAGCATTTTGGAAATCAATATTCGTTTTAGCAAACTGTGCGGGCCGTGTCTTATTTAATTCGTATCCAATAGGAATGGATGCCGTAAATATTTTTAATACCATTAATAATCATGCTATTACATCTTTGGCTTTTCCTCCAATTTACGCGGAAGTATTAATCGCCTTACACGAGCGAGGAGTCGGAACATTTGAAAAAAGCTTAAAAAGAGTTTTATGCGGAGGCGACTACTTAGCCGATAAAACGTATCATGAATTTGTTCATCGATTTAGAATAAAGCCAAACATTATTTATGGCTCTACAGAGTCTGCGGGCGTTATAACATACGTGAATGAAGAGGATTGGGCTCCTGGTAACATCGGTAAAATGCTTAAGGGAAATTATTCAATCGAGGGCGGTGGCAGCCGTGGACGTCTTATATTAGAAGGGGGGTTTTTATCAAAATGCTTAAATGGCAAATACACGACTAATGACATCGTTGATATTAGCCAGGGATATCTGCGTTATATTGGCAGAAGCAATGACATAGTAACGTTTAAAGGCCAAAGAATTTCATTAATTGAGATAGAAGAAGAAATTTTAAAAAATGAAAATGTAAAAGCGGCCCGAGTTTATGTAGAGCTTGATGAAAAAAACACGCTTGTACAAATTGATTCGAGACTATGTTTAGAGGTTGTTTTGGTAGACAGGAATAGAGTCGTCGACAAAAATGAAATTTTGTCAAAACTAAATCACAAAATAGAAATTGATAAGATTCTTTGTGTAGACAAAATCACGCGACACTCGTCAACCAAAATAGTACGAACGAGTTGAGCGCCTACTAACGAGAGATATTCCAACAGTCTAAATAATGTGATTCTGATTGAATAATACAATTTAACCAAGAATTATAGCGAGGGTCTTGTGGAAAAGACTTTTCATCAAAAGAGTTTTTCAGATAGACATACTTGGCCATTATTAACCCTTCATAAAAATAAAAATCAGGCGGAGTTACTGGATGATTTTGATTAAAACCTGTGGCGAAACCCCAGCCGCGCAAAAAATTTTTATTGATCCCACCAGTGTTTTGCCAACGCGTCGTGATGGGCTTTCTTAATCTAAAATAATGAGCTCGCCCGGCACCAAAGTAACAGTAGTCAGCATATTTAAAAGGAATTTTTTCACAAATATCAGAATTGCTTTTGCCCAACGCTTTAAGATTTTTATCAAAAGACCACCCTTCAATTAAGTAGGGAATGAGTTTTTCAAGTTGACCCGTTTTTTTAAGTCGAGAGAGGCCCTGTTGTAAGTCTAAGTTTGAGTGAGAAAGGCCTTGTCCCAAGCCCATAGCAGCAAGCCGTTGATAAAAAAGAGGCTCTTTCAAAATAGACTCGAAAAAATCTATTGTATGTAAAAAATCGTATGCTTTTGATGAAAAATACCCCTCAACACAGTGGCTTCTATAGCTTATATTTGGGTAATGGCAGGCCAAAAAAAGAGGGATATTTAAAAAACCATGAGATTGCCCCAGAGAGTACACATTTTCTTTGTAAGAGGAAAAATTTCGATTTTGCTTGGAGTTTGTGTTTGTAATATAAATTATAGCGAAGGTTAAAAATAGGATTAAACTAAAAAAAATGAAAATCAGTAATTTACCAGATATTGCAATGTTATTGAATTTAAGCTTGGGAGACATGTGAACTTTAGTTTGACTGAAGAACAGTTGTTTTGGCAAAAAAAATCAAAAAATTTTGCCGAAACATATCTAAAACCAATGGTGGAGGATCTTGACGCAGGCAAATTGAGTTATAAAGATGTGATACGCATCGCAAATCAAGAAAACTTTCGTCACTGGTGGATTCCAAATGAATATGACGGACCTGGCGTGATGGGTAAAGTTATCGGGTGTTTGATTACAGAAGAGTTATCAAAAGTATCGCTAGATATAATGCAGATTGTTTCTGGACCTTCGCTTGCGGGTCAATTTATTCTGCATTTGGGTGATGATAAGCAAAAAGACAAATATCTTAAAAAGTTGGCCAACAAAAAAACAGAGTATGTTGCAGCTTTTGCCCTAACGGAAGCGGATTCGGGATCTGATGTTAGCCAAATTCAAACTAGAGCCAGACCGGTTAAAGGCGGTTTTTTGTTGAGTGGGGAAAAAATATATATAACAAACGGCGATATTGCAGATGTTTTGGTGGTAGGTGCAAAGTTATTAAGTGACGACCGTGATGTGCTGAAGTTTTTTATTGTTGATAAAGATATTTCAGGAGATTTTAAAACTTCTCGCATTCGAACATCGGGCATAACTGCTGCCCATTTAGGTGAAATTACCTTCAAGGATTATTTTGTAGATGAGAATAAAGTTTTAGGTTTTGAATCAAGAGGGACTTTCGAAGGTGATTTTCTTGCTTTTGTACAGCTTATGGAAAGCTCAAGAATAGGTGTGGCTGCAGCATCTGTAGGAATTGCACAAGCGGCGTGGGATTATACAGTTCAACAGATGAAAAATAACAAAAGAGCCGGCAAATCTCTGATATCAAATCAAGCTATAAGATTTTCTCTTTTAGATTCTAAAAATCAAATTGAAGCAGCTCGACTATTAGTTTTAAGGGCCGCTTGGATGCAAGACAAAGGGCATCCATTTGTGGGTGCAGAAGGAAATTTGGCAAAAGTATTTGCTTCCGAAGTGGCACAAAAAACTGTTGTGAGTTGCTCTGAACTTATTGGCGCTAAAGCCTTTGTGCACGGAAACCCGATGGATAAGTGTTTTCGTGATGTCAGAGCCTGTTTGCTCTGGGAGGGCACAACAAATGTTCTGAAAGAGTTGTCTGCTAGAGTGTTTACTTAGCGTAGACAAGAAGCGAAAAACACCAACTACCCATTTTTTACTTAACGTAATAGTGATAGACGGCATTGAGCATTTCGTCTGTTTCGAATGAGGGCCCAATTCGAACATTTTTATTTGGGTCCGGGTTTGAATTGTTAAATTTGCTGTTGTCGTAAACTCCGACGAGTCTGATACGAGATCCTTTTTGAATCTCGTAGGGTCGCGTAAGGTCAAACGAATTTATTTTAAGATCAGAAAAGTTCGGAATAGACGCAATTGTTTTCTCCACATTGTTAGGATCAATGACGTTCATCTTAATTGAGGATCCCCGAAGATGCATATGAAAGGTAACGCGCACAATAGAAATATTTTTGTCGATAGCGCGATCATCTTCGATTGTAACATTAGTAGCGCCGATGGGCAAAAACGGGATTTCATTCGGTCCTTGAGCTTTTTTGGAAATAAACCCCACGAAAACCTGCTTCGTCGATTTTTGTGGCCTAATTTCATGAAGCATTACTTGCAACTCTGTCGTCGAGGCAACCCCGCTGGTTCTAAGATGACTCTCCAAAATTAAATAAGAACCTTTAGGGATGAGTAATGCTGTATCCTTCGGGAAAGTCACCCAGTTTTGCTTCTGTCTGATGTAACTCTTCGGTCTCCAGTGAATGATACTATCATTTTTTTTCTTAGAGAGGTAATGCATTTTCGACAAGGAATTGTTTTTTTCAAAATATTTAAGTGAGTTCGGTACTACCATCAAATGAACATGATGGAAATGAGAGCTTTCAGTATGGAAACGAATTTTATCGATCCAGATGTCCTTTTCAGTTGGGCCGCCAATTTGCCGGTAGCTTAACGGGACGGGTCCTTTGACTGGAACCTCAATTGGCCCACTTGAAAACACGTGCTGCGGTTTAGGATAGATCTTATTCTCTGGAACAAATTTAAAGGCACTACCCTTCCCCTTTGGAAGACCTTGGTCGATCCATTTGAATATGGAGCGCTGCTGTTCAGGCGTCAAAATGTATAGCAGCGCTTTGTCGTAGCTGACGAGTTTGGACTCCACATCTAGGCTCACTGGAGGCATTTTATTTGTTCGAATTAATTCTGCCGACATGGTCGACCATGCCTTCACCTTCTCGTAACTTGAGAGATCGGGAAAAACCCCGCCCGAGGCATGACATGATAGGCACTTTAAAGCGAATATTTTTGAAATATCTTTGGTATAAGTTACTGAGCTTTCGTCGTAGAAAAGAGAACAACCGAACGTTTGAGTTTTTTCATATTTTATTTTTTTAGAACCCAAATAATTTTCCAGGTTATCCTCAAGATAATTTGTCGATGCAGAGGTCTTATCAATATCTGTATTTAAGCTGTCATCAATTGCGCCCAAATAGACAACTGACCAAGTTGATGTATCAATGATTGCGACCTCCGAAGTCTTGACAAATCCAATCATTCGGCTCAGCTGTTGCGAACGGTCAAGCAACACGGGTAAGTTAAATCCGACTTTTGAAACTTCAGCCTGAATTTCCATAGTCGTATCCTGAATAGAAGAGTTTACTAGAAAAAACTGCGTGCTTGAGCTAAATTTTTTTTGCAAAGAATTTATTGTGCTGGAATACTTTCTTAAGAGTGGGCAACCATTCAAATGAGAGAATAATATGATAAGCGGATGGGACGCTTGCCGATAAAGTTCAAAGCCTTGTCCATCGGCAGTTTGCATGACAATATTATCCAGCTTTCGTATCTGACTAAAGGTTGGTTGGGCTAACCCAAAAAACAATAGTAGGAAAATAACAAAACCATTCGTTTTCATAAAACGATTCTATAATTTGGAGCCTATCAAGTAAAGTACCTTCGATCAAAGAACGAATAAGACGATTGAATACGGGTTCGTCTGGATTTACTTGTCCTTGTTCACCCTTGCGCGGCGCATGCAGAAATTTACGATTATTGTATCGACCCGAAAAAGATTCTCAATAGCTGAAAGCTTCGCCGAAAAGTCTGGTTGAATAGTTAACTGCCTTGCTTTAGGCTCAGGAAATGAAGAACAAATTCGCCCTTTCACTTTTTGTAATACTAATCGGATTCTTTTCAACCGGAAATGCAAAAATTGGCATCGATGGATTTCCGCTTGTCGAAATCACTTACGAATTTGATCCTAACAAACCATTACCAGAGACAAAAAAAGAAGTTCTTGAGGACGCTTCGAAAATAGCTAAAGAATTTTTAATAGAATATTGTAAGACTAGAGATTTTCCTTTCCAACAGAGTTTTGTCGATGAAACTATGGCTGATTACAAACGTCTGATTGAAAAGCTTCCAAGCGCGGAAGAAGTTAAGAAGACCTACACAACCAGCTATCGTACCACATTGATGCGAAGGGGAGCCGATTTGTCGCTAAGGCAGGTACGCATTGATCACAAAAAATTGACTGCTGAAAGTGCCGAATTAAAAAACCAAGTTGAACTTGTACTAAAAGCTCAAAAGGAATTCTCACTTAGGGATCAAAGTTCAAAAAGAGGAAAATCACTATTATCACCTACCTCGCCTAAATCTTTTTTTGAATTGCTATCGATAATTTCGTTTTTTCTTTCTGTTCTTGGTTTGGCAGTCCTTTTTATATACAAGTGACGCCTATTTTGAATATACTGTCGCACCATTTTGGCGAAGTTTGTCCATAGCTGTATTGATTATATCTTTGTGTTCGTGTGCCATTACTTTTTCAAAATCCATACGAAATAAATTTGGTTTTTTCAATAGTTCTTCACGTCTAGCACCTGCTGTGAATCCGGCTTTTACAAGTGTCTCCTGGCCATCAACCATAACCCAGTTCAACAGCAACTTTGCCGCTGACTTTCTAACAACTCGGGCGTTCATAGTAGCCAACTGATATTGAAAAGGTAATTCTTTAAGCCAGTGCATTTTCAGTTTCTTGTTCTTCTTTAGGACATCTATAATTTCTGCATCCCGGGTTAAACCCAACGTCGCCTTGCCACTGTTAAGAAGCTTAACTAAATCAGCAAATTCCTTAACAACGATAGCTTTGTTTTGCCCAAGCTTCGCAAACCAATCCAAATTTCCACGCGTTTGATTAATATAATGGGAAATAAATGCTGGCGAACTTCCGCTAAGGGGATTTCGATAAACGACTTTATTCTTCCATTTCGGATTTAATAAATCTTCATAAGTTCCGGGGAGATCTGATTCCTTCACTTTTTTACTGTTGTAGACAATCACGTGAGGAGATGCGACCAAATAAATAAAGTAAGGAGTATTCGTAAAGTGTTCGGGTCGCTTGGGCCAATTTTCAAGTGAGGTAAGATCCGCATACCACGGATCATTGGGGTTTTGTAAAATTTCATAACTCTGGCAGCCAAACACAACATCAGTTCGTTCTTTTTCGTTTTCAGTTTTAAAATAAGGCCAATGGCTAAAGCCATAAGCCTCCCAAGTTTTTCGCTCTACCTTAATCATCGGATACTTTTTCTTAAATTCATTTAGCAAGACATCGTTATAGGGCAGGTGATTCGTAAGAACAACTAAGGTGCCCTCTGATTTTGCTTTCTCGATGAGCTCAGCTTCGGTTTCAGCCAAGCTGATTTGCGTAGCAAGCAATGTAAGAGAAAAAAATAAAATTTTAAAGAGATCAAACATTTACACCTCGCTAAAGAAGAGCAACATAAACAATGCCTTATTCGCTCGAGATTAGCAAAGTTTGAGTAAACTGCAGACTTAGGTCGGCCTAAAAGCTGTCATTCATAGTCCGGCGCCGGCGCAAAAAATTACATGATGAGGAAACTTACTTATACATTTCTCAAATCCAGTTTCTCTTTTTCCTTCAAAAGATCCCCTGAATGCCTCAGCTATGCGAATACCCTGATCCATATCTGGGTCGGAAAAAGTTTTATTCTGATTTGTGACGTAAGAAGCAAACCCGTAGCCGAGCTTAAAACTCTTTTGATCCATTACGTCTTTAGATTTTTTTTCAAAAGTGTTCGTAATAAAAATT
>JAYVHE010000270.1:0-3024 GCA_043771495.1 Bdellovibrio sp. | reverse complement strand
AAACAGGGCGGACGAGCGCCCATTTATCGAGTGCGCTGGATGATCGTTATTATATACTGGAACAGTATTTTGATCGCGAAGGTGCGTTTTTAGCGGCCGACAGTCACAAACAAGCCATTCGCACGATTGCAAAAATTATCTATAATGAAAAAATCGATTGTGAATTTGAATTTTTAAATGGTTATCTTTTTGCGGATCACGGGCAGGATGAAGAAATTCTTAAAAAAGAATTCGAAGCCGCACGCTGGGCAGGCCTTGCAGATTTATCACTGACTCAAATTTTGCCGATTCCTCATTTTGAAAAACGCCCAAATTTGTGTTTTCCGCATCAAGCGCAATTTCATCCCTTAACATATTTAAACGGTTTAGCTAAAGCCATCGAAAAAATGGGCGGAAAAATTTTTACACAGACACATGCCGAAGCTATAAAGGGCGGAGCTGCTCCCTTTGTTAAAACTCGCGAAGGGTTTCGTATTGATTGTAAAGCGCTGGTTGTCGCAACCAATGCGCCCATCAACGACCAGTTCGCGATGCACACTAAACAATCTGCGTACCGCAGTTATGTGATGGCTTTTAAGATTCCAGCGGACTCTATGGAGCGGGCTCTGTATTGGGATTTAGCTGAACCATATCACTATGCGCGTTTGCATGGATCAAATGTGCTGATCGTCGGTGGCGAAGATCACAAAACCGGTCAAGACGATAAACCCGAAGAGCGCTTTAAAAAATTAGAGCAATGGACACGCCGAGTTTTTTCTATGAGTGGAGAGGTTCTTTACAAATGGTCTGGCCAAATTTTAGAACCCGTTGATTACTTGGCTTACCTGGGGCGAAATCCCGGAGATGAAAATGTTTATATTATAACTGGAGACTCAGGCCACGGATTAACTCATGGGACGATCGGCGGCTTATTAATTACTGATCAAATAATGAATCGACGAAATAAGTGGCAGCACATTTATGATCCTTCGCGAGTATCTTTGCGGGCCACACCTCGGTACTTAAAAGAAAATTTAAATACAGCGGCTCAGTACGCCGATTGGATTATTCCGAAACATCCCGATGCAGTCTCGGAACTTGAACGGGGTCAGGGCGGTGTGTATCGTCAAGGCCTGCAAATGGTGGCCGTCTATAAAAATGATTTTGGGAATTTACAAACGGTTTCGGCGGTGTGCACACACTTAGGTGGCATCGTGCGCTGGAACGGTGTTGAAAAATCATGGGACTGTCCGTGTCACGGTTCACGCTTTGATGTGCAAGGGCAAGTTTTAGAAGGACCAGCGATTAAAGCCCTTGCGCCAGCCGAACTTGAAATTCCATCGCAAAGCGACGATCCACATGCCTATGACCGGCCTTTGATGCCAACGATTCCTTAAAGTGGTTTGTTAAAGAGGTTTGTCTGCTAAACCAAGCCGGCCGTAAAAAGGAATTTTTAAGGCTGGTCGTAAAATATCTACTCCAAATGTTAAACCAAGCACATTGACTTCAACACCCTCGGGCGCGGCCGAGGGTAAAACCCAACACTCCAAAAACTGAAAGTTGAATTCCCGATCCGCTGGGGCTCATTGCAAATATATTTGAATTTGTTAAATAATCTTTTCCGATAGCGTGTGGCGGCAGCTCGACGGTGGCCCCGGGTGTATAACGAATAATGTGTTCAACAAAAGTGTTGCTGTTGGGCCCTGGCCAAATAGTGTAACTATCGCGATACGGATAGTCTTTAATTAATTCTAGCGCACGTTCGATCATTTGATCGGCTTTTTCACCACGACGTAAAGCCCAACTTGAAACTTGGGCTACAGAATATTGTTTTTCGTCTTTACGTTTCCATGCAATCCACGGGTGAGTGGCAAAGTAGCCGCGCCACGAAAACGCGCGGGCGGTGTAGATTTGATAAATGGATTCGGTCAGCTCTTCGGGTTTTGGTGCGATGTTGGCGCTCTCGCGACTAGCCGTTTGCCAATTTGAGGTTGTGCACGAGCTAAAACCAAAAATAAAAAATGCAATAAATGGAATGAGACGACGAGGATTCTGCATCATGAAATTATAGCTTTGGAGTTAAATGCCGTCATTAGCGGATTAGATCAATACACTGCATCGCACTTGGCTTATTTCTCGGGGTGCAATTCGAAGAGGAGATGTTCGCAGCCGTCCTCTAATAAATCGATCACTTTCTCAAAAGCTTCTGGCCCCATGGGCCAAGGATCCAAAATAAACGCATCGTTATATTTTTTTAAATAGTGAGCCATTTTTTTGATTTTGTTTTTATCGGATTCAGTGACGGCTAAGCGTGCGACATTCTGAAAATTTTGATCATCCATACAAATCAAATAATCAAATTTCGAAAAATCGTCAGCGCTAAATTGACGAGCCTTGTGATCCATAATGTAACCGCGTTTTTCGGCATGCTGAATCGAGCGCGGATCCGACGATTCTCCGACGTGATTGTTTGACGTGCCGGCCGAGTCGACTTCAAAGTGGGTTTGCCAATTTTTAGATTTGAGTTTTTGTTTAAAGACCGCTTCAGCCGTCGGCGACCTACAGATGTTGCCTAAGCAAATAAATAGAACACGTTTTTTCATGACCCTATTAAAAAACGGTTCTATTTATAAATCAACCCTCCAATCATTAGTCCAAGCAAAACGATTTATGGAAACTATCGAAAAAGAAGTTGATTAAAACTTTGAAGAGAATCATCATTATCCTTCAATTTATGATTTCATTAAACACCAAAAGATTGCTTTTAAGACCATTTTTAGACACCGATTTGCAAAATTTAATTGATTTAGATACAGACCCTGAAGTGATGCGCTATATCGGTTCTGGAAAACTAAGTTCATTGCATGAATTGCAGGAACTCTTGCCTAAACTTTTAAAGCGACAGGAATCCTGGGCTGATTATGGAACATGGATGGCGGACTTGTCGAACGGCGAAAATATTGGTTGGTTTACCTTAAAACCACTAGCACAGTTAGATAATGATTTCGAAATTGGTTATCGCTTAAAACGTAAATTTTGGGGTCA
>JAYVHE010000269.1:0-5913 GCA_043771495.1 Bdellovibrio sp. | reverse complement strand
TGGCCGAGCTGCAAAAAGTGGACGGACTGATCGATCTAGATGACGATGAGCAAGCCACCGGAAATGAATTTTTATTCAACACCAACGATGAAGCCCGTGCCTATGCGGGTCTTACGACCGATTTAATCGGATTAAATTTACGAACTGCTTTGGAAGGATCAACCGCTGCAAAATTGACAGAATTCGGAAAAGATTTTGATTTAGTGGTGCGATTCGACGAAACCAGCCGAAATACCATCGACGGATTAAAGAAAGTTGAAGTTTTAACTCCGAAGGGAAACTTAGTTCCACTAACTTCGCTCGGGAAGTTCGCCCAAGGATCAGCACCGAAAACGAAAAAGAAATATGAATATAAAAATTCAATAACGATAACTTCTGAAGTCGACAATGTTAAGATCACTTCGCAATCCTCAAATGTAGTGGCTCGCCAGATTTTTCAAAAAGTCGCCGTTAAATATCCGTTAGTCAGTGGAATTTTCGGGGGTGAAGAAGAAAGTACCAATGAATCCTTGCAGTCACTGCAGATTGCTCTGGTGCTAGCACTATTTGGAATATTTGCGACTTTAGTTTTTACCTTTGGGAGCTACTCTCACTCGATTTTAGTTCTTTCGACAATTCCATTAGGTTTGGTCGGTGTTTTTTATTCGTTCACGGTTATCAACAGGCCCCTTAGCTTTTTGGCATTTATTGGAGTCGTCGGCTTAACTGGAGTTGTTATCAATTCGGCAATTATTTTAGTGGACTATATTCGAGAACTTCAAACCGAGCGCGGTCCTGAAGTTAACCTCAAAGAGCTTTTAGTAGAAGCTTCTGGAAAAAGACTTCGAGCTGTATTAGCAACGGGTTTGACAACGGTTGTTGGGCTATTACCAACTGCTTTTGGTTGGGGTGGCTATGACGCCATACTCGTAGACATTACTTTGGCTCTTTCGTGGGGAATGATCATTGGAACGGTTCTAACTTTGATTTGGGTTCCAGCAGGATTCTTGATTTTAAGTGATTGGAAGCGTGCGGTGTTGAGCAAGTTTCAACGTAATTAAATGCTCGCCAGATGTATACTATTATCCCTACTAAGAAGCGTGATTTTGCTCGTCGACTTCGCCAGGTAGCTCATCAGTCGTACTGACTTTTAAATATTCATTCGGCATTTTAGGATTTAGTTTATTAATTAAATTCTGAATAAAAAATGCGTTCGCTACGAAACTGAGACAAAACATCATTATAAATAGACCAATGATCCAAACTTTTTCATTTTCAAAATGAATTCTTAGAGGCGAGCTTCGTAGGCTGTTTGAAATAAAATAATCGTAGTTTTCGACGGTCCAAAACAAAATTGGCGATAAAATCAAAGCCTGAACCGCAGTAATTATTAGCGAATACGTCAGCGATTCACGTGACGAATCCAAAGCGGTTCGCCAGTGTTGACTGTAGTCTTGAGTCCAACGAGGTTTTCTTTTGCCAAAATGTAGTCCGATATGCATTAATAATAGGATAAGGTAATAAACCAGATTTAGAAAAATATATAATAGATGGCGGTTCAAATCTTAAAAAATTCATTCAATAGTCTTGTATCGATTTTACTTTTTACTGCAATGGCGACTGGCCTTTCGTCGTGCCAGATCAATTCACCACGTGAAGAACTTAAATCCACTGATGCGGCTGACAATAAAGCTCAATTACCAGAACCCGGAAAGATCGATCCAAAATATTCTGTGGCGGCCGATCGCAAACGCTTCGAAGAGTTACGTTCGGAAGTTAGCGAAACTAAAAAAGTACAAAACGATGAGCGCGCACTATTTAGTGAGTGGATGGCTGAGGTCACTACCGAGCCATCGGCGGTTCGTGAAAAATTTGATTCTGTGGTTCGTCGCAAACGCGAAGAATTCAATAAAGACATTTCCCAAGTTCGCGAAAAATACGGACGCGAAGAAAAAAAATCGCGAGATGTATTTACTAAAGAGCTCGAGGCCGAGCGCGAAGAATTAAAAGGCACGGTTTTAAATCGCGAAGACCGCCAAACCAAATTTAGTGAAATCGAACAAAAACGTCGCGATTACTACACCAACGAACGCGAACAGCGCGACCAATTCGAAGCCGAAATTCGCACTTCACGCAAAGATTTTGAAGACTATATGAAGCGGCGTACTGATGAGTTCAACGCCGAATATAAAATCTACTTAATTAAATGGAAAGAAAATCAGAACCGCACAAAATAAAAACTGATCGGAGACCGAGTGAATAATATGAGTCCCCTGGAAATTTTTAAGTTTTTCATCAAATTGGGGATGACCGGCTTCGGTGGACCACTGGCATTAATCGAAGAAATGCGTTTGCACTTTGTTTCTGAAAAACAGCTTTTAACAAATCCTGAATTTAATCAAGCCTATCTACTTATTAAAGCGATGCCAGGACCTGTGGCCTTTCAGTTTGCCGTTTACTTAGGGAAAAAGTTTGGCGGTTTTGCGGGAGCAGCCGTCGCGGCTGTTGGGCTTTTATTCCCATCTTTTATTCTGATGATTTTACTTGGAATATTTTATACCTCATTTCAAGAATATAAAGAGCTGAATAATTTTTTAATCGGCATGCAGTACGCGGTGGCCGGAGTTATCTTGTTTGGTCTTTATAATATTTCAAAAGATTATTTGAAAAATTTCTTATTTTACATTTTTGTTGTCATTGCCATGGCGCTTTATTTTTTCAAATTGGCTCCCGAAGTTCTTTTAATTTTAATGCTGGGATTTTTGGCCGTCATTTACCGTAAAGCAAAAAAATTACCTCAAGGGCGAATGCCGGTTAGTTTGTTTTCGGCGGCGTTGCCACTTGTTGCCTTTGAATGGGATAAAATCGCGCAAATTTTAAAAGTATTTTTTATAGCGGGTGCCTTTATTTTTGGAACCGGTTTGGCCGCTTTTCCTTATTTTAAAAGCGAACTCGTTCACAGTTTAGGTTTTTTAGATTTAAAAACTTTTAATGATGGAGTCAGTTTTGGCCAGCTGTCGCCAGGACCAGTAACAATCGCCGCCGTTTTTTACGGTTATAAAATTGCAACTTTAAGTGGAGCTATCTTAGCTTTATTGGCGTTGTACTTAATGCCGTTTATACACATGTCGACATGGTTTCCAAGTGCAGTGCAAAGATTATCTAAATTGAGTTGGATTCAAGATTTTGTATTAGGTGCCTCAGCGGCCATTGTTGGAACAATAGCCGTAACCGTTTATGAAATGAATCAAAAAGAAGTATCTAACTTTAATTTTTGGGTGACACTTGCATTAGTATTGGTCGTGCTTGCGTCGTATAAAAAAATCTCAATCTTCAAAGTGATTTTTTCATTCGCACTAATCAACTATATGTATCTAATGTTTATTAACTGAGGTGCCTGGCACCAATTAGATGTCGTCTTTGCCACGCAGGAAGCGGTCAATTCGAATTTAGAAAAAGGTGCCAGGCCTTTTTTCCGCTTTGGTGCCAGGCCTTTTTTCCGACAAGCCTGAAATCTTACCCAGTTGTTTCGGTATTGTTGAATAAGTCGGTATCTTTTGGCTGTGTCGCTGGCGTTAAGAAGTCCACTGGTGTTGGTGTAAACACAAACGCGTCCATACCTTCTGGTCCAATTTTCCAGGTGGGTGATAACTATTTGGTGGCATATATGAATCTTGGCCCGCATATGTGGTTACATCGCCATTTGAGCCGTGTCCACGAATAACGTAAGCATATTCGCCCTTCGGACGCCAATGACCACGCTGAGGGAAATTAGCGCTGAAACGATAAAGAAATGCGGACGCGCCTTTTACTTCAGCTACACTTTTGATCGATTCAGGAATAACTCCAGGAATGTCAGTCCGTAAAATTTGGTAATGAACAGTTCCAGTGCCTGTGTCGGAAAAAAGGCCTGGCACCGGTTAAATGTCGTCTTTGCCACGCAGGAAGCGGTCAATTCGAATTAAAGTTTTTTGTAATTCGCTAGATTGTTCAGAATCAAGTTCTAAAAACTGAATTCCCATCAGAACCGTTTGGCTATGTTCTTTGTATTCGACAAATCGAACCAGGGATTCAATATTTTTTTCTTGGAACTCATAAATTGAAATCGAAATGTGAAGGATATCGTTTAATTTAAAATCATCTGATTTTGATGTGGTTAGAGATAACAATGCGCCACCTAAGCTGATATTTCGGCAAATCACCTTAAGTTGAGGCTTTTCTTTGATTTGCGTAGTCTGTGGCATGGTCAGCGGAATATTGATTCTAAAATTATTTCGTCTTTGCAGTTTAAAAATTTTTGTCGGTGGATCTACGGTTAAGCTGTGGTTGTCGGATTCGCACTGTGATTTAAAAAAGAATTGATCGCCCTTAATTTCAAAATTGCAAAGAATCTGTTGGCGATCGAATTTTTTTTGAAATTTATTGATTAATATTAAATGTTTTTTTTCTGTGGGAACAAAATTAGTTTTTGTATGTGAGCCACCAATTTTAACAATGACTTCAGTGTTCTTGTTAAATAGAAATTCCAAAACTTCAGTGAGTTCCATGGCGTCTATTGCTGCAAAAAACTGATTGTCTGACATAGCTTAATTAGGCCCCATTTTTTTTAAAAAGCCAAGTGACTTCATTTTTGTTGTGATACAAATGAGTAATCAGCGAATCACCCAGACTTGATTTTTCTTGTTGAAATCTTTGCAGAAATTCAAAATCAGCAGGACCTTTAAATTTAATTGTCGAGACAAAATGAGTCACTTGGCTCTGTTGTAGCCATTTACTCACAAGTTCGTTCATACGATCTGGCGTACAAATGATGTCTGAAAAAAACCACCGCGCATCTTTGAATTTTTTTGGATCCAGTTTAAATGCGTCGGCCGATTGATAATCAATGTTTTTAAATTTAGAAAGTTGCTTGGCCAGAGGTGCCTTATCAATGGCGTAAACTTTTTTGTAAAGTTGTGCCAGGACCCAGGTCCAGCCACCCGGACTGCAGCCAACTTCGATGCAAGCGTGTTGGCTGACTTCTTTAGTATCAAAAAAATTTTGAACCAATAATATTTCCCAAAGTTTAACGTAGGCGCGATTCGGCGGCGACGATTTGTCTTCGTTGAATTCATGCCAGCCTAACGGAAATCTTTGAAACGGTTCAGTACAATATAAGATGTGCTGACCTATTACGGTCCACGTAAAAAATTTGAAATTAAACGGGTGAGGCAGCTTCCAGTCGATGCGTTTACAATCTAAGTTTTTAATGTTGGAGCGTATTTTTTTCTCATCAGGGAAGGCATTTTTTGTTTTAACTGTCGAGTCAAACGAATGGTAATAGCAACCCCAGTTAGGCAGTTTCTTTAATTCGGCGTATTGAGATAACAATAATGATTTTGATTGAGGCCACCAGTCCTGGGCGTAAATGGGTTTGGCCTTTAACAGACCGGTGATGATGATTTTTTCTGATTGAAAGTAGATGGGTATCGAAAGAATAACGAGCTCGCGAACGAGCTCGTTATTGAACCTTTTAAAAGGAATTAGAATGTCGAAACGACTAAGCGGCTGTTTTAACTGTAGCTGGAGTAAGAAGTCCTTGGGTATTAAGTGCATTTATACAAGTATTCCAAAAAGTTTCCTTTAATACAATTTCTCCGGCATTAAATTTTGCTTTTGGGAATGTGCCATCATAGAAGTGCTTGCAAAACTGTTCTTCGTTTCCAGAGCGTAAGATTTTAAACATCATATTGAAGTTTGCCTCTGGGAATTTTGGGTTAATCAGCATTTTGCGTAATGCTGATTCAGGAGTTTGGGTTAAAAATATGTGTAGTTGGCTTGCATCGTAGTTAGTTGCGCTCATTTGAGTTCTCCTTATTAGTTGGACTAATTAATTCTCTGTTACAGCTCCTATCGGCCTAGGTCTAGCTAGACTTTAAGCTGGAATCAAAAATT
>JAYVHE010000268.1:0-7459 GCA_043771495.1 Bdellovibrio sp. | reverse complement strand
TTTGTTGAGCTTTATTCTCAATGATATAAAAATAAGCCCGAATAATAAGCTTTAATCGTTCGGGAGATAAGTTGCGAATAAAATCTTGTTTGTCGGTTAATTTTTTAAATTGCAATAATTTGAGCAAATCGTCCTGAACTTTTTTAATATTTTCCATTTCAAAGAACGCGTCCTCAGTGATGTCTTCTTTGTAAACTTCAGAAATCATTTTATTATCAAATAACAAATGTATGCCTATTTCCGACTGATTCAGAATAGATTTTAGGTTCTGAATTTGATCTTGATCTAAAAATAACTCTACTTTCGACATGCACCCTCAACTCATAAGCGTATTCTAAGATTTACGAGTTTCAATAAAGAAGCGATGACTAAATTAGTCATTTTTAAAATTGGTGAAAAGAAGCCCATTTACAGTAATCTAAAATGATGAGTAAATTTGCAAACAAGCTTATTAAGAAATCGAGCGGGCCTAAAAAAAATAAAATTCAATTCAAGGTCAAAACTAAGAAGAAGTCGGTACCTTCGTTAACCTCAAAATCTAAAAGCATGAAGAAAAAGTTTCAAGAAAAAGAGTTGATCATCATCGATGAATCACAAGGCCTTATTTTTGAAAACGAAAAAACGCTTTTTGGCTATTTTGATTCGGGGATTTTGTCATTAGAGAGCCGCTACCAAAAAGGTTATGCTCCTAAAAAAGATTATAATGAAGACGAAGTTTTAGAGAGCAATAAATATTTAGAGCAGACCTTGGATGATCCAGATGAAATTTGGATTGATAACACTCTTTCGCGTGAATACTCCGTGCACACGTTCGTCAGACACTTTTTAGAAAACGAACAAGATTGTTTTTTTGTAACTTGTGTTTATTTAACTGTGGATGAAAAAATCCCGACTTTTATTTTCATTCAGTTTGGGACTAAAGACGTTGAATTGCTGGAAGAGTTTCGCCGCGAAGAAATTATTTTCCATCGCAAGCTCGAATCGATTCAGTTTGCAGCCATTGAAGGGGATTCATTAACCGAAGGGGATTTTTTTGCGATTGGATTATTAGAGTCGATGATAAAGCTTCGCTCCGAAAAAGACATTGCAACCGCACAGTTTCAAGATCACGCTCTTCAGCGAGAAGACACCATTAATAACCCAGATGAAATCTGGAAGCAGTTAACTTCAGATGGTCACGTGTTAGTCACATTTTTAAAAGATATTTCTGATGGCACCGAGCCGGATTTATATTATGTCGTAGTGACCGAAGAAGATGAAAGCAATCAAGTTCATTCATTGTTGTTTTCATTCCCAACGCGCGATCCAAACTTGTTAGATCGCTATCGCCAAGGTGAAAATCTAGAAGCCGATGAAGTCTCTACAGAGAGCTCGCATTGATATTAGAAACAATACTGTTGAAAAAAGTTGTTAAACGTTTCACTCGACCAACCCGTTGTTGCTGTTGCATTTAACGGATGTAGTTCCTGAAGATACTGCGATCGTGTCGTGCCATCGGTATTTGTTTTGTAATCAGCGGGGTTAGCTAAAAATTCTGGAATTAAAATATTGAAATTCTCGATTGTTTTTCCAGTTGAATCAAAAAATGCAACTTTCAAAATCTGGTATTGTGACTGGGGATCATTGACGTAAACAAAGAACCCAGAGCTTGTTGAGATCGTTTGTGGATTTACAACTTGAACTAAGTTGGCATTAGGATGGCCGGTCGACATAGTATAAGTTTGGCTTTGCAGACTCGTGTTATCCAGCACGGCGTCGTTACCAACGCCCTTCATGCGATAAAAACGCATGGTGATGCCCGATTTTATGAGTTCAGGACTTAAGGTGTTGAATCTAACTTTAACCCATAATGGATCAACTTGGCCTAATTGATCAGTGATCGTTGCAATACTTAATGATAGCTTTGTATCAACGGCTTTCGTGCATTTAGCGAGAACGGCTTGTCCACCAATTGTAATACCGGATGAATTGCTGGCTGAATTGTTATTTGATTTTGATGAGCTGCAGGATGTCGCAAAATAAGACACCAGCAGTAAAGCCCCAATTTTAAAAGTGATCGATTTCATAAAGTCCCCTTTGTTATTAGATTAAGGAGCAATGTAAAAGCCAGAAAATGGAACCAATTTGAAACAAAAATCGTCTCAAAAAATGACTAAAATATGAAAGTGACAAAATCTGTAGCCAGCAGCTATAGTTAGCTGTTTTCAGAGGGGAAAAGGGATATTAGAATGACTACAAACACTATAGAAACCACTTTAGCTGACCATCTGGCTCTGCTTTTAGATTATGCGGCCACTAAAAAGAACGTTATATGGGACTGGAATGGGACCCTCATTAACGATGTCGATTACGTCGTCGACGTTATCAATCCGTTGCTGGAACGTCACGGTTTGCAAAAGCAAACTGCAGATAGCTACAAGAAAATTTTTGGATTTCCAGTTAAAGATTACTACATCAAAATGGGCTTCGATTTAGAGAAAAATTGTTTCAATAAAATGAGTGAAGATTTTCACGAAAGTTATTATTCGAATTTTTTCAGTTGCGACCTTTATGATACTTCAAAAAATGCTTTGGCCGAATTTCAAAAGCAAAACAAAAGGCAATCCATTCTTTCAGCCTCAGATCAGCAAGCCCTTTTTCAAGTTGTAGATCATTATAATATTAGAAATTATTTTGAGCATGTTTTTGGCATCGAAAATAAGTTGGCCGCCTCTAAATTAAATCGGGGGCTCGAACTCATGTACCATTCTGGATACTACGGTGCCGATACTCTTTTAATTGGTGATACCGATCATGACCTGGAAGTTGGTCACAAAATGGGTGTGGAAGTGGTTTTATTGTCTCATGGCCACCAATCAAGAGAACGACTTTTAAAAATTCATGACAAAGTCATTTAGTTTTTTATTTATTATATACTTGTCATTTTTGGTGCAGGGTTTTGAACTCAAGCAGTATCCGAACTATGAAAGCCATCGCGAACAATTTGACAAAACTATTTCTGATCTTACTCACTACACGGTGGAAAAATTCAATTGGCTAAATCCCGGCGATCCGAAATTATCGACAGCCGTTGCCATCGCTAAAAATGTAAAACTAAAGCCAAATAAAATCATAGTCATTTCGTCCGGAATTCATGGTGCTGAAGCTTTTGTTGGATCTTCGATTCAGTTAGCTTTTATTCAGGAGTATTTACAAAAGCCGAATGAAAAATTTGATTTTGCTTTTGTCCATGTTTTAAATCCGTGGGGCATGAAAAACCACCGAAGAGTTAACGTCGACAATGTTGATTTGAATCGGAACTTTCTGACAGATGTTAATGCCTTTAACAAAAAAAATGATTCGTACGAAAAAATTGATCAGTTTTTAAATCCAAAAACCAAACTTGAATTACATTTTGCTCACAATTTTATGTTCGTGATGGATTCAATGTATTATATTCTTAGATTTTCATTAGAATCGCTTCGGCAGGCCATTTTACAGGGGCAGTACCAATTCCCTCAAGGAATTTATTTTGGCGGCCTTCACCACGACACCTTAAAGAACAACGTCGATGAATTTGTCGTACAAAAATTGAATAGCTATAAAGAAATTATTTGGGTTGATTTGCATACCGGATATGGAGAGCGCGGCCGTTTGCATTTGCTGGCCAATAGCGCAGAGGATGTAAACTCTAAACGCTTACAATCATTGTTTCCGGATCGTAAAGTTGATTTTGGACAAAATCAGAAATTTTATAAAACAACCGGTGATATGATTTCATATTTGTTAGATAAGTCGACGCAAATCATCGGCGTCGTTTTTGAGTATGGAACTATGGACAGCCAAAAACCATTAGGTTCTATTGAGTCTCTTCGGCGAATGATTTTAGAAAACCAATCTTTTCAAAATGGCCGAACTGACCAAAATCGTGTCGTTGCAGAAAATTTATTATTAGACATGTTTAATCCACAGCAAAATGAGTGGTGGCAAAAAATTGCGCCACAAACTAAAGATCACTTCGATGAGCTTTTGAAATAATTATTCGTTCATTTTTAGGACGTCGTTCATGCGTTTTAATCGGAGCATAAAACTTTTTAGCATCGACGCGGCCCAAACGGGTAGATCCTCTAACATGGTTTGGTAGCCTTCTTCAGAAACTTGAAGAACCTTAACTTCTGTGACGGCCAGCGCCGAAGCCGAGCGAGCTCCTTTATCAATCAATGCGAATTCTCCAAAAGTTTCACCTGAGCCGAACTTAGCAATTTCAACTCGTTGGCCGGCACGATTCTTTGTAAATATTTTTACTGTGCCACTTTCGATGATGTAAAATTGAGTTTCTAAGTCACCCTCAAAAAAAATGTAGTCGCCTTCTTTAAACGTTTTTTTACTAATTGAACTCATGCGTTTAACCTCACTTTTAAATCATGCCCAGATTTCAAATAATCGACATTATATTTGTGAATTAAGATCTAGCCTAAGGACCTGCTTTTGTCATTTTCCATCAACCCAAGCTGGTTGAATGATGAATTTGATCTGGTGATTTGCGCGTTGCGCTCTGCAGTTTCGAAATTTGGAAACTGTTTTAATTTTAAGTTTTGCTTATGGCCTTACTTGCCCGCATAATTTATTCAAATGGGTCACATAAAAATCATAAATTTGAAAAATATATTTAAGTCTTTCACTGAAAGTAAGGTGCCTGCAATTTTTAGCATCTCGCTGGTGGCTTTATTAATCACACAATTTGCTTCAGCCAGTGAATCAAAAAATGATTTTAATGAAAGTTTAGCGCCTTTAGAAAAAGCTTTAGCATTTGCCGACCACAAAAACAAAAGGGAAGCCTTAGAACACATTAAGAAATGGAATCCAAGCGAAGTTTATTTAATGGATTACAAAACGTTTTGGACTGCTTTGTGGAGTGAAGACCTGGAAAAAGTTTGGAAAGAATATGTTAGTCTAAAAAATGAAAAAAAGTTTTTAAGATTGCGCCTCGCTTTGTTCCGTGAATTTCTAAAAGAAGAAAATACATTTAAAAGCACGCGTGGTTTTACGTCGGGTCATATTCAAAAAGAAGCCCGGTTGATTTTACGACAATTGCGCGGAACATCCGAAGGTGATTTATTCGAATCAGAGTATTTAAAATGGCTCAAACGAAATAAATATTTTGCAGAAGTTTGCAGGTCCGAGCGTAGCCGATGGATCGCTGAGGGTGAAAATAGTTTTGAAGTTTTAGTCAGCGGTCTTGAACATTGTCCAATGGACTTTGATGATTTCTTAGTTCGCCTCCGTCGATTGATTTTTTCGGCCAAAGAAGAGCAAGCTCAAATCGAAATAGAACAATTTGCTAAAAAATATCATTTGCCAACATGGCAAAAGGTCTACGCCCAAGCCATTTTTGAATCTCACGTCGGGCAACCTGATGCAGCATTCGCAAAATTGCAAAAATACGAGAGTGAGATGCTGGGCAGTGATTACGATATGAATTATTTTTATATCGCCCAGCGTGCCGGCCAATATGCAAAAGCTGAAGAAGTCATTAAAAAGATTTTAAAGAACACGTCTTTAGCAAACATGAACGATGTCAAATTCGAGCAAGCTTTTTTATTTTATCAATTGGGTCGCTACACCGAAGCTAATAAAATATTTGACGACCAGTACGCACATTTGGTTCGAAGTAGTAGCGGCATTAAAGGCAAGAAAAAATTCCGTCCTAAAAATTTGCGAGAGTTAGATCAAGTTTCTTGGCTCCGTGCTTGGACATTTTATCTTGATAAAAAATACGACAAGGCATTGTCTGCGTTCAAAGACACGGAAAGCACTGCCACGGATCAAACTCGCTTAAATTATTGGACGGCCATGACGTTGGTGCATTTAGAACAGCCAACAGCGGCGTATTTAATTTTTAAAAAATTGGGCCAGCCTGTTTCGGACCACAAGCCGTTTACGTACTACAATATTCTAGGATGGCTACGAACAACTGAATTAAAAAAACAAATTCGAAATGATGACGTATTAAAAAATTTAATTTCGGTCACCAAATCGCAAGATAGCTATTTCCCGGCGCCGGACGACAATATCACACGCTCACAGATGATGGATCAATACAATCAGTTGACCGATGAATCCTTCGAAACTGATGAAGGTGATATCCAAGTCGTAAACACGGAAAACGAAGTGATTTTGTCTGATGAGCTGGCCGGCTTAGATATCAATTCCGACAAAGATTTACAAACCCAGTTGAAATGGGTGGACTTTTTAAGTTCACACAAAAATTCGGATCTTGCGAAATGGCACTTGTACGAATTAGAGCGTAAATTAAACACTCGAAAAAAATCAGATCCCATTGTCACGCACTATTTAGAAACGCAAAATTACTACCGAGCGTTGTCATTAATGGGGCGTATCGTTGAGATAAAAAAATCATCAACGCTGCTTAAGTCCGATGTGTTACTGTGGAAAGCTTTGTACCCTGAAGCTTACAAATCTGACGTGCAAAAATTTGCTGATCAACGAAAAATTGATCCGTATTTTTTATGGTCGATTATGCGGGCTGAAACTCAATATAAGTCTGATGCCATTTCCCCGGTGGGCGCCGTTGGGCCGATGCAGTTTATGGCATACACCATGAAAAAATTAGGAAACTTGATCGATAGAAATTTGGCAACTTCAGATTTATTTGTACCAAAAAATTCAATCGAATATGGTGCGGCTTATTTAAGAAAGCTTTCAGTAGAATTTGAATTTCAACCACCACTCATAGCGGCTTCGTATAACGGTGGACCACACCGGGTCAAATCATGGATTAAAAATCGTGGATTAATTGACTATGACATTTTTATTGAACACATTCCATTTGCCGAAACCAGAACATACGTCAAACGGGTTTTAGGCTTCCGAACCATGTACGATAAAATCTATAATCAGAAACTAGATCCAGCGAAGTTAAAATACTTAACCCAGAAGCTGAATTTTAATTTGGCTGAAACCTACTCATTGAATGAAGAATGGGAACCCTTCAAAAAAGAAATGGAAAAAACCAACTAGTTTTTTCCATTCTAAAGAACTGATCAAAACCTGATAAATTGTTAAGAGTAACTAAGCTGATTTTTTAAATGAAGTTGGAGCGGGGATAGAACGTCGAGGTGTCGGTACTGGTGCGCTAGCGACACGTCCAAGAACTGGATGAGCAACTCCCATTGGATATTTAGCCGACGAGTTAGCTGAGACAGTCGATTTTTGTTTTTTAGATTGCAGGTAAAGGTAACCACCGATGACCGCAGCAAGAGCCAAAAGGTAAATCGGATTATAAAATAATTTTGCGACTACAATAATGATCGCCGACAAACCAAGGCTAACCGCAATTGACGCTAAGAATATTCCGTAATTAATAAGGTCGCCTAATACGGGCACAACTTCAAAAATAGAGATAAATGGCTTTAGCAGGGCCATTAAAGCCAGAAACATTAAAAAAGCACCAAAGCCG
>JAYVHE010000267.1:0-9222 GCA_043771495.1 Bdellovibrio sp. | reverse complement strand
ACATTTGTTAAAGCGTAAGTTGAAGTCCGTGGTACAACGCCTGGCATATTCGGTACACAGTAATGGATAACGCCATCAACTTCGTACGTTGGATTTGTGTGTGATGTTGGTCGGCAGGTCTCGATACAACCACCTTGGTCCACCGCAACGTCAACAACAACTGAACCTTTGCGCATTTGCCCGATCATGTCCTTTGTAACTAAGGTTGGTGCTTTGTGGCCTGTGATTAATACACCACCGACAACTAAGTCTGAATCAATAACTGCGTCTTCAATATTTTTTGCGTTTGAAAATAAAGTTTGGCAACGGCCTTGGAAAATATCGTCTAAATATTCTAAACGTGGCGTCGACACATCAAGGATTGTGACTTGTGCTCCTAAACCAATCGCCATCTTAGCGGCGTTCGTTCCAACAACCCCACCACCGATGATAGTGACTTTACCTGGCATAACTCCAGTTACACCACCCATTAAAATACCCATACCACCGTGATTTTTTTGCAAGTAATAAGCACCAACCTGAGTCGCCATACGGCCAGCAACTTCAGACATTGGAGTTAGTAACGGCAACGACCCGTTATCTAATTGAATTGTTTCATAGGCAACGGCTTTAACTTTTCGTTCAGCTAAAACTTTTGTTAATTTTGCCTCAGCCGCTAAATGTAAATAAGTGTAAATGATTTGGTTTTCGCGCATTAATTCATATTCATCTGGAAGTGGTTCTTTCACTTTCATGATCATATCGGCTTTCGCGTAAACTTCTTTTTTTGAATCGATGATTTTTGCGCCAGCTTTTTCGTACTGTTCGTTGGTGATACCGCTTCCGACGCCGGCATCTTTTTCAACGATCACTTTGTGACCTTCTTTAGTTAATTGCTTCGCTCCGGCTTCGGTCATGCCCACGCGATTTTCGCTGATTTTAATTTCTTTTGGAACGCCAATAATCATAAATCCTCCGTTATATCGATAACGATTTCATTTGGTTTTTCGCTCTGTTTTGAGAGTGTTTTTGTAGGGATAACTTAGCTGTTTTCCGAGCCGCGCTCAACCGTTAATAGTCCAATTTGCAAATTTTTTCATTTCGCCCGTTATATCTGCGCCCAGCTCTACAAAACGGTAACTTTGCGGCTGAGAAACGATTTTTTTAACAAGTTTATTCATAAGGTCATGACCGGCTTTATGCAAAACTAAACGCCCCATTAACGGCATTTCTAAAGTCACTAAATCACCTAGGGCGTCTAATACTTTATGGCGGACGAATTCATCGGGGTAACGCAAACCTTCGGCATTGAGAACTTTGGTTTCATTCATGACAATGCAATTTTCTAAACTGCCGCCTTTGGCAAGCCCCATTGATCTTAACGTTTCAGCTTCTTTTAAAAAACCAAACGTTCGCGCTGGTGCAATTTCGCGGTAAAAAGATTGTTCGGTGATTTCCATGTCTAATGATTGGCGACCAATAACCGGATGGGGAAATTCAATCGTCACACCCACGCGCAGTCCGTGATACGGCAGAACATAAGCTTGCTTATCGCCATCAACGACACTGATCGGTTCTAAAACATAACAGTATTTTCTAGGTACATCGAGTTCGATAATTTCAGCTTTCATCAGCGCTTGCGTAAACACCATTGAACTGCCATCACAAATGGGAATCTCGGGGCCGGTTAATTCAATATATAAATTATCAATTCGTAACGCCGACAACGCGGACACACAATGTTCAATCGTCGCCACTTGAAAATGTTCGCCGCCCAAAACGGTTTGGTAAGAAACCGCCTGAACATTCATGGCCGAAACTTTTAAGCTCGGCTCGCCTTTTAAATCTTTACGAATAAAATAAACGCCCGTGTTAGCCGGTGCCGGTCGAAACCGCAATGTACAAGGATGGCCACTATGAATTCCAATGCCTTCGACTTCAACTGTTTTTCGAATCGTTTTTTGAAATAACATTAAATCCTATGCCTTACCGTCTAGTAATCCTAAGTTCTTACAATATTCTGTAAGTACCCGTCCACGCAAAGTTTTTTGTAAAAACCCTTCTTGAATCAAGTACGGCTCATAAACTTCTTCTAGTGTTTCGGCTTCCTCGCCAAGTGCGGCCGCCAAGGTTTCGATTCCGACAGGTCCGCCTTGGTACTTTTCAGACATTAAACGTAAAATTCTACGGTCCATATCATCAAGACCGTGTTTATCAACACCGAGCTGA
Organism: Bdellovibrio sp.; assembly: GCA_043771495.1. GTDB lineage: Bacteria > Bdellovibrionota > Bdellovibrionia > Bdellovibrionales > Bdellovibrionaceae > Pseudobdellovibrio. The sequence goes on along the minus strand of JAYVHE010000267.1, from coordinate 7,014 downwards.
TCTAATGCATAAAGCGCCATTTTTTCGTCGACCTCGCCATTACCTTTGACGTCGGCGTAGTCGCGAACACGTTTTAATAATCGATTGGCGACGCGAGGAGTTCCGCGGGCGCGTCCCGCCACTTGAAGGGCGCCTTCAGGTGAGCATTTTAATCCCATAAGTCCCGCAGACCGAATAACTATTTTAGTTAACGATTCGCGATCATAAAATTGCAGTCGTTCCTGAATTCCGAAACGATCTCGAAATGGATTATCTAAAAGTCCGGCACGTGTCGTTGCGCCGATTAAAGTAAACGGAGCTAGCTGAAACTTCATGGACATGGCTCCTAAACCTTCGCCGGTGACGATGTCGATGTAGTAATCTTCCATAGCCGTGTAAAGATATTCTTCAAGTGTCCGATTTAGACGGTGAATCTCGTCGATAAATAAAATTGAAAATGGTTTTAGACTTGTTAGTAATGCGGCCAGATCGCCTTTTTTATCTAATGCAGGCGCTGAGGTGACTTTAATGTCCACATTCATTTCGGCCGCGATAATTTGCGCTAGTGTGGTTTTTCCTAATCCTGGTGGGCCAAAAAATAAAGTGTGATCTAGAGGTTCTTTACGCATTGTCGCAGCACTGACAAAGACCTGCATTTTTTCTTTAACTTCATGCTGACCTGGAAATTCACTGAATCTATGCGGGCGCAATTTGTTTTCCCACTTAATTTCAGTATCCGGTGCAGCGTCACCTAAAAGAGAATCAAACAAACGCTCGCTGGATGCGTTGGCTTCTTTATTTTTTTTCGTTTTCGCTGCTGATACTTTTTCAACAATTTTTTCCATGAATTCTTCCTACACTTCTACTACAGTTGGCCTGAAAGTTTTTGCAATCCCGAACGAATGCCGTCTTCAACCGACGATGTTTCAGGTATCGTTTCAATAAATGATTCGACGATTTGAGGCTTAAATCCTAAATTCACTAACGCCGAGGCAATTTGTTTTAAATTTCCCGCGCGCAGCGGTTTGCCTTTTACGGTGGCCGCTGAAGATTCAATTTTTACAAGCTTGCCTTTTAATGAAAGTACAATTTGTTCGGCCGTCTTTTTACCAATTTTTGGCAGCTGCGAAAGCGCCTTAGCGTCGCCTTCTTCAATCCAGTGTTGAATTTGCGCCAGTGGTGCACCCGATAAAATCGTAAGAGCAGATTTTGGTCCAATGCCATTTACTTTTAATAGCTGAATGAAAAAATCTTTTTCAGCGCGCTGTAGAAACCCAAATAAATGCAGCGCATCTTCGCGCACGTGGGTGTAAATCCACAGGCTCATTGTTTTTCCAAGCAGCATTTGTAAATCAATCGTTGCTGCTGGAGTAACGCTGACCTCGTAGCCAACGCCACCGGCTTGGATAATGGCGGTGTCGCCATCAATATGCAGAACTTCACCATTTAGGAAACCAATCATAATTCAACCTCAGGTTTTTTTCTCATTATGCTCGACATCTTGAGCTGGGCCCGACTGACCAACTGTTGCTGCCGCAACTGCAACCCATGATGAACCGCTAGAGCCAATGCATCGGAAGCATCCAGCGATTTAATTTTTTCAATTTTTAAGTACGCCTCTAATGTGGCACGCACTTGTTCTTTTTCGGCAGAACCTTTGCCCGTAATTCCTTTTTTAACAACACGAGTTGCGTATTCAAACAAAGGCAACTCGCGATGAATACATTGGTAAATCACAACTCCGCGGGCATGCCCCAACTTAAACGCACTATCCGCATTTTTTCCTAAAAATATTTTTTCTAGCGAAACATGATTCGGCTTATAGGTGTCGAGCAGTTCACTCATCCCTGCGCCGACTTCAACGAGCCTACGATTAAGATCGAAGTTTTGATTAAATTTGTAAACACCTATCTCGACAACTTTTATATTTTGCGGGGCCACGTCAATGACCGCAAAACCTAAAAACCTTGAGCCGGGGTCAATTCCTAATATGCGCATCTTTTTATTGAATAAGGGGCTTGGATTTGAGTCAATTAAATGCCATGATTTACCAAGAATGACACAAGATAAAAAAGATGTGGAAGAAAACACTAACATTTCATTTCAACCACCACAACCCAATGACCCCAAGCCACAGGCAGAATCTTTTGGTCACTTTGCAGAGATAGAAAAGCTGCAGCTGGCGCTGGAAAATGATCCAAAATCATTGTCGTTTGTGCAATTAGGTGACCTTTATCTTGCGAACGGAATGGTCAAAGAAGCTCGCGAAGTTGTTGAAAAAAGCCTCAGACATCACCCAAAATCATTAAGTGGATTAATTTTACTTGGGCGTATATGCAAGTTTGAACGGCATTACGATCAGGCTCTGGAGTTTTTTTCGATCGCTCTTAAAAAAGCGCCCACGAACTGGTACGCGCTTTTATTGCGGGCCGAGACTTATTTAAAGAACGACCAAAACAAATTGGCGCTTAAAGATTTTAAACAAGTCTTACTTCACAATCCGAATCACCCGTTGGCTCGAAAAGCCGTCGCAAAACTTGAAGTCCTTACGGCTGATGAATTCGAAGATGATTTGTTCGAAATGAAGTCGCTCGGCGACATCCATAGACCGCAAAAACATTCGTTCGAACCCTTGCAAAAAGAAATCGAAAACTACGAACAGCAGTGGAAACCAATAACTCCACAACTCGAGCGCTTATTAGCTCTGGTCGACGCCTTTACGGTTCGCCACGAGTACCAAAAAGCCATGACCCTGCTCAAAGATTGCAAAAAAGAATACGGCGACCATGGTGAAATCCAAATTCGCTGGATGCGTCTGTCTCCGTTTGAATCTGCCGAAAATATACGCCCTAAAAACATCTCTGAAAAGTCCGCTCTCAGAGAGCGTGCAATTCGAGAAAAGAAATTGAACGCCCTTGAATTGATGCTCCGCCGAATAGACAAGAGTAAAAAAACCTTTTCCTTCTCTTAAAACCATGACTTTTTAAAGTCGTCTGGCTATTCTGACCTCTACCAAATATCAAAAGCAAAACGAATAATGAATATGGAGTTCTTATGTACGAAACGGCGGATTTTAAAAAGGGTTTAAAATTAATGGTTGATGGTCAACCTTATGTGATCGTGGATTTTCAACACGTTAAACCTGGCAAAGGGAATCAGTTTTCCCGCACAAAAATGCGTGCGTTGTTAACCGGTCAAAATTTAGAGCGCACTTTTAAATCTGGTGAAAAATTTGAAGTTCCTAATGTTGAAAACGTCGAGATGACGTTTTTGTACAAAGACGACAATGGTTATAATTTTATGAACCAAACCAACTTTGAACAGATGTCAATGATGGAACACGAAGTTGGCGAAGCTACAAATTTCTTAATTGAGAATTTAGTTGTTAGTATTTTATTGTACAATGACAAAGCCGTTTTGGTTGACGTGCCAAAAGCAGTTAACATGAAAGTGGCTTTCACTGAACCTGGCATTAAAGGTGACCGTGTAACTGGTGCCACAAAACAGGCTAAAATGGAAACGGGCCTTACGGTTAATGTTCCATTACACATTAATGAAGGTGATACTTTAAGAATCGACACTACTGAGGGTGGCGCTTACGTAGAACGCGTTAGCCAGAAGTAGCAAAAGAAGGTCAATATTGGCGGGGACGACTAGTCTAGAGTTGGAAATTATAAATCTGCATCGTGAAGGACATGGGTTAGATTATGTTTGCCAAGAGCTATACTCAAAATATGATCGCGTCGATGCCCTGAACTACGCCGAAATTAATAATCTGGCCCACTTCCTCCAACTGGCCGGCCGATTTGATCTGATAAAAAAGTTTTTTCTAACCTGCGTTCTAAAAAATAAATTGGGCGTTTTTCCGATTGGTCTACTGGCCGATATTTATCTAAAAGTCACTGCGCATACTCTATTAGAATCCGATTTAGAATTTTTTGAACATCACATTCAATACGCCGTACAAAGTGGTGCACCTTTGGAAGAGACCATTTTGCAAAGTGAGTTTTTAAATTCTATTTCTTTGCGCGCTAAAAAAATTGCGACGGATTACAAAGCTCAATATGTAGAAAAAAGAAAACAGCAAAAAAAACAACTAATAGAACAGCTGAATAAATTTAAAGTTTACAATCTGAGCGATCAAGAGGAACAGACTCTACAACAAATTATTAAATTATATCCAGATGACGTTGAAGTTAAATTATTACAACAAGCTCACCTCGAGAAAAAAGCTGATATAATTCTAAATCGGATCAATGTTCGGCACTCGGTTAGCAAAAAAGATTTGTCGCGCTACAATCGCCCCGAGGAATCCAAATCGCGAGATGAGTTTGCCAAGTCCCTTGTTCAGCTGGCCCAAAAAATTAAACTGCAAGATCCCGAACAGTTGTATAATTTGGCCGTGCTGGCCTTTCAGCTTGAATTATTTGAAACCGCCTTGGGATTTATTAATGACAGCCCACCCACTCTGGCGCGCGATTGGTTGAAGGCCGAAATTTTATTGGAAGGCAATCGCTTCTTAGATTTATTAAAACACCTCGATGATTTAGAAAAAGATAATAAGTTGTCTGATTCTGAATCTGTTTACGGCGCGACGTATTTAAAAGCGCTAGCTTACCACGGATTGGGTCAAACCAATGCGGGATTGCAATTGCTGGAACAAATTGCGCATGTTCACCCTAACTATCGGTCGACGGATGCACTAATTATTGAATGGAAAAATTCATGAGTGTGAAACGACGCCGAGCCATTGTACTGACTCCATTGATTATATTTTTACTGACCTGTTTTGCTTGGCTCGTTGTTATTAAGCCAAAACTGATTGCCTGGGTAAAAACCAACGGGCCTGCTTGGGTTGAACAAAATTCGCCTTATAAATTGTCTGTCAAAGACATTGATTTAAGTTTAGCCCGAGTGAATTTAAAACTTTTTGATGTGCAGATCGAAGCTAAAGACGCCACTGAGCCCATTCAAAACGGACATTTAAAACGAGTCCAATTGCAGTTAAATATTTTTGCCCTGTTAGTTGGCCGGATTTCAGTCGCTTATATTGCTCTGGACAATGGAGATCTGATTATAAAAATTCCCGAGGATCATAAAAACGAACCTCCGTCTCAATTTAATTTACAACAAGCCACCGAAGTCATTTTTAAAAATTTACCTAAAGTGCCAGTGGAAAAAGTCAGCTTATCGCAGTTTACGGTTCGGGTTACTCCTTCTGGCTCACAAAAACAATTATTGTCTAAGTACTTAGATGCGCCAGAAACTTTCAATATCACCGTTAATAAACTAACTATCGTGAATCAAACCGATCAGCTGATGTTATTACAAACTGAGGCCGAAATTCCGCTCTCTTCAGTGGCTGATCTCAAACCTGAAAATACAATTCAGATCTCTGCAGATTCAATTGTTTACGACAATGAAAAAATCAGTGGTAGCAAAGTGATTCTTAAACACAAGGCCACGCAGTTTAACCTTGATTTTATAGCCAGTGAATTTGAGCGCTTACTCCATGATCCGAAAGTGGATTTTAACGTCGAGGCCTATATTAATCTTTTTGAAATTCATGCCCTCACCGCCGAGCTGCAACCCCCCTGGTTAAAAAAATCCGTAGTGAGCGGCTCAATTACTGTTAAAGGTCGAAGTCAGCTCGAAAATTTACAGTCAAATAAAGGCGAAATGAACATCGACATTAAAAATGTAAGTCTTGATGAATTTGCGTTCGGCGATGCATCGATTTCAGCCCAGTTAAAAAACAATTCTGTCACGGTCGATCACATCCAAATAAAACATCCTTCGGGCGATGCCGAAGTCACACAAATCGTTTTTGAACAAAAAAAACCATTTAAGTTTAAAGCTCACGCCCGGGCGAAAAATTTTGATCTGCAAAAATTATTTATTTCGATCGGGCTTAAAGATATTCCGGTCCACTTAAAGGCTGAGGGCGGAGGCGTTTGCACCGGTGAAATTATTCCCTTGAATGTTAACTGTCAGGCGCAAATTGAAGCCAGCAATTTGGATGTTAAAACTGATTTAAATAAACCGTTTTCCATCGTAAAGATATCTTCGGGCTCGGTTTCAGGTGATGTCAATCTCACTGAAGCCGGCGTTAGCTATAAAGCTTTGGCACGCATCAAAGGCTCGCCATTTAAAAGTGATGGCGAAGTCAGTTTTGCCAAAGGATTCAAAATGAATTTTGAATCTGACGGTATAGATTTGAGTAAAGTTGAAGACATTGCTTCGCTTAACTTGCGCGGAATTTTGAAAGGTAAATTGACGGCGGCGGGAACATCGTCGACTGGTGTAATTAATTCAGATTTAGTGGCCGACCAGTTTGAAATCTCGGGTTTTAAAATAGGCCAAATTAAAAGTAAGTTCGGCTATGCAAAAAGTTTTTTAAAATTTGAAAACGCTGAAATCATTCAAAAAAATACACGCGCCAATGGAAGCCTTTCCATCGACTTGCAGCACTCTGAAATCAACGGTGAAATTACAGCGACGACGGCCGAACTGCGCGACATCATGGCGACGCTTCCATCCAATTTGCAAGTCCCTTTTGTGGTGGCAGGACCTGGCCGCGTTCGCGCGACATTCGAAGGACCACTTGATTTCTGGAAGTTGCGTTATCAATTGGATGGTGAATTTAAGTCGGTAACTATTTTTGAAGAATCTTTTACGCAAGCCATTGTTAAAATTAATTCAACGGGTCGCGAAATCAATTTTGACACAGTTAATTTAAAAAAATCAGTCGGTCAGCTGCAAGTAACTGGTTTAATCAATACAGCGGCGCGCACGCCTGAATTTCAGTTAGCGATTAATTCATCGCAACTGCGTTTTGAAGACATCGATTATTTTAAAAACTTTTTCCAAAACACCTCTGCCGACATCGCCTTATCAGGAAAAGTCACTCAAACTATTTCGAACCCTGAACTCAATGTTTCATTCAATTTAAAGGATACACTTTTTGAAAATGTGGCCTCGCCCGACTCTCAAGGTAATGCCTTAATGAGCGTTGATCGCATTTCGATTAAAGCG
>JAYVHE010000266.1:0-6342 GCA_043771495.1 Bdellovibrio sp. | reverse complement strand
AGAAAAAATTTATCCCGAAATTGAGGCCGTCATTTTAACAATGTTTCGTGATGCGACTGGTGTCACGGTTACGGGTTATATCCAACGCACAATCGATACTATTAATCCAAAAACCATGGGGATCACTGCCATGGTTTTTTTGTATTTCTCTATGATTGGGTTACTACGCAATGTCGATGTGGCCTTTCACCATATTTGGAAATTTAAGGCTAAAAAACCCTTCTTTCGCCGCATGTGGATTCACTGGTTGATGTTACTCAGCACACCTTTTTTGCTGGCCGTTTTTTTAGGATTGCGATCTGTGAAATGGTTACAACCCAGCCAGGGAATAAGTTTAAATATTATTCTTGTACCTGCAGGTATCACATTTTTTCTTTGGGCGTTGTACGTAACGATTCCTGAAAACAAAGTTGATAAACGAAGTGCACTGGTCGCGGCAGGCCTAGCGTCACTGGCTTTAATCGGCGTTCAAAGCTCATTCTTGTGGGCGTCGTTAAAGATTTTTAAACACAATAAAATCTATGGTTCCTTCGCCTCAATCCCGATCTTCTTATTCTGGCTCTTGGTGCTTTGGTACGTGGTTCTAACCGGAGTTTCGCTGTGCGCTTATTTGCAGCAAAAGATTTTTAAAAAACCTTAACAATCGCGTCAAAGTTTGATAGTTCTGTTTTGTTCCAGTTTTTTACAATGTTAAAGTGGTTCCGTAGCTCAGTTGGATAGAGCATCTCCCTTCTAAGGAGAGGGTCGCACGTTCGAGTCGTGCCGGAATCACCATGTCACAATCCGAACGAGAGCGATTCGGAATGAGTGATTTCAGACACTTAGCTTTCACAAAAAATAAATTTTTAGGCGAAACGATTAGGGGTCCGCGCGTGAGTCGAACGACAGATTTAATTTAAGCTATTTGGAGTCTTTCGGTGGGCTCTGTTTTTCGCGTCCGAGGATTATCATTTGAGCGATGAGATTTTTAACTTCTTCAGTTCTTGCGCGATCACAATCTTGGACGAAAATCATTGCAACCACTTTTGGATTTCGCATTGTTTTCGATTTTTTAATTGAATGCTTCATTAAAAAAATTCAATTCTTACGCAAGCTACAGATTCCCACCTGAGTTCAAATATCGGTCGCGGATCTCGCTTACAAATTTTGAAAGAAGATCCTTCGTTACTTTCACGGGCACGTCGATTGGAGTGCCCCAGTCTTTTCCATCTCTCACGTCGACCCAAATTTTTTCATCTTTCTCATGGAAATGAAGAAACCCTTGGCTTTTCAAATAGAAGATTCCGGGCTTGGGCTCCTTAAGGTCTTTGAACTTTCGAACTTTATCCAAAGCGGGTTCTATTTCCGTTAGTTGCTAGTACTTGCATCGACCCACTAGTTGAATCCCCAATCGGATTTCCAACTTTTTGGAAGCTCGAAGCCGGCAAAAGCTGCGATATTTGACCAGATTCCAATATGCATGCATTCATGCTGAATCAGGACGTGAGTGTATTCCGTGAAACTCATATTAACTCCAAAAAAATCCAATCGAAACTTTGCAACTGCCTCATCATCAAACTGACGTAGCACAGTTCTTAGCTCCTCATCTTTACTTATCAAATCTGCACGAATTTCAGACTTAGTGAGAGAGCCTGAGTAATGAGAATGCTTTTTCGAAAAATCCACCCCGCGATTGCGGAACCCATCAATGTAGACTCCATAAACGCAAGCCATGTGACGAAACTGTTTCGCAAGAGGCGCATACTTTGGATGATGGGTGTAGGACCATTTATCCTCTGGGATCACGTCGAGATAATCCATCGTAATCTGGCGGTTGTAGAACCAAGTCTTTTCAAATTGTTCGATCACTTCTTTTGCTGTCATATTCACCTTCACATGCCAATGTATCTATGCTACATCGCTAATTAAGTAAATTGAAACAAACTAAAATGATGATTAAATAAAATGAAACTTAAAATACAAAATATCAACCTCAATGCCCTGCTTCATTTCCATGCAATAGCCAAACACCGAAGCCTCAGCCTGGCCGCTCAAGACCTTCACCTTTCCGCACCTGCCGTTACCCATTCGCTGAATAATCTAGAGACCGCTCTGAATGAAACTCTTTGTATTCGAAATCGATCTGCATTTCAACTTACGGCTTCGGGCTCTCGGCTCTATCAGACGACCCAAAAGATTTTTCAAGAGCTAGAAGGGTTCACTCTCAGTCAAAAGGACGAGAATCAATTCGATGGAATCTTAAGTATTGGCATCCTCGATCATTTTGAAAGCGAAAAGTTTGAATCAGCTTTAGAAATGGTCGTACAAAAATTTCCACAGTTGAAACTCAACGTGCAATCTTACGATTCCGATACAATCAATAAACTTCTTATCGATGGTGAGATATCCCTAGGGCTTGGAATCTTTAGCCAACGATCACCAAGGTTAAAATACGTCAAAATCGGAGAGGAAGTCCTTCATTACTACATTTCAAATAAACATCCGCTGTGGAAGAAAAAGAAAATTCAGAAAGACGATCTATTCGGCCAGAAAACAACGTGGCTCGACAATCAAAATCGAAAGCTTTCGGATTTAGAAATCAATATTTTCGTTGAAAATTTAAAGTACAAAATGCAGTTCTATGCTTTTAGCAATAATCTAAGCGGTGCGCTTCAGATTTTACTGAGTGGGCATGCCATTGTACCCCTTCCTGAGAACTACGGGATTTCAATTGCAAAACAATATCCCGTTAGAAAAATCGATGTGACGACAAAACACAGGATACTTGATCAGATGCTGGTTTACCATCCTTCGATGGTTTCCTCTCCCGCATCTAAGCTTTTAATCGATGAAATATTGCGCGTGCAGTGATCCTGAGATGCTGAATGGCATCTCAGCTTAAAGCGGAATCTGGCACGAAAACCAGTTTCGATCCCTTGGACTTTTTACTCACACAATCGGCCATCTCTAAATCAGCGGTTAGCAAAATAGGAATTTTAGAAGTTAAAAACATATTCACGATCATAGCGTCGAACGAAGCGAGTCCATATCGTTCCATGAGGTCAACGGCATTTTCCCAAGTGGGGATTTGATCGAGGTAAGGGCTTTCTTCTCCGATACGCGACGAGATAAAATTAAGTGCGAAGAATTTTTCTGTGTCCTGCCAGATGCGGCGAATTTTACCTTTTAAAAAATCTCGACAAAAAAGTGTCGATGGTTTTCAAGAAATTCCGAGCGAACATTAACGTTAGTAAAAATTGAAAAACCTGCTTCGGCAAGTAAATCGAAGGCTATTTCTGATTCTGAATTGAAGGCATCGGAATCATAAGTCGCAGAAAACAAAATAGACGTATCTACAAAGCAAGTTTGATCGTCTTTACCAGTATTCAAATAGCTGGATAAAGCCGAAAAGGTTTTGATTCCCCCAGACACCCAATTTTTAAACGTCTGGGCATTAATATTATGTTCTCTGGCAAATTCATCGTACCTAAGTCCAGATACATCAAACTGCTTCAGCAGCCGATCCTTTTCCTCCGTTGTGAAGTCGCTACCTCGTTTTGCTAACTGTGACACTGATACCTCCTTGCTTGATTCCTCAAGCATCTTTAGAAGGTCATCCTTTATGCCCTAAGCACTACCCGAAAGCGGAAAGAATTTCGTTGCACACAACAGTCTTGATCTTGCTGGGCCCACTTAATGAGTGGTTTAATGTGAAACGTATCTGCGACGACGCATGTTTCTTCAATTTCTACAGGCAAACTAATACATTTAAAAAAGCCATTTTTTCTAAAAATGGCAATATTTCCTTTAAATTTCCTTAAGGTTTCTGGATCAAATCCGAATCCTAAAACTGGTTTTAGGAATTGCTTTTTATCTTCAACCGAAAGAACTGGGGATAAATGCCGATCAGCAATTTTAAGAAGTTGTTTCAGTTTGTTTCTAAATCTGATGATGTTGCCATCATACTTAATATAGGCGGTCAGGTGAAGGCCATGTTTAGAATCAATTACTGAAGATAATAATTTATTTTTAGAATTAATCATGTTTTCTCCGTTTCGTTTAATGTCCGCAACAAATGCTGACTTGAATACTTTACGGAATTATTTTGAATAAATAAAATAGATAAATATTTTGATGTGAATTTAAAAATGTGATTCTAAAACTTCAGTTGAACCAAGGACTTAAGCCCGCTACACGCCGAAAGTCTTGAATAAAACTTTCGCTATCGGGTTTTCAATTCTTCGTTGTGCAGTAACCAAAAAGATCTCTTCATTCATAGAAGTGAGCTTTCCGATTTCAAAAAGCTCACCCTTTAAGACTTGTCTATTTACTGTGTGAGATGCAGCAGGGATCAATCCCAATCCATCAATGGCCATTAGTTTTTTTAGACCGATGTCCTGTGATTCTGCGACAGGATCAACTTTTAATTTTCGTGTTTTTAACCAATGCTCGAGATCGTAGCGAAGTTTACTGTCGTAAGTCGGCATTATAAACGGCTGGCCTTCTAGGGAGTCTGGGAAACCTTTACGAAGTGGTTTGTATTTCTCAGAACCGAATACACTGACAACTCGATTGGAGAGCACCCTATGAACTAGCCCCTTAACTTCAATTGCAGTTGGAATATAGTTCGTAATTACCAAATCCAACTTATGCGCAATAAGTTCCCTAAAAATCTCGTCTGCTTTTCCCTCGATTATACTGACGTGACATTTCCCGATTTTAAAAGCTTCTTTTGTTATTTGTAAAGTAACTTGCTTCGGCACGCTATCAAGCGCACCAACATGTAAAGAAGTGCGCGACGGAACTATTTTATCATTAAGGACTTCAAAAAGTTCGTTACCCATGCTGAAAATATTTTTGGCGTAATCTAGCGCGACTTTCCCTTGATCAGTTAAAATCAGCCTTTTATGTTGTCTTTCAAAAAGTTTTACGCCTAATGTTTCTTCAAATTGTTTCAATTGTGCACTTAACGTTGATTGACTCAATCTTAATTTTTCCGCGGCCTTCGACACACTATCTTCTTCTGCGATCAATTTAAAATAAAGCAAATGATGGTAATTTATCCAGTTTTTCATAAATCCTCCGTAAAATTGACGTATTGTATTCAAAAATTTTACATAATCGATTTTTTAAATTTAATTGTCTTACCTTAGAAAAGGCAAAACACTTCCAATGGAGCGAATACTTTTTTATTCAACCACAGCTCCATTTACTTTAATCACGACGCTCATTTCCCTTGAAATTTTTATGCGATCAATAACATAAGTTTGTTCGACAGGTAAATAAATTTTCGGGCAACTATAATTGTCACCATCTGCTCCAAATACGTCGTAGTAAAATTTATTTCCATTTTGATTCAAAGTTTTGATTTTGTAGTCTGATGCCTTGCATGCGTTTCCATATTTTATAACACCAACCACTTCGATCAGGTCATACTGAGAATCTGTACTCGATCGGTAAGCTTCCACAGAAACGAAGTTAATCCTTTTCGCGAAGGGAATTTCAGTTGCCGTCGCGTTAATTGATAAAAAAACCAGGGCTATCGAGGCCAATACTTTTTTTAAAGTGATCATAAATTTCTCCTTGTTGCTAAAAAAAATAGAGCCTAACTTTGTATATGTAAAATAGATAAAATATTACTTATGGATTGTTTAAATCGATTTTAAATTATTTTATTCTTTGAATTCCGATTCTTCATTTTCTTTTACTGGAAGGCGACTCAATCAGTTTCTTGTATCGCTTTTATACATTCAAACTTATATATTTATCGATTTGATAGATTCATAAAAAAGGACCATACTAAAAGCAGTGAAGGAGCTTTTTAATGGGTGAGTTGATTTTGTTTCCGTTTGCGGACTATTGGTCGTTTTATGCATTTTTTACTTTATTCGTTTTGGCCGTGCTTGCTTTGGATCTTGGAGTGTTTCACAAAAATGCTCATGAAGTGTCATTCAAGGAAGCTTCGTTATGGACCACGGTCTGGATTAGTTTAGCATTCGCGTTTAACTTTTTCTTTTATAAATATGCCCACTGGAAGTTTACAACCGATGAACGGTATTTATCGATCCCCGGTTTCAATCCCGACGAACAAGCAAAAACATCTGCTTTAGAGTTTTTGACTGGCTTCGTTGTTGAAAAGTCGTTAGCTGTCGACAACATTTTTATTTTTGCGGTCGTTTTTTCTTACTTTGCAATCCCGAAAATTTACCAACACCGAGTGCTATTTTGGGGAATCCTTGGGGCTCTTATTTTTAGAGCCCTATTTAGAGTTAGTTCGGTGATAATTTAAATTTTGACTCTGTGGTCATTGCAATAATTTAATAATTTGTGAATCTTTGAATGTGTTTTTAGAAATAAAAAATA
>JAYVHE010000265.1:0-4915 GCA_043771495.1 Bdellovibrio sp. | reverse complement strand
ATTTGGATCCATCTGAAAGATTATCCCTGTGCCTATGCCATCCTTTTTTACGGAAAAAATGTAAAATTAAGCGACCAGCATATTCGCACGGTGGCTCAGTGGCTGGTCGAAGAAAGTTTTCGCAATAAAAAGGAAATGCCGGGGTATAAAGTCAAAGTGATTTTTACTGAATGTCGTTATGTTAAATTAATTAAGGGTGATCGACTTGGGCGCGTCACATATAGTTTAGCTAAAGAGCTTGTTATTTCCATTTAAAAATTTATGATTATTAGATGATCGAAGTCTCTCAGGTTACAAAAAAATATGGTGATCGCATAGCCCTGGATGCTATTTCGTTTAAAGTTGAACCTGGAGAAGTGGTCGGCCTTCTGGGGCCGAATGGTGCAGGAAAATCGACCACGATGAAAATCATTACTGGTTTCATGTCGCCATCATCAGGCAAAGTAACCGTTGGTGGCATTGACATTTTTGATCAGCCTATAGAAGCCAAAAAAAAATTGGGCTATTTACCTGAAACGCCGCCGGTCTATTTAGATATGTTTGTTGAAGATTATTTGCATTACGTAGCCCGATTAAAGGGAGTCGACAAAAAAGAACGCGACGTCTTTGTTCAGATGGCGCTCGTTAAAACCCAATTAGAAAATGTCCGAAGTCGGCTCATTGGAAATTTATCAAAAGGTTTTCGACAACGAGTTGGTTTAGCTCAGTCGATCGTTTCAAATCCTGAAATTTTAATTTTAGATGAACCAACTGTCGGTCTTGATCCAAAACAAGTTGCCGAAATGCGTGATTTAATTCGAGAACTTAAAGGCAAGCGCACGATTATGCTTTCGACTCATATTTTGTCTGAGGTAGAGGCTGTTTGTGACCGTGTGGTTATTATTCATCAAGGTAAAATTGTAGCGCAAGATAAGATCGCCAACATTCAAGCTTTGAAAAAAGCTAATTTGCAGATTCACTTAAAAATTCGAAACCCAGGGCTGACCGCCGAAGACTTAAAATCAATCAGCGGGGTTACCAAAGTCCACATGTTGTCGCCATTATTTTTTGAACTAACAATTGGCGCAACAGAGTCCGAAGTTAATACAACTGACTTAGTTGCTGATTACGTTTTGAAAAAGAAATTTGGAATTGTAGAAATTTCTGCGGTGGAAAGTCAGCTTGAGCAAATGTTTTTAGATTTAACCTACGGACAAAAACCAAATGAGGCCAATCTGTGAATGATGCATTGATGGTTATTTTCAGAAAAGAAATAAAAAACTTTTTTATTTCGCCACTTTTTTATTTAATTGCATTTTTATCGACGTTTCTGATGAGCATCCGTTTTGCGATGTCGCTTAATGAATTTGCCCAAGCGCAAATGAATGCTTATTTTCAAATGCAGGCTGAACCGATTCTAATGAATATTCACTATTCAGTTTTCCTTCAGCATATTTCAGTTTTAAATTTAGTATTTATATTTTTTATTCCAGCATTAGCTATGCGCCTTATAGCTGAAGAGAAAAAAAATCGCACGTTTGACTTGTTAATGACTTCGCCAATCGAATCCGTCGATATCGTGATGGGGAAATTCTTCTCGCTGATGGCGGTCATTTTGGCGTTAACTGCCATCGCATTCGGATACATTATTCTAACGCGTAAGCTTTTTGAATTTACTTGGAGCACTACACTTATTGCCTTTTTAGGAATGGTCCTGGTTGCAGCTGTTTATGCGGCTGTTTGCCTTTTTGCTTCAAGCCTGACGGAAAATGTACTCATCGCATTTATTTTAGGCGTGGTCTTTAACATTGCAATTTGGATTTTCGGCGGAATATCAGATAACTTCGATAACCCATTAACAAAAGTGATTTTAGAGCAGATTTCGCTGAATAACCATTTGCAAGCCATGATGGAAGGTGCCGTTAGAACCGACGGCCTCATTTATTTTTTCAGCGTTATATTTTTATTTTGTTTTTTAACTGAACGGGTTATCGAATCCAGCCGCTGGAGGTCTTTGTGAGCTCCAAACTGCGATTGATGTTAATTACAAGTATCATTTTATTGATTTGCCTAGGTGGATTTCTAATAGCGGCATCGACCTGGTATCCATTTATGTGGTTTTTACTCATTCCCGGAATTGCGGGCTTTATCGCCTGGATCGTTTTGGAACGTAAATCAATATGGGATTTTTTAAGTACTCGGTCGAGCAAAAGCGGCCTCAGCATGGGCGGTTATTTTGTTGCCGTGCTCTTGGTGTTAATTTCGATAAACTTTTTGGGTTCACGCTATAATAAAACTTTTGATTTATCGCTAACGGGTCAATTTACTTTATCTGAGCAATCAAAAAAGATTATCGACGGGCTGACTAATAAGTTGCAGATTTTTTATTTTTATCAGGAAGGACTCGAAAACACCGAGCGAGATAAGAAAAATTTTCAGCGAATGACTAAAGTTTTTGAAAGCTATTCCAACAAGGTCAGTTTAGAATTCGTAGAAATTAATTCTCGACCTGCAATGGTTAGAGAATTTGGAGCAACTCGACCGTCCGGTGAGGCTTTCATTTCCTATAAAGATAAAAAGAATCGTATTGAAGGTGTCACTGAACAGGACTTCGTTAACGCAATGATCAAAGTTACCCGAACAGCCTTAAAAACCATTTATTTTACGGCCGGCCACGGCGAGCGCGCCATAGATCAAGATAAGAACTCCTTGGCAATTTCTTCTTTCGCAAGCTTACTGACAAAAAATGCATACAAAGTCGAACCGCTCAATCTTTATCAATCAGGTCAGATTCCAAAAGATGCCAGCGTCCTGGTTATTGCGGGTCCAACAGAAAAATTCGAAAAAAACGAAGTTGAGCTTTTGCAGGCTTATCTTGCAAGCGGTGGGCAGCTCTTAATATTTTTAGAAAATAGATTTGCAGGCGGATTAGATCCGTTGCTCGCGCCCTTGGGAATTGAATTGCAAAATTTTTATGTGGGAAATGTGTTTTCGCGCGAGGGACAATCTTTTGTTGATATTCGAGTTCCAACAATTGCCGCACAATTTGCTTCTACTCATCAAATCACCAAAATGTTTACACAAAACACAGGTGCTGGGTTTTTGCAGCCAAGCGCATTTGTCGTCACGAAGCCAATAACCAATGTGAAGACTGATGTCCTGGTCCGAACTCCCGAAGCAGCTGTCGCTTTGGCCGAATTAAAGAGTGAAGATTACGTTGGAAAACCGCAAGCTTTTAACATGGCTGTCGAATCTTCAGGAGTTCTTGGCAAGACGGCCAAGATGTTTAAGCTGATTGCCTTCGCAGATGTCGATATTATTTCCAATACGTTGCTTTTTCAAAGATCGAACAAAGATTTGGTTTTAAATACCATTTCATATTTAGCAGGTGAAGATGATTTGGTTTCGATTGCTCCGAAGAACCCTCAGGTTTCAACTTTATTAATGAAGGACCCAGCATACAGTCAGTATTTTAAAACTATTCTAGTTGGAGTTTTTATTCCGATTCCATTTTTATTTATGATAATGAGTGGGTTGTTGTGGCTACGGAGAAAGAATGCTTAGTAAATCCAAAAAGACACTTCTGTTTGTCCTTGCCGCTGTCATTTTATCGATTTCGGTTTTTTTCTATGAACTGGTTTTGAAAAAACGTAATGAAGAGGCCCAAAAGGCCACCCAACATTTAATTGCTTTTCAGGTCGAAGACATCAACTACGTCGTCTTAGACAATAGTGCCCAACGGTTTGTTTTGCAAAAAAACCAAGGGGTTTGGTATTTAATGGAACCCATTCAAGATAAAGCTGATCAAGAAAATATTGAAAACGTCATTGGAAATCTGCTCGGTCAAAATTCCAAAAAGCTAAATATCGATAATATCAATTTATCTGAGTATAAAATGGAGAAACCTGAAGCAACATGGATTATCAAAACGGCGAAAGGTGAGTCTGTAAAAATCATAGTTTCGGCGGAAAGCAATTTTGAGGGATATCCATTTATTCAAGTCACTGACTCGCCAAATATAAATTTAGGGGGTAGTTTCTGGAGATCAGCGGTTAAAGAGTCGACAACATTCTTTCGTCATAAAAAATTGATTCGTTCAGATATTGAATTGGTGGATCGAATTCGAGTAACGTCATTGTCGCATCAGTTTGAGCTCTACAAAAAAGGGCAGTGGTTTATTACTGACCAGCCCGATATTTCGTTGGACCAAATTAAGATTAAAACGTTTATCATGAAATTTTTCGATCTTGATGTTCAAGAATACATTTCAGATGGTGAGCCATCTCAGTCAGATTTAAAAGAAAAAGGCCTCGACAAAAATTTTGTTCAAGTTGATGTTCAAACCGGTCAAGAGACCCGGTCGGCTAAATTTCAGCTAGATTCTGATTCTGGGAATCTCTATGGCTTAGTAGATCGACCCACGCAATTGGTAAAACTGGATGTACTGAAATGGGAATTATTGGCCAATTTAAGTTACGATCAATTTCGCGACCGAAGATCGGTATTCACATTCAATCCGGATGACGTGCAAAAATTTTATGTAAAGACCACGAATGGCGAACTTGAAATTCAGAAGCAAGGCCAATGGGTTATTAAAAAATCAACCTATCCAGAATACAAAGTTGAATCTGAAGTTAACTCGAACGTCATCAGTGAATTTTTGCGTGATTTTTCGCGACAAGAATTAAATTACTTTTTAGATAAATCTGACTACTCTAAACTCACAGGCAATAACATGATTATTTTAAAAACAGCTGGTGACCAATTGCTGATGCAGTTGAACTGGGGGCCACAAATGAAAAAGAAAATTTTCGGTGTAGAAAAAGAATTTTTCTTAGCGCGTACGCAGCAAGATCCAATGATTTTTGGATTAGCGCCAGAAACAGTCGACAAATTGTTGGATTTCAAATTTATTAAAAAGGAACAAAACCAGTGA
>JAYVHE010000264.1:0-7297 GCA_043771495.1 Bdellovibrio sp. | reverse complement strand
CGATATGAATCTCAAATATTCAGAAATAACCTGAAAAATAAAAAATGGAATCGAAGCCAATATGACAAACGTCAGAAGCTTTCGAAAGCTTTCAGTGCGTTCTTCAAAAAACTGAAAGTAATAATAGAAAAATGTTGTTAATAGTAAGGCCGCAACAGTGCTCACGATGGGCATTAAAAAGACGCCAGCCATAATTGTATAAAAATTTAATTTTAATAAACCTGAAAGGACCCCTGAAATAATTGCCAGTGTAATTTGTAAAACAAATAACGACGTCCAACTCCAATGAGGCAAATGTTTTATTTTTTCGGCCGGATTTTTAATAAAGTGAATAAGATAGTCAATGACGTCTTTGATCGTGGTATTTAGATCGGCTTGTTCAGAATTAACTTCGCGCATACTTAACCTCAACATTGTTCATCGGGTTTGTCACTCTTCTATTGGTTTGGTTATTCATCTAAATAACTATTGTAATCATTTTCTGCACAGACAATTAGAAAATCGATGCAATTCGCAAATTTTATTTTATCGACATCTAAATAATGAAAATTGGGATTTCTGTGAACGAGTAAATCCCGAGGAACGGGCCACAAAGTTTTGTAGCCATGTCGACTAATTTGCCAGTGGAAAAATCGGCGTTTAATCCAAGCAGGTATTGCATTCCAACCTAAACCACTGGTCGAGGAAACAACCAAGACCGGTTTACGAGTCAGTAGGCAATTGGGGCTAAGGTACAGTCGATTATGGCATTCTTGAAGTATTTTGATCATGTTTAACTGAAAGTATAGAAATGATTGGGAAATTTTGGCAAAATATCATTATGTTTGCTCAGCGTCAGAAATGCTTTTGTGCCTTTTGTAAAACTCCTAAAAAAGTCTATAAACGGAAAAGTTTAAACTTTGTTGAGATCGTTTCGCTTAGTTTATTCGCGATTCTGTTGACCTCGGTTCTTTGGGAGCATTTAGATCCGCGGGGCTTAGTGATTTTGATATCGTTAGTGACTATCGGAGAATTTTTTGTGCGCTTACGCTGGCGCCATTCAACCATCTGTAATAATTGTGGGTTTGACCCAGTCATTTATGTTAAGGATGCCGACAAAGCCGCGCGAAAAGTAAAGCTGTTTTTAGATGATCGCAAAGATAATCCTGACTTTTTGTTGAAACCAACGATCAATTTGCCGATACGCAAGGTCGTAGCCACGCCAGAATCAAAAATTTCATTGCGAGTTTAATCCTGTTAAATATAATAAGCCGATGATTCCACGGACAGCTTTGAATGTTTTTATTATACTGATGGCACTAGTGCCCGTGCCAAGCTTTTCACAATCCG
Source organism: Bdellovibrio sp. (assembly GCA_043771495.1). Lineage (GTDB taxonomy): Bacteria > Bdellovibrionota > Bdellovibrionia > Bdellovibrionales > Bdellovibrionaceae > Pseudobdellovibrio. The sequence continues at coordinate 5,968 of JAYVHE010000264.1, read as the reverse complement.
CGCATAAAACATGGACGCAGCAAGCCCAAGCCGGCAGCGAAGAAGTCGATGTTTACGTGCAAGCCGATTTTGATTCTGAAGTGATCAAGGTGATCAAACCCGGAAAGTTTTATTGGATTACAAGTAAGCCTGAGGGACCTTTTTATAAAATTCTGATCGCGCCGAATCAAGTTGGTTATGTGCCGGATACGGAACTTGATATTAAGGGGCTTGGAGCTTTCCAACCTAAAAATTTTGATCCTGACGCCGACGAAGAAACCACAGCTCAAAAGACTAAAAAAGCAAAATCAAAAAAGCCTCCGCCAAAAGACCGGCCCGATGATGTGAATGAAAATGAAGAAACCGGCAAAAATCATTTATTGGCCATGACTTTAATAAACTATCACGAAGACACGCTTGGCGGAATTCAAGTGGGCGATTTGTGGGCCATCAATTATAAAAATTTAGCGTGGGGCGCAGCCGATGCAGACTACGGAATGGGTGGGCTCAGCTGGGATATCATGGCGGCCTTTGATGCACCTGAATATTACAAGAAAAAAACCGGTTTTGACGCCAGTGGAATGGTTCTTTGGGGTGGCGTACAATTTCAAAATTATTCAGTGGCGGGTCGTTACTCGCAAATTCGTTATGGTTTGGGGCCGTTTTTAAAATATTCGCAGTTTAACGTGCAAACTTCGCTTAAAAAATATTCACTGCAAGATGCAACTGTCGGAGTAACATTAGAAGCGGCCTTCCAGTTCGTAGGGGCGTCCTATGGAGTCGATTTAGGTTTGCGATATTATTGGGATAAAACGCCTTATGGTGTCTTATCATTCGGGATTTTGTTTTAGTTTGATTCACGGCTCGCAATTTCATATAAACAACTATGTCGACAAACCGCAATTCACTGCCTGCTGAAATCCAGGTTCTATCCACGGATGTTATCAATCAAATTGCAGCGGGAGAAGTCGTCGAACGCCCGGCTCATCTGATTAAAGAATTGGTTGAAAATAGTATCGATGCCGGAGCGAGCGAAGTCCTGATTGAAGTTAGTCTTGGTGGTCGAAATATTAAAGTCAAAGATAACGGACGAGGAATTCACAAAGATGAATTACCTTTAGCGTTAGAGCGACACGCCACCAGTAAAATTACAACATCGGATGATCTGTTTCGTTTAGTGTCTTACGGATTTCGCGGCGAAGCTTTAGCCAGTATTGCCGCTGTTTCGGAATTAACTTTAATGAGTCATAAAAAATCTGCGACCGGTTCGTTTCAGATCAAATCCTACTATGGCGAGCTGTCTGAAGTCCTCGAGGGGTCTGTTGCTGAAGGCACCGAAGTTTTAGTTCGGCGGCTTTTTGAAAATACTCCAGCACGTTTAAAATTTTTAAAATCGGCCTCCGCTGAGCTGACGCAAATTAAAGCTGTTATTAAAGCGATGGCGCTTTCGCACCCGTACGTGCAGCTCAAATTGATCGTTGACGGGGATTTGCAATTGTTTTTTCAAGCTGTAAAACCAACGGATGAAAAATCTTTGGAGAATCGTTACCGAGATATTCTGGGTGTTAAAAAAATATTTTTGAGTGCGCGCGAACATCGATTTGGTTCTGATCAAAAAATTAAATGTGAAGTGGCCTTTACTGCTCCCAATGAAGTCGCTAAGACGTCGAAGAACACGTGGGTGTTTGTGCAAAATCGCTGGATACAGGATCGCACAATCACGGCAGCGGTTATGGATTCGTTCCGCACGTTACTTATGCACGGAGAGTATCCGCAGGTGGCTTTGTTTTTATCGACGCCGGCTGATTTTGTTGACGTCAATATTAGTCCAACAAAGAGCCAAGTTAAATTCGTCAATTCTTCAGAAGTTTATCGGGCTGTTCAGTCGACTCTTCGTGAAGCATTGAGTGAATCCCCTTGGTTTCGGGGTGAACTGCGGGGCAGTCAACCCGGACGTGCAACGCCGCAAAACTCGAAAATTGAAACTTATCAGTTCCAACCTCCACTGCAAAATCAAAGTTTTTTTAGCGATGAACCCACAGTCATTAAGAAAAAAGATTTTTTAATGCAGTCTTCAAATGTAGAAACTACTCCGTTTAATTTTGCGTCTTCATCGTCGGACCCTGTGCGCGCGATGGAAAAAAATCATTGGTCTTCCTTTCATGTCGTTGGCCAATTCGATTTAACATATATTGTTTGTCAAAAAGATGACTTGTTAATTTTAGTCGATCAGCATGCCGCCCATGAACGTGTGGCCTTTGAAAAATTAATGCAAAAATGGCAGGGTGGGGACCTAGACATTCAATCGTTTTTATTTCCGTTACAAATCAATCTTAACGAAGCCAAAGTCGAGGCCTTATTCAAGCATGAATCACAATTATTGAAAATGGGTTTAGAGTTTGAACGTTTAGGTCCGGAATCCATCGGCGTAAAATCAGCACCAGCTCTAATCAAAGAAAAAGCGCTGCAATCGGCATTAGAAAAAATGGCGCAGGAGCTCGTTGATTTTGGAGATTCCTACCAGTTCGAAAAATCAGTCACAGATATTTTTGCAACAATGGCTTGTCATTCGGTCGTGCGTGCCGGGCAGTCTTTAAGTTTTCCTGAAATGCAGGAATTGTTGTTTGAAATGGATCAGTTTCCATTTTCAAGTTTCTGTCCCCATGGTCGTCCAGTTTTTATTCAGTGGAATCGGGCCGAGGTCGAACGATTGTTTGGCCGCAGAAACTAATCAGGCCAACATGACTATTAATAATCCTAGTATTTACATTGTAGGCCCAACTGGTGCAGGAAAATCAGATTTAGCGCTGACACTGGCGCAAAAACACCACGGTGTAATTATTAATTTTGATAGCGTGCAATTTTACAAAGGGTTACAAATAGGTTCCGCCGCACCAACAGAAACCGAGAAAAAAACAGTTCCCCATTATTTGTACTCTTATGTTCCTGCGCCGAAAGAAATGACAGCGGGTGAATTTTTACGGGATTTAAAAGAGCTTCTACCAGAAATTAAAAACAACCAGCCGCTTTTTTTTGTTGGTGGAACGGGATTTTATCAACAGGCGCTTGAAAAAGGCATGTATGATGTTCCTGAAATCGCATTAGAAATTAAACAGACAATCTTGGACGAATTCAAAAATGGCGGACACGAGCACTTATGGGCTGAATTAAATTCCTTTGATCCACAGCATGGGCTGCATAGTAATGATCATTACCGCATTGGTCGCGCCTTAGAACTAAAGCGGGCCTTCAATCTAAAAGCCAGTGACATCAAACAAAACCAGCAAAAAAAAATTGTCGACGTTACGCGCTTTTTAAAAGTTGGTGTTGATTTAGATAAAGACATTTTAAAAAAACGCATTGAAGCTCGTGCTCAAAAAATGTTGGCGTCAGGACTCATTGAAGAAACCGAATTTTTTTTAAAGCAGGGGTTTTCAGAATGGGCGCCGTTAAATTCCGTGGGCTACAAGGAAACCAAAGACTATTTACAAGGTCGACTCTCAAAAGAAAATTTAGCGGCTGAAATTGCAGCGAGTACGAACAAATTAATTAAGAAACAAAGAACCTGGTTTAAGCGCGACGAAGCAGTACTTTGGTCGAAAGGCTCTGATTTGCAGAGTGAGGTTGCGAAATTTTTGCTGTAACGTGCTATTAGCAGAGGTGTTATGAAAAGTATGACCGGTTTTGGAATTAACAGATTGCAAACTCCAGATTGCCAAGTTGAGGTCTCCTTGCGCTGCGTGAACGGACGTTTTTTAGAAACTCGTTTTCATTTGCCGCGCATGTATTTTCAATTGGAATCAGATCTGAAAAAACGTTTAAGTGAAACCATCAAACGCGGAACTATTGACGTTTATATTTCAAGACGATCACGGGCCGGTGGGGCCAGCGGGCGAATTTCGATCAATACCAGCCTTGCACGCGAATATTTAAAGTCTTTTCGTAAACTCGCAAAAGATTTGAATATTAATGAAGGTATCCGCTTTGATTTAATCAGTCGTCAACCCGACGTTGTAGTGGCTGAAGAACCCGACCAGCTTTCACAAAGTGAACTGGTGGTGGTACGTAAAGCTTTTGAAATGGCTTTAAAAAAGTGCGACACCGAACGCGCGCGCGAAGGCTTAGCCTTAAAAAAAGACTTACTGAAAAATATCAAAGAGTTACTTAAATATGTGCAGAAAATTCACAAACTTCGTGATGAGGCGAATAAGCAACTGCAAGAAAAATACGAGAGCAAATTTAAATTGCGATTTCCAAAAGAGCTCAGCGCACAAACGATTGAGCCGCAAAGAATTGCTCAAGAAATTTTAATTCAGATTGATAAAACCGACATCAACGAGGAATTAACTAGATTAAATGAGCACATTAAGAACTTTGAACGCATTTTAGAATCAAGCGCAATCGAGGGAAAAAAACTTGATTTTTACACGCAGGAACTGCTACGAGAAGTGAACACAATCGGTTCTAAAAGCCAATTATCCGGTATCACTGAATCTGTCGTTGAGTCTAAAACACTGATCGAACGCTTAAGGGAGCAAATTCAAAACGTCGAGTAGACGTTTGATATAAAACGCATGAAAACACGAATGGTTATTGTCGCGGCCCCAAGTGGCGCAGGAAAAAGTAGTTTCGTTGAACGTCTGGCCCAAGAGGAGGCACGACTGCACGACGTTATTACCTACACCACCAGATCCATGCGTTCCCACGAAAGCCAAGGTAAGCCGTATTTTTTTATTGCCCGTGATGATTTTGAAAAAAAACGCTCAGAGAATTTTTTTATTGAATGGGCGCAAGTTCACACCCATCTGTATGGCACTTCGTTTGAGCAAATCCAGCTCGCCTGGGCTAAAGAAAAAGTCGTTATCATGGACATCGACATCCAAGGTGTGGCCACATTCAAAGAAAAGTATCCCGATGCAAAAACGGTATTCATCCTGCCGCCGTCCATCGAGGAACTCCGCCGCAGAGTTATTAAGCGGGATGGCAAACCCCCAATCGACCTAGAAGTGCGTATGAAAAACGCAGAAATTGAAATGTCAAAAGCCCATCTATTTGACATCAGAATCGTCAACGACGAATTCGAACGCTCTTATCAGGAATTCAAAACCCTAGTTACAACGTGGCTGTCACAGTCTTAAATTGTTCGTTCCAATAGAAAAATGAGTTGTGGTTTCAAGGCTTTAAGCGTAGGTTAATCGTTTTGGAGGTTCTGCGTGGCACGTGTAACGGTTGAAGATTGTTTAGATAAAGTTCCTAATCGTTTTGCTTTGGTTCTTTTAGTTTCTAAACGCGCCAAACAGTTACTTAAAGGTAGCGAGTGCACAGTTTCTACAAAAAATAATAAATATATCGTTAGCGCTCTTCGTGAAGTAGCTATTGGTAACGTTGTTTTTGATCGTGGTTCTTTAACGACGACGGCCAACGAAGATATGCTTGAAGATCTTAATCGATAATTTACATTCACATTTTCACCTTACTTCAAAGACATTGTCGATTTTATGGTACTGAAATTTTTAATTTTAGTTGGCTTTTGAGGCTAGACTTTTTTGTCGCATAACAGCCAAAAGTCTATTTTAAACGGTTTTTAGTGCGATTCGAAAAAACCCACTAAAAAAGTTAGCCATTTCGGTCTAAAATACTAGAATGACCGAGGTTTTCAACGACGATAGACTTCCCAATGTACCGATCAAAACGGTGGAAGACCTTATTTCTAAAATTCAAACGTACCACGCCCAAGTTCCCGCACAAATTATTGAACAAGCTTATCGATTCTCTGAAAAAGCGCACGAAGGACAAATGCGCAGATCCGGCGAGCCGTACATTTCGCATCCATTAAATGTTGCAGGAATTTTAGCAGATTTAAAATTAGACGTTGATTGTATTATTACCGGATTGCTTCACGACACGGTTGAAGACACGGGCGTTACACTTGATGATGTCCAACGTGAATTTGGTCAGACCGTTTACTACCTGGTTGATGGTGTGACTA
>JAYVHE010000263.1:0-6621 GCA_043771495.1 Bdellovibrio sp. | reverse complement strand
AGATAAACGAGCCGTTCGGCGAATTAATGAGCCCGAACGCGGCGATAGAACTAATTTTTTGAGTAAGTAAAAACTGAGGTGGGTTGTTTTCATGGTGTTGTTTGCATTGTGTTATTTGCCTGATGACCTATACAAACACTTTAAATTTGATGTGGTTTCAGAGGCAACCTAAAAGTGCGAGACTTTTTTGAATCCTGTTTTCTGATCAAGATAAATCATACCATCTGCAATATAAAGCTTTTGATGATTCAAATGAATTAATGCTGTCGGATGACTGTTTGTTAAAAACATATGACGTAAAAATCCGCGGCGCTGATAAAACTGAACAAAGTCTAAATAATTCAACCATTGATCTTCAGACAATCCGTAGGCAGGGTCTTCTAAAATTAAAATTTGTGGACGCTTTAAAATTGGTAAAACCAATTGCGATAGTTTTTGATAGGCATAAGGTGTCTTACTAAACGGAATATCGCAAACTTCATCCAGATCAAAAGCGGCGATTAAGCCATTCAGCTCGTCTTCAGATTCAACAAATTTTTGCCATAATGTTCTAAACGTTAAAGACCCTGGTGATTTGAAGCTTTCGAAATAACTTCCTAGGAAATGATGCGGATCCAAGGCCGCGTCCTCACCAAAATAATTTTTTTGGTTCCACAACAATTGACCTTTCGAGGGCGAAGTCCGACCGGCCAATAATTCCAATAAAAAAACTGAATGCGTCGGGTTTTCACTTTCAACAACGACCATCTCGTCCGTTGGCAATACCACCTCGGCTTCTAGCAAAACAGGATCTCGATTTTCTACGATTAATGTAATTTGATCTAAAGAAATCTCGTTGATTTGCTCAAATTCATCGGACAATGCTTTTAGCGTGAGTTTTTTCTCACTAATAAATTTTGCCTTCGATTTGTTTTTCTTTTCTGATTTCTTTTCTGCCATAGCCTAAGAGCTATCGGCGCATCATTTTTAGAAATTGAGTTATTTATTAACTATTATTGATCAAAATTCAGAATTGATTAAATATCGACAAGGCGGAAAATATAATAGGAGTAGGACTTAATAACTTCTAGACCAAGGTCGAAATACCCGGCCTCAGACTTCGAATTGTTTACGGCGACTTTCTTAATATTCACGGTCTCGGGGAAAACATAGCGAAATATTTTAAACGCTCGTTGCATGTGAATTTGCGACGTAATTAGCAAAACATCACGGCAATGCTCGGCTTCTACAATATTTAATGAAAACCGCGCGTTTCCATATGTGGTTAACGATCGTTTATCTAAAATGATTCTGGAAACTTGAACTTCGGGATAATAACTTAAATAAGGAAAAATATCATTCAGCTGGGATTCATTATAAACCCCAGACACAATTAACTTTCCGATAAGTGATTGCTGAAGCAAGTCGAACGCTTCTCGAATGCGTCCACTACCACCCGTTAACACAACTCCGCAGTCTGCCGTTGGCAAATTTTTATCCCAAATGGTGACGGGTTCCTGTTGAATTTCGACGGCTTTATCAACAAATAGAAACCCGCCAACAATTAGGATCAATACAATAATGGATAAAATCTTTTTCGACATTATTTGTTATTACGTGCAGGCCGTAACTTCAATTTCAACGCGCACGCCTTTTGGTAAACCGCTGACGGCGACGGTCGAACGCGCTGGCGGATCTTTGAGGAATCGCTTGCCGTAAATTTCATTCACGGTTGCGAAATCGGCCATGTCGATAAGGAAAATTGTCGTTTTAACGATGTTCGAAAAATTCATATCGGCCGTTTTCAAAATCGCTTCGATATTGGCCAAAACCATTTCGGTTTGAGTTTTAATATCGCCCAAAAAAACTTCTTGGTTCGTTGGATTTATCGAAATTTGACCCGAACAAAATAACAGCGATCCTACTTTGATCGCTTGCGAATACGGTCCGATCGCCTTGGGTGCATGTTCTGTACTCAGTACTTCTTTAGTCATAAAATCTCCCTGTCATTAAAAGTAAAAAATCATTCCGGCTTTGAATGGATTATCTGCGATGGTCCTTACTCGTGTGTTCTTTGCCGTCGAAACCCCGAATCCACCCTCGATCGTCCAACCCAAATTTTCTAAGCCTTCAAAGAAAAATTCGGCACCACCGACGAGATTAAATTCAATTCCTGAATTTTTTGTTCCCGCCGTTTCATAATTTAAATATCCCAGTTGGCCGCCCGAATAAAAGTGCATATTTTTTTCCTGAAAAATAACGAAACGAACTCCTGCATTAAATTGAATAGACGAGTTGTCTTTTTCAGTGTCTAAACCGAATCCGCCGGTTAAGGCCGAATTGCCGTCCAAGTGGTAAACAATGGCTAACGACGGTAGCGATCTAGATATGTTGTCTTTAATCCCAATACCTAAACGCTGCGGCATTTCTTTAGCAAAAGCAGACATGCCTATAAAAAACGTTAAGCTAGTAATTCCTAATACTCGAGTCCATGTGCTCATTTAGTTTCTCCATCGAAACTTTTATAATGCCTCAGTGCTTTTACTATTTACAAGCATAAGAAAAGTCATGACACTATGAATTCATTTTTAAACTGTGAAAGGCACACAATGAAAACACTTTCGATCACACTTATTGGACTTTTATTTTTAGGATTAACTGCAGCGGCTAAAGACACTCCAGCAACTCCTCCACCCACGGCAGAAACCGCACCCCGATACGAAATGGCTCCAACAGTTTTTGAAGGCGTCAATTTAGCTTCAACGGCAAAAGTTGGCACGACCGATTTAAAAGCTGTGTCACACGGAATTCGCCGTAAAAAAGTTTTCGGGATCGCGACGGTCGATGTTTATGTGGCCGAATTTTACGCATTAACGCCTGAAAAAATTCAAAAGTCTGATGACCAAGTTTTAAACTCTTTGTCGATGGCGGGTCCTGTGCAAATTAAACTAACACTTAAACGCGAGCTTTCGGGTTCAGATATTTCTAAATCTTTCAAAGAAGCCCTGAAAGAAAACGATGTCGATTTGTCAAAACCCGTCGCAGGACTTTCGGATTTAATGACTGAAGTTGAGTCCATTAAAAGTTTTAAAAAAGGTGAAGTATTTGCGATTAGCGGTGATTGGAGCAACAACCAGCAACGAATCGTGATCCAAAGACCTGACGGATCGACAAAAACAATTACAGCGGACGATGCTTCACTGAAAAAATTATTTTCAATGTGGCTCGGTAAGCCGGTCGACGACAAAATGAATGACCTCAAAAAAAACTTACTGAAATAATTAAGAAAGACAATTCAAAGTGATTAGCGCCAGCAGCTTTCCATTTACGCTTTATCAGATTTTAGACGTTGAAGTCATCGTCTTGGTTTTAATTTTAAGTCTGTTTTCGTACACGTTTTACCGAATTTTATTAAACAATGTTTCTGCTGAACGCCACGCCAATTTAAAAAAACATTTTGCTAATCTGTTTTTTCACACCGCTTTTTTTGTAATTTTCTCGGCGGGATTTTTGGTCTGCTTGCACAACACGGACGTGTCACTGCTTTTTAAAAAACTAACGCCCTACTTTGGCAGTTTGTGTTTTTTCTGGGGAATCATCGTTTTTGTTAAGTCGTGCCGCGTTTTGGTTTTGCAGTATTTATTTTTAGGTTCGATGCGTGCGGGCGTACCGCTGTTGATCGTTAATATTTTTACGCTTTTACTTTCGGTTTCCCTGTTCTTTTGGGCGATTGGACATTTATTTAATGTTCAATTAACACCAGTCCTTGCGACGTCAGCTGCATTTTCGATTATTTTGGGCCTAGCGTTGCAGGATACGCTTGGAAATTTGTTTGCAGGGATATCTTTGCAAGTGGATAAAACTTTTGAAATTGGTGATTGGCTCGAAGTACAAAACGGTTTAATTAAAATCACAGGTCAGGTCAAAGAGCTTTCGTGGCGATCGACCGTGCTGATTGGGTTATCTGATGAAGTCATCACGCTTCCGAATAAATTAATTGCCGGAATTCAAGTCAGCAATTTTTCACCTGAAAACACCCCGATCGTTCGCAGCCACCAGTTTAGATTTAAATCCAATCCCGATGCTGAAAAAGCCAAGCCGCTTTTAGAAAAAGCAGCACTTTCCTCAAGTGGTGTGCGCGCCGAACCTGGGCCATTTGCTTATATTCAAGAGGTCTCTGAAAGCTGGGTTCTAGTAAAGCTGATTTACTTTATTGATAATTTTGGTAAACAATTCAGTATTGGCGACAACGTCATTCATAATTGTTTGCAAAAAACTACCGAAAATCAAATTTCAATGGCACAAAATAGGTTAACCATTGAAAAAGACATATAAAAAACCACTATGAAAATCACAGCTGAATCGGCCACAACAAATTCGACTCCGAACCACAAACTCGTGGATCGAAATCATCCGTTAGCTGTCAAAATCAGAAAACAAATCACTCAAGCCTTAAACGATTACAACATGATCGAAGACGGTGATCGATTAATGATTTGCGTTTCTGGCGGTAAAGATTCTTCGATTCTAACCATTTTGTTGGAAGAAATCCGCAAACGCGCAGAACTTGATTTTACAATTAATGCGGTCATGTTGGATCAAAAACAACCGGGCTTTCGTGCGGATCATTTTACGGCGTGGATGAAAAACGAAGGCATTGATTTCACCTTAATTGAAAAAGACACCTATTCAATCGTGACTGATAAAGTCAAAGACGGAGTTTATTGTTCGTTGTGTTCAAAATTGCGCCGTGCGATTTTATATGATTTTGCCTTCGCACAAAAATATTCAAAAATGCTTTTAGGGCATCATCGCGACGATATTATCGAAACCACGCTACTCAATTTATTTTACTCAGGCAAACTTTCGACCATGCCGGCAAAGCTTGTATCTGACGATGAACGCAATATCGTTTTGCGTCCACTCGCCTACGTCGCTGAGGTTGATCTCATTGAACTCAGTGAAGCTTGGAGTTTCCCGATTATTCCTTGTAATTTGTGCGGATCCCAAGAAGGCATGAAACGAAAGAAAATGAAGGCTTTAGTAAAAACTCTAGAAAAAGATATTCCAAATCTTGGTTCTAGTTTTATTACAGCACTGCAGAATGTAAAACCGAGCCATCTGTTAGATGATAAGCTCTATGACTTTAGAAATCTTTAATCAGCTTAAATTAAATTCTCAAAAACAACGTTCAGAACCCATTCAAAATCGTATCGATCGACTTAAAAAAATTAAAAATTGGGTTTTGCAAAACGAAAATAAAATTATCGAAGCTGCTGGCAAAGACTTTGGGAAACCACCCTTTGAAGCCGTTGCTACAGAAATTTTTACCGTTAGATCTGAATTACATCACAACATCAAGTGTTTAAAAAAGTGGACCAAGCCTGTTTCTAGAACAACACCGCTGGCTTTAATTGGACACAGATCATGGGTGCAGTTTGAAAATAAAGGCGTGGTTTTAGTTATTGCACCATGGAACTACCCGTTTTTACTGGTGATGAGTCCATTGATTTCGGCGTTAGCTGCCGGGAACACTGTTGTTGTTAAGCCCAGTGAACTGACACCTCATATGGCTCAAGTGGTTCAGCAATTAGTATCGGATTGCTTTCTGCAAAATGAAGTCGTTTGTGAACTCGGAGACAAAACCGTTACTCAAAAATTGTTGGAGCTTGCGTTTAATCATGTGTTTTTCACAGGATCAACGCAGGTCGGTCGTATCGTCGCTGAAAGTTGTGCGAAAAAATTAATTCCGGTCACGCTAGAACTCGGTGGCAAATCACCAGTGATTATTGATCAAACGGCTGACTTACAAGACGCCGCTGAAAAAATTCATTGGGGGAAGTTTTTGAACCGCGGCCAGACATGCGTGGCCCCAGATTTTATTTATATTCATTCGTCGGTCAAAGAATCTTTCATTAAGCTCTACAATCAAACCGAAGCAAAATCTAAACGTGAAAAACCAACCCAAATGGTCAACGCTCACCATCAAGAACGAATTAAAAAATTATCAAATAATCTCTGGGATGAAACAAAAAACACGCTGTTGATCGAGATTCAAGATTGGAACCACCCGATCATGCAAGAAGAAATTTTTGGCCCAATCGTTCCACTCTTAACTTTTGACACCGAAGCCCAGCTCTTAGAAAAACTGAGCTTTGACCAACGCCCTCTGACGATGATGTTTTTTTCTGAAGATCAAAATTTTATCGGTCGAGTGACGAAACATTTTCCATCGGGCTCGGTCACAATTAATACAACAACTCTTCAAGTTGGAAATTCGCATTTGCCGTTTGGCGGTATTGGCACAAGTGGCAGCGGTACTTCGCATGGTTTTGAGGGCTTTAAGGAATTTTCGCATCAGCGCAGTTATATGAAACACAGTTTTTTCAAATCAATGTATAAAATTCTACGCCCGCCTTACAGCGATTTTAAATTCGAAATACTTCGTCGTATGATGGATTTAAGTACCTAAAGAGTCTGATACAACTATTTCAACGTTGTGCAAAGTCCCGATGTTTATCGTCGCAGAGTGTTTCAATTCGGTACGATTAAACTATTTTTTGAATTTAACCGACAAGACCTAAGGCCATCAAATATCTGCAGGGGAAAGTCATGTTGAACCAACCGATTCAAAAATCGCCC